>JAGGXA010000202.1 GCA_021163285.1 Deltaproteobacteria bacterium | reverse complement strand
TCATGATACTTTTACCCTTATTGTAAACAAGGTATCCAAGATAAACGGCAATGGGGATTTCACACCACACAGGAAAGACAGACTGGGGATACATGTGGAAAACAACAGCAATAACAAGACCGAAGATAGCCACAACTATCCATAGCTCAAGAAAAACAATGAGAAAGAAGAGAAACCGTGTACGGTTGTTCACATATTTTGCCGTGTAATCTGCAATGGATTTCCCCTGGTTCCGCATGGATATAATCAGTGAACCAAAATCGTGGACAGCCCCCATGAAAATACTTCCGAAAAAAATCCAGATCATGGCAGGAATCCAGCCCCATATTATTGCAACTGCAGGCCCTACAATTGGGCCTGTGCCTGCAATGGATGCAAAATGATGACCGAAAATCACCTCTTTTTTTGTTGGCACATAATCAATGCCGTCTTCAAGTTCAACTGATGGGACATGTGCTTGTGGTGATAACTTAAAAATTTTATTTCCAATGTATTTACCGTACAATTGATACATTAAAAGATAGCCTGCAAAGGCTACAACCATAATTAAAAGCGCTTCCATCTTATTATTCCTCCCTTTTGCACCCCAATGAAATTGATCAAGTTCACTACTTTAAACAAAAGATTCAAAAATTTTAATAACAACAGACTTTTCCGGGGTGGTTTCAACACCAGAAAGACAGGGACATTTCAGGACCACTTTTAGACCTCGTATTGATTTTTGATAACAATCCGAACACCGATATCCCCCCCCCCATGAAACTTTGTTTGATCCGGCTTCTTTTCTCTGCTCCATCCGTTTCGCAAGCTCTGTTTTTATGCCATATAGATCACCATCTAAAAAGGTCAATAACAGATATCCTGAGTCATGAAGGCTCAATTCACAGTTCTGGTTGCTGAACATGCTTGTTCTGATGGTTGACAGGGCACATTTCCAGTCTTCAGGATTTTGCCATTTGCGACAACACAGGACAGATCGAAAATAATCAATTGTCAGTCTGGCAAGCATGACGCGATAATATTTGAACATTGGCTTTTGAACACCCCAGCTTCAATTTTTTGATCATTTTAGTTGTCGACAGGGATGAGTCCATCAGTCGCTGCTCAATGATCCGAAGCTCAGGTTCCGGGGATATTTTTTCTCCTGTTCGTTCCTGCTGTACAAGATCCGCAAGACCCCATACGCCGTAAACCATATACCGATTCCTGAGCGCATAAAAACGATTTGGAGAGATGCCGAAGGTGGTAAGGACAGGACGAATTTGTCGTTTTTTTCGACATTGAAAAGTGTCTTCATCAGCTCCACCCGTTGTTGAAGACGGTCTCGGTGAAAATTGAAAAAAGTCTTTGCCCTTTGTTCCGGATCATGCATGTTTGTGATTTCGGTCTTCTGCTTTGCCGCTGAATTGAGGATGTGTTGAAGACCCTTAAAATTGTCAGAAATATATGTTCTGGAAGTAAATATGGATGTTGTAATTGATGCATCTACATTAATTGCAGTTGTTGTTAACGAACCTGAACGCCGTAGAATTATCGAATTTACTACCGGAAATACACTTATTGTGCCTGGTTCTATTCCCTGGGAAATTGGCAACCCCTTCCCTGCAATGTTTAAGCAGAACAGATTGACACCTGATGAAGCTCACAAGGGTCTTGTAATTTTCGATAGTATTCCTCTCCGGTATATTTAACCAGACTTTGTTAATGCCTTAAAAATATCCAAACAAGCCAACATGTATGCATACGATGTCTATTTCCTGGATTGTGCTATTAGACATAAAGCGCCGCTATTAACGTTGGATCGAAAGCTAAAGAGTGCTGCTCACAATCTTAAGGTCGAAACCATGGAGGTCTAAAATGCAGGTTTATACATATTCAGAAGCCGGGCAAAAAGCTTGCTATAGTTCTTGAACAGGCTGAAAATACCGGAAAGGTATTGATTCGAAGGAAAGTCGGAAGAACTTTCGCATTAATTCCGGAAAAGATTGCTTTTTCACCTTTAGATGTCCCTTCAATTAAAGCGCGTATTATGACTCAAGAAATGGTGGATCTTATTCGAGAAGGAAAAGAAAGGCAGAATTAATAAGGATAGATTGTGAGAGCGAATATAAGTAACATAAGGGTCAAGTCTAGGTTTGACCCTTATTGATACTGTGTGGACATTGTCCCCGACAGGGACCGGGACAATACCGCATTGGCATGTTTTAACACCCGGAGCGTATGATAGCCGCTGCCACACAATCTTTCAGTTTAACCTTTCACGGGTTTAACGGTTCAGGGTTCAAGATTCCATTCTTATCCCTGAACTGCATTTATAATGCAGATTTACTGTGAGGTTGTCCTGGAATAGCAATTTTTAGTAAAATCGGCGAGCCCTTATTCCTGCCTGCCTGCCGATATCCTTTCCACGGATAAAATGCCTTTCAGTTTTTTTAGAGCGTTCATAACGTCCTGAAGCTGCTTAAAATCCTGGACTTCAATTGTAAACAGGTCGATGGCCTTTTTATCTAATGTTGTACTGATACTGGCGTGTATGATGTTAATGTTTTTATAAGATATAACAGAAACAATCTCAGCCAATATTCCTTTTTTATCTATACTTGTTACCTTGAGAACAGCAGTGAATTTATCCTCCTTTGATGGATTCCAGGATACCTCTACCAGTCGTTCCGGATCTGCCTTATCAATATGTATGCAATTTTGATTATGGATCGTAATGCCGTGGCCGCGGGTAATAAACCCGATTATATTTTCTCCCGGCAGCGGGTTGCAGCAATTGGCAAAACGGATTAACATATCACTCATACCCTCGACCATGATCCCATGATCTTTTTTCCTTCTTTTTATATGGCCGACCATCTTGCCGACAAGACCGGTTGTTTTATCCTTTGGTATGCCCAACATGGGTTTGATACGCCCTGTCACCTGTCTCGGCGAAATATTGCCGATACCGATCTGGATGACAAGGTCTTCTTCGGAATGAAATGACAGGTCCTTTGCTATAGCAGCAATCTGTTCATTTTTCATAATATTCGGCAGGGTCAGATGGTCCTTCTCAAGGGCCTTTTCAAGGAGATTTCTGCCTATAATGATACTTTCCTCCCTTTCCTGACTATTTATCCAGTGCCTGATTTTATTCTTTGCCTTCGGAGTTTTGACAAAATCGAGCCAGTCTTTGCGTGGATGCTGTTTCGGAGAGGTAATTATTTCTACGATTGAACCATTTTTTAACTGCTGTTTCAGGGGAACCATCTTTCCGTTTACCTTTGCTCCCATACATTTTTCACCCACTTCCGAATGGATACTGTATGCAAAATCAATTGGTGTGGCGCCCCTTGGAAATGCCTTGACTTCTCCTGTCGGGGTGAATACATAAACTTCATCAGGAAAGAGATTCATCCTCACGCTTTCAAGGAATTCACCGGGGTCCTTCAGATTTTGCTGCCACTCCAGGAGCTGGCGAAGCCATGAAAACTGTTTTTCATCGGTCTTGCTCGCAACCGCGCCTTCCTTGTACTTCCAATGAGCCGCAATGCCTTCCTCAGCAAGCCTGTCCATCTCCCAGGTGCGTATCTGGAGCTCCATCATCTGGCCTAAAGGCCCGATCACAGTGGTATGCAGGGACTGGTACATATTTGCCTTTGGGACGGAGATGTAATCCTTGAATCTCCCTGAGACAGGTTTCCACATGGAATGGATATGACCAAGGATCTCATAGCACTCTTTGATACCCTTGACAATAACACGAAAAGCAATAATATCATAAACCTGGTTAACCGTGAGATTTTGATCCTGCATCTTCTTATAGATACTGAAGATGTGTTTATGTCTCCCCTTTACCGCAGCTTCAATATTATATTCCCTTAGTTTTTGCGAGAGGAGTTCCTTGACGTCCCGGATAAATTTTTCTCTCTCTCCCCGTTTTTGAGCTATATTGTTTTGTATGTTTTCGTAGATCTCAGGTTCCAGATAATAGAGGCAAAGGTCTTCAAGGCTGGATTTTATCCACTGAATACCCATCCTGCCAGCAAGAGGCGCATATATATCCATTGTTTCCGTGGAAATAGACCTCTGTTTTTCAGGGGGCTGGAATCCGAGCGTTCTCATGTTGTGCAGGCGGTCTGCCAGTTTTACGAGGATAACTCGTATATCAGTGGACATGGCAAGGATCATCTTCCGGACATTCTCGGCCTGTCTCTGTTTACGGTTTGTAAACCGCATTTTGCTGATCTTTGTGACCCCCTCTACTATATTAGCTGTTTCCGCCCCAAAGAGATGCGTGATTTCTTCGAGTGAGGCCTCCGTATCCTCGATCGTATCGTGCAAAAGCCCGGCCACGATACAGACAACATCCATCTTCAACTGGCTGAGGATGTAGGCCACCTCAAGGGGATGTAAAAGATATGGTTCCCCTGAAAGACGAATTTGTCCATGGTGAACCTTGGCCGAATAAACATAGGCCTTTTCAATCAGGTCAACATTGGCCTTTGGGTGATAGCTGAAAAGTTTTCTGGTGATATCATTTAAGCGAATCATAGAGGCCTGTTATTTTTTTCCTTATTATGGTTGCGGCATCATTAATCGGGCATGTAAAGCTCTTAGGTTCGGAACGTAACTTTATTTCCACCTCCCCGTTTTTAAGTCCCTTCGGGCCTATTGTCAAACGTACCGGTGTACCGAGAAGGTCGGCATCCTTGAACTTGATCCCAGGACGTTCAGCCCTGTCATCAAGGAGGACGTCGATTTTTTGATCCAGGAGTTCCTGATAAATCCTTTCAGTGGTATCAATTATGATCTTTTCATCTACCCGGAGCGGCAGGATAGTTACTTCAAATGGCGAAATGGGTATTGGAAAGATAATACCGTCTTTGTCATGGTTCTGTTCAATAGCTGCTGCCACGATTCTACTTACGCCAATCCCGTAACATCCCATGATAACAGGTTTTTCCTTTCCATGTTCATCCAGAAACAGGGCATTTAAGGCCTGGCTGTATTTTGTGCCTAATTTAAAAATATGCCCCACTTCAATACCCCTCCCAAAACTTATTTTTCCACCGCATTTCGGGCATAAATCAGTTGAAGTGATCAGACGCAGGTCTGCGAAACGATCCACAGTAAAATCTCTACCAATATTCATATTTTTAAGATGCAAGTCTTTTTTGTTCCCACCTGTTACAAAGTTTTTCATTCCCCTGATGGACTGGTCGGCTATTATTTTGATCTTCAGACCCTGAGGACCGGCAAAGCCTGTGGGTGCGCCGGTTATTTCAAAAACCAGGTCAGGTCCGGCAAGTTCGATCTCGCCTGCGCCGACAAAACTTTGGAACTTGTGTTCATTCAATTCATGATCCCCCCTGATGAGCACGGCAATAACTTCATCATCCGCCTTATAAATCAAGGTCTTGATCAATTGATCAGGGGATATCTTCAAAAAAGATGTTACCTCTGAAACGGTTTTGATTCCCGGGGTCACAACTTCTTCCATCAGAGACATCCCGTTCTCCATTACCTCTCGCGGTTCCATGACCGGACTTACCTCAGCCTTTTCAACATTGGCGGCGTAATCACAGTCCGAACAGGTTATAATCTGATCTTCTCCTGTCTTTGCAATAACCATGAACTCATGTGAAGAACTGCCCCCAATAGTGCCGGTATCCGCTTCGACTGCCCTGAATTTGAGACCGCACCTGTTAAATATCCTCGTGTAAGCTTCATACATGATCCTGTAGCTGCGATCGGCTGCCTCTTCATCCGTATCAAAGCTATAGGCATCTTTCATGATAAATTCACGGCCGCGCATTATCCCGAACCGGGGTCTTATTTCGTCTCTGAATTTAGTCTGGATCTGGTAGAAATTTATGGGCATCTGTTTATAGGAATGGATCTCTTTTCTGACGAGATCAGTGATGACTTCTTCGTGTGTAGGGCCGAGACAGGCATCTCTGTTGTGACGGTCTTTGAATCTCAAAAGTTCCCGGCCATAATAATCCCATCTGCCGCTCTCCTTCCAGAGTTCCCCTGGCTGGACAGCGGGCATAAGCACCTCTATTGCCCCTGCCCTGTTCATCTCTTCCCTGATGATATTTTCTGCTTTTCTTACAGCTTTCAGACCTGTCGGCAGGTATGTGTAAACACCGGATGTCAGCTTTCTGATCATGCCTGCCCTTAACATTAACTGATGGCTGATAATTTCCGCATCTGATGGAATTTCCTTGTGTGTGGGTATAAAATATTCGGAATGTCGCATGTGTCAAGTTTCTCTCCTTATATATGTTTTAACCTAAATCCTGCAAGCGTCGAGTTTGCCGAAGACCTGCCTGCTGCAGGCAGGTGCAAGGCGGCAAGGGCGCAGACGTACTACGATACTTCAAGTC
>JAGGXA010000117.1 GCA_021163285.1 Deltaproteobacteria bacterium | reverse complement strand
TTTTCTTAGCGAGGGGCATTTTTTCCCTCCTCAGGCAATTCCTTTTCAAAGATTTCCCAAAGATTCAGTTCCATATCAAAGGTCGTTAGCTTTAACCTTTCATCCCAGTTAAAAATCTCAGGGGCGCTGTATCTGCCCTCCTGCAAAACATATCTTTCCAGATATTCCCTTTCCGGAAAAACTATAAGGTATTCCTTTACACCAAATCTCTCGTAAACTTTCAGCTTTGCTCTTCTGTCCCTGAGCTCGGTTGACGGAGAGGTGATTTCTATAATCAGATCCGGCGCCCCCTGAATATTGTCCTCTGTGATCTTCTTTTTATCACAAACAATAAAAATATCCGGCTGAACAACATTGTATTCGTCAAAAACTATATCAGTTGGAGCGTCAAAAAGCTCACACATGATCTTTTTTTCATATATCTGATTGAAAATCCTTACCTCTATATTTCTGGAAATCCTTTGATGTCTTATTTTAGGCGCCGGACTCATATCATATGCTTCACCATCAATAATCTCCCACCTTTCGTCATCAGGCCATTTAAAATAGTCCCGGCAGGTATATTTTTTGTTTATTTTTTTAGCGAAGGACATTTTCTTCCTCCTATTTTTTCGTTCCCGGGCAGAGCCTGGGAACGGGACGAAACTATGCATTACAGCTTCGGGCCATCTTTGCCCGATCTAAAAGTACAAAAATATTGAAATAGCTCACTATTCCTGCAACTTTTGCGCTTTTAGATCGAACAAACCTGATCTAAATCTATGCGCCTGCCCCGGGATGTTATTTCGTCCTCGTTCCTTACCATGCTCCGGCGTAGATTCTTTTTTTTGAGGTAATTTACCGCCCATTTCTTTTTCTATTTTTTTCTTTAAAGGGCGATTGTTTTTTGACAATTTGATTGCCTTTTGAAAATGAAACTTTGCTTTTTTGAACTGTCCCTGTTTTTGAAAATAGCGGCCAAAATTGTAGTGGGCATACGCCAGCTTGTTTTCCCTCCCGTAAGAGAGACCTAAATGGTAATAGATTTCTTTTTTCACAGGCCTGAATGAGGCCAGTCTCTCATAGACTCTTATGGCTTTTTGATACTGCTCCATATTTTCATATGAAAGGGCTAACAGGAACAGGGCAGCGCTGTTCTCATCATCCTGTTTAAGCACCTCTTCAAGCGTTTCAACTGCTTCCCTGTCCTGGCCGTTCATCCCGTAGGACTTGCCAAGGTTTGTCAATATCGGCAGAAAGTCGGGATTCCCTTCATGCGCTTTTTTTAAATGGTAGATTGACTTTGAATATTCAGACATTCTTTGATAGACAATACCAAGCCCGAAATGGGGTAATGTTGATTCCGGGGATTTTTTTAAGTCAAGTTTAAATAAACGTTCCGCCTCATATTGCTCTAAGCATTTGGCCTTTATTATAATTTTGAAAAAAGGAAATAATGCCTTATATCGATCAGCTTCTTTAGTATGGATTCTCGGTGGTGAATTGCTTAGCAGGCTTTGAACAAGGGCTATTCTTTCAGGGCTGGGTGGATGGGTAAGGAGGTAAGTCGGAATGTTGTAAGGACTTGTATCATGTAATTTTCCGAGTATTGTCAGCATACCAATCATGCCTTCCGGATCAAAACCCATAGTCCTTTCATATTTAAAACCGAGTTGATCCGCCTGACGTTCATCATCCCTGCTATAGTTTAACCTGGTCTGCGTCCCTGCGGCCTGGGAGCCGACGATCAGCGCTTGCGCCGCAGGTCCGCCAACAAACACACCTGCCAATATACCGGCCATTGTAGCCAACCCGATTGTTTTACTCTGTTTTATCCTTTTAGATAAATGCCTTGCTGAAACATGTCCAATTTCATGTCCCAAAACCCCGGCCAGTTCATCAACATTTTCCATCAGGACAATCAGACCTGAATATATAAAAACATGCCCTCCCGGCGCTGCAAATGCATTCACTGTTCGTTCTTTGATAATGTAAAAATCAAAAGGGAAATACTTTGTTTCTACCGCCCTTGTGAGATATTGTCCCAGTCCATTAATATAATTGCAGGCAAAATCATCATCAACAAGTTCGTAATGCTGAATTATCCTGGCCACGAATTGCCGTCCCATAGCCTGTTCTTCTTCTATTGACAGCGCAAAAGAGGTAGATGACAATCCTTGAAAAGGGCAAAAAAGGAAAGAGAGCGCTGTTAGTATAATGCTGATCTTTTTAATGAAATGGCCCTTCATTATCCTTGCCCGTTCTCTTCTTTTTGTTCATCATCCAAATTAACCCGCGGGGCCTCAATCCAGAGACCTTCCAGATCATAGAATTCCCTGTAGGGCTGATGAAAAATATGTATTACAATATCACCGTAATCCATAAGCACCCAGCGCCCTTCCTGTTCACCTTCAATGCCGTAAGGCCTGAAGCCGTTTTCGCGCATTTTTTTTCGCAGGTCGCGTGTAATGGCCTGGACCTGCCTGCTTGAATTTCCGCCAACAATGAGAAAATAATCCGTAATGGATGTGAGCTCGGAAACATTGAACAAGACCGGGTCAACAGCCTGTCGTTCTTTAATGATTTTGAGACTTAATTTTGCCTTATAGATGGTCTGCTGCATAACTCCTGTACAATCCTTTTTTTAGAATATAATCCCTGACCGGTTCCGGCACAAGGAAACGGATCGATTTACCTTGACTGAGCATTTTTCTGATGCCCGTAGAAGATATATCCATGAGTGTTGTTTCCTTGATCATCAATCTCTTGCCTGATGGCATGAGAAAAACATCAGCGAGGTCTGTTTGTTTTACTTTCGTGCCCAAACCGCTGAGAAGGACACCAATCTTTTCTGTTTGAAACCCCGGACGTCTGATAATAACAAAGTGGGCATAGTTGAAGAGATTTTGATATTCTTTCCAGGTTGTTATTTCAAGAAAGGCATCCATGCCGAGGATGAAAAAGAAATCGTCGCCTGGCCTGAACATGCTATGGAGCTCTTTAAGTGTTTCAATAGAATAAGAAAGGCCATCTCTTTTTCCCTCAAGATCAAGCACCTCAAGAATAGATGAATTACCAATTGCCAGCCTTGCTATTGCCAGCCTGTGGTAAAAAGACGTGACCGGTTTCCCGGACTTATGAGGTGGTAAGGCGGATGGGATTAAATAGACTTTATCAAGCCTCATCTTTTCCCCGATTTCCTCCGCGGCACGTAAATGACCGAGATGTATCGGGTCAAAGGTTCCCCCGAGGATCCCTATTTTCAAAAATAACTCCTTATGAGGCTATCCGGAAACAGCAAGGGCAAAAGTCCATAGGAGACTAACCGAGAACAGCAACTTTTCCCAAAATTAAGGCTTGCGAAAAAAATCACCGCAGGCATAAGGTTAATGTCGGAGTCTCGCAAGCTCGCTTAACTCCGAAGATAATTTTTTGCTTAAGAACGAGTTTGGGAAAAAAAGCATTCTCGGACGGCCTCCTAATTCCTCGTCTGTCCATTCCCATAAACAATAAATTTTGAACTTGTAAGTTCAACCAGCCCCATTGGGCCGAAGGCGTGAAGCTTTGAGGTATTAATTCCAATCTCTGCTCCAAGCCCTAACTGGTTTCCATCGTTAAACCTGGTTGAAGCATTAATTAGCACTGCTGATGAATCCACCTCGGCCAGGAAGCGTTGAGACCGATTATAATCATTTGTTATAATCGCCTCCGTATGACTGGAACTATATCTTTCAATGTGGTCAAGGGCCTCTTCCATGTTTGAAACCACCTTAACAGCAAGAATCAGATCAAGAAATTCGGCAGGCCAGTCCGCTTCACCGGCAGGTTTTGAGCCGGGAATCAATTCCACTGTCCTTGGGCAGCCCCGGATCTCTACTCCGGCTTCATGAAAACGTTCCGCCATGGCAGGGAGAAAACTGTCCGCAACGGCTTCATGGACAAGCATGGTCTCCATTGCATTACATACCCCGGGTCTTTGAACCTTCGAATTAAAACATATATCGCCTGCGACATTCAGATCGGCAAATTCGTCCACATATACGTGGCAGACCCCTTTATAGTGTTTTAATACAGGAATTCGGGAATGCTCTGAAACAAAACGGATCAAGCCCTCGCCTCCCCTTGGGATAATCATGTCTATGTAGTTATCAAGGCCGATCAGGATATTTACCGACTCCCTGTCAGTAGTTGGTATGAGCTGTATGGCCTTTTGAGGCAGGCTCGCCTCATTAAGCGCCCGAGCTAATATTTCAGCAAGGACCAGGTTCGAATAAATGGCCTCTGAACCCCCTTTAAGTATTACAGAGTTCCCCGATTTCAGACAAAGAGCTGCAGCATCCACCGTGACATTGGGCCTGGATTCATAAATAAATCCGATAACGCCGATAGGTATTCTTACCTTTCCGACAAGCAAACCGTTAGGTCTTTTCCACATTCCTGGGATTTCGCCCACAGGATCGGGAAGAACTGCAACTTCTCTCAGGCCCGCTGCCATTTCTCCTATAACCTTTTCATTCAGGGTTAACCTGTCAATCATGGCAGATGGAAGTCCCTGCTCTTTTGCATTGTTCAGATCTTTTTCGTTCTCTTTGATAATATCTGCCTGTTTTTCGATAATTTTAGTTGCCATCAACTCAAGCGCGGCATCCTTTTGAGCACTCCCCAATATCCTCAATTCTCTCGAGGCCTTTTTGGCCTCTTCGGCCATCTCTTCTATTGTGCCTGCAAGTGACATACATCCCCTCCGATCTCCATAGATTTCCCAATAAATAATTTCACTGCGTTATCTGTCGTTGGAGTATTATATAATACACCTTCCTCCATCCGGCCTTCGAAACTAAGGGCTCGCGCAAAAATAACTTAACATTTCAAAGTTATTTTTGCGCGAACCCCAATTACCTAAAAATCTCTATCTGTTCGCTAAAAACAAGATTGTCCCTGTGAATTACCTCATTATCATGTTTAAATCCCAATTTTGATTCAATCTCATCGGTTCTTACACCAATAATTTTTTTTATATCGCCGGAATGATAATTTACAAGGCCTACTGCAAGTTTTTCCCCTGAGCTGTTCATTAATAATACAGAATCTCCAAGGCTAAATCTACCCTTTACTTCCGTAATGCCTGATGGGAGAAGACTTTTTCCATTGTGCATCAAGGCTGCTTCCGCACCCCGGTCTATCACTATCTCTCCGTTCGGGGACTTTGTAAATGCGATCCATTGTTTTCGACTGCATAAGGAGGTATCTCTTGCATGAAAAAGGGTGCCTTCCTCTTTGCCGATGAATATCTGCTTTAAGATCCGTGGTTTAAGCCCATTTGCGATAATAGTTGAAACCCCTCCCAGCGCTGCTTTCCGGGCGGCCCTGATCTTGCTCGCCATACCTCCTGTTCCCAGAAAACCCGGGATTGAACCTGCATATTTCATTATCCTGCGGTCTACTTTATCAACCACCTTGATGAGCATGGCGTTTTTATTGACCCGCGGGTCTTTATCAAACAGACCGTCAATATTTGTCAGATTGATTAAAAGATGAGATTCTGTCAGGTTAGTTACCATGGCGCTCAAATTGTCGTTATCGCCAAACTTTATTTCATCTGCCACCACAGTGTCATTTTCATTTATGATAGGAATAATTTTCCAGGATAAAAGGGTCCGCAGGGTATTTCGAGTGTTCAGATACCGACGTCTGTGCGCAAGGTCATCACGTGTGATCAGTACCTGGGCGACCTGGCTGTGATAAAAGCCGAAGGCCTTTTCATAGGCCATCATAAGTCCGCTCTGGCCAACGGCAGCCATGGCCTGCTGCTCAGATACCGATTGCGGTCTCTTTGTAAATCCGAGCTTCCTGAGGCCGGAAGCAATGGCCCCTGAAGATACCATGATGACCTCGATCCCATCTTCTCTGAGGGAACATATATCTTTGGCCAGACCATCAATAATATCCGTATTAAGACCATGTTTCCCGGTTATTACGCCGCTTCCAACCTTTATTACAACTTTTTTAACCGATTTTAACAGGTCAGTTCTTGAAACAGGCTTTGACATCAGACATGTGTTGTTTTTCAAAAATCATTTGTTTTAGTTCTTCAAGACCCTCGCCTGTTAATGCAGAGATACACAGGTACTCTATGCCTCTCTTTTCGAGCGCCTTTTTCAATTTATTTAGGTCCCTGTGTCGGGTATCATAAAGATCCATCTTGTTTATCAAAACAATCAGAGGCTTATCGATCAATCCAGGATTACAGGACATCATTTCCTGTCTCAGAATATGAAAATCCTCCAGGGTATCCTGCCCTGTCTGATAGGTAATATCCAAGAGATGAACGAGGAGTTTTGTCCGTTCAATATGCTTTAAAAAGCGATGCCCGAGACCGCGGCCCATACTTGCCCCCTCTATTAGACCAGGGATATCGGCAATGATCAGACAACTTTCATTGTCAAATGTAATAACACCGAGATTAGGAAAAATAGTGGTGAAAGGATAGTTGGCGATCTTGGGACGCGCCATGCTGAGACGTGAAAGGAGAGTTGATTTTCCGGAATTGGGGAAACCTATAAGCCCTATATCAGCTATAAACTTGAGAGAAAGTCTTAATCGCTTTTCCTGACCCGGAAGGCCAGGCTGAGCATATCTTGGCGCCCTGTTTTTCGACGTGGAGAAACGCTGGTTACCTTTTCCTCCTTTTCCACCCGGGAGCAGAAGGAACTCCTGTTTGTCATGGGTTAGATCCGCAAGAAATTCGTCAGTATCTTCATCTTTAATGATTGTTCCCAAAGGGACTTCAAGGATAAGGTCATCACCATGTTTGCCCGACCTGTTTTTTCCCTTGCCGGGTTCACCGTTTCGAGCCTTGAGATTTTTGCGTGAACTGTATCTCGTTAAGGTGTAATGTTTCTTTGCAGCCCTGATGATGATGCTTCCACCATCACCTCCATCACCTCCATTCGGCCCGCCCTTAGGTATGTATTTTTCTCTTCTGAAACTGACGCATCCTCTTCCACCATCTCCGGATCTGACTGAGATGACCACTTCATCTAAAAAGCTCATATCATATCCTTGAGGCAGACGAACTCAATTTTTCTTCAGGTGGTGTAGACACTGACTTTTTTTCGGCTTTTGCCGAAACGTTCAAATCGGACCATCCCATCAATCCTGGCGAAGATGGTGTAATCTTTACCAAGACCAACATTATTTCCAGGATGAATCTTTGTGCCTTTTTGACGGATAATGATAGATCCTGCCCGGACTATCTGACCCGCGTACCTTTTTACCCCGAATCTTTGGCCGGCACTGTCTCTTCCGTTCCGTGAGCTGCCACCCGCTTTTTTATGTGCCATTGCATTACCTCAAATATAACTTGATTGAAGCCTATGGAACTTACTTATTTCCTCCCGGTTCCCTTATCCCTCAATACTTTCAATCCTGACTAAACTAAAATGCTGCCTGTGCCCCTTCTTTCTATGATAACCCTTTCTTCTTTTATACTTCAAGACCACAATCTTTTTATTTTTGCCATGGCGGGTTATACGTCCGATAACCTTTGAGTTTTCAAGGTATGGTTGACCGAGGGCTATGTTTTCACCGTCAGATGTCAAAAGCACCTCGTTAAACGTGACGGTATCACCTATAGCGCCTTCAAGTTTTTCAAATTTGACTTCATCACCTTCGGAAATCCGGTACTGTTTTCCGCCAGTCTTAATGACCGCATACATTATTATTACTCCTTAATCAAGAAACCAGGCCAAACGAATCTATTAATGTCAATAAGATTGTCCGAAAATGCCCTTTTTCCCAAACTCTGCGTTATACTCAAAAAATTATCCTCGAAATATCAATTAGTTGTCTGCGGTAATTTTTTGAGCAAGCCTTTATTTTGGAAAAAATTGCTATTCCCGGACAGCCTCATAGTGGCGCCTGAAGGAAAAACAGGATTTTACGGCATCCTTCATTTTGAGGTAAAAGCAGTTGACACTTTTATTGGAACTAAAAATTGTAAATTGCAGAAAAGGCTTATAACCTGTTAAATCAGCGGCAGGACGCCGCTGTCACTTTTCTGCCAAGTGTAAAGTAAAAATGAAGAATGCCGATTTTACCTTCAGGCGCTAAATAGCTAAAAGTTATAAATATGTAAATCAATAATTATAAATAAGTTGCAAGAGAAAAGTCAAGATAAAAATCATTTGCCTCCTCACTTCTCACCTGTTGCCATAAGTTGCAGGCGCTTTGCCATGAAGGCAAATTTATAAAGATAATTAAGGTTTCCGTCAATGGATATATTCTGCCTCAGAATTAAACCAGGTATATCAGGCTTTGGAGAGAGCAAAAAACTCATGAGAGCCCCGGCATTTCTGAGAGTAACCCGTTCATTTGTTCCATCTATCTCCTTTTCATAAATCTTTAACCTGTTTTTTTTAAATATTGCCGCTACATGGATTTTGTTATCCATGCTTCTAAAAAGATATCTGCCGTCAAACTCCTTGATATTTTTCCTGTAATCTTTATCCGTAAAGAAAACAAGGCTCATTAACCTAAATAAAAGTTCGAGAAACTCTTCAGCAAATTCAGGATAGATCGGAGCCCCGAATGGTTTGGACATGATAGTCCCTGCGATCATGTTATCGTCAAAAAAAAGGGGCTTTGTTGGAAAGAAAATAGTTTACAGCATTGGCATATCTGATTTCCACCGGCTCATCAGAAGGGTACATGTCCCTTAAATACCTTGTGATGAAACGGGCACGCTCAATACATACGCAGGCATTTGTCTTCAAAAGCCCATCTTTTAACCTCTTGAGGAAGGACAAATTTCCGAGGTTATATTCCATTAACCTGATGTCATTTAATAGAACTTTATTCATGGATCGCATTCTTTTGACCATCGGTTGGGAACAAAAATCTTATCAACCTGTGAGCAATACACCTATCATAATATCAACGGCAAATATCGAGACCATTATCGGAACAATATTGAAAAAATTTATCCTTATACCACTTAACCGTCTGATAAAATTTATACCAGTTCGAGTTGATAAAATTTTCCGCAAGATGCACTCCGGTTACCTTTCTCCGGTTGAACTTTTCTTTCTTAAAATTATCAAATGCATCCTCAAGCCACATATATTCATCATAGACAAGCTGAGGATCATTTTTATCGAAAAGACCGGCGTATATAAGGGTCTTTTTCCAGTTTTTTATCCTTTCATGATCAGGCTCTTCTATCAAAAGTGCGTCAAACAGGATCTCAAAATTATTAAAATTTACGTTTGGACTTAAGTATTGAGGATAATTTACCAGATATTGATTCAGATAACCCTTTATGTTTTCAAAGGCATTCCTGAATCTTACCCTGTTATCAATGAATCCTGAAGATTTGTATGAAGAGGAAAATTGATCGCTGAAATCATATTCATAAGACCATTTTTCATAGGGCAGGTCAGGATATTCCATGGCCTGGCCATGACCATAGGCCGGCATAACCGAATCGACACGCCTGTCGAATCCATCCTTGCCGTAAAAAAAGGTAGCTACCTTCAAAATACCTTGCGAAATTGAAAGGGGAATCTTTGAACGTGATTTAATATTTTTTATGTCGTTTACCTTGCTCAAAAGTCCTGAAAAACCCTGATGGGAAAATGTATCGGCAAATGGATGGAGCGTCAGCCCCAGTCTTATCAAGTCATCCTGTTTGAGAGCATCTTCCAGTATCTTGACGATGACCGGAGATTCCTGCCTGCACCTGAGTTTTTTTGTCAGGCTTTGGCCCTTGCAACCCGGCACAAAGTGAAAGGCGGAGGTATTATTTATCATGGCGCTGTAATTAAATGTCTTCACCCTGGTGTATGAATGACAGGTAGCCATATTAAAAAAAGAGGGCTGATCATCAATTTTGTCATGTTGAATATCATTCGGAATAGTTCCATCGATAATAATGTGATTTATCTTTGCGTCATCAACATACTGAGATGCAAATGCTATATCCCGAGCGCAATCTTTTTTAAATCCACATGCCCGGGAAAAGGCCAGTACCGCATAATAATGTGCATCTTTTTTCATTGTGTTTCCTCCTGAAACAATCTATCTTGGGGTTCGAATGAAAACCCCGTCCAGACACAATTTTGAATGTTTAATCTTAAATGTTAAATTAAGAAAAGGAACAATTTCAAGATGTTAATAATTCCAACCCTAAAGGATGTGGAAAAAAACAGCATCCTCTATGAAAACAAGATGTTAACGCTTTTGTTAAGGGACGAGGACGAAATAACATTCCCAGGCAGGCGCACAGATTCAGGTCAGGTTTGTTCGATCTAAAAACACAAAAGTTGCAGGAACAGTAAGCTATTTCAAGGTTTTTGTACTTTTAGATCGGGCAAAAACGGCCTGAAGCTGTGATGCATAGTTGGGAAAGTTAATTTGTCCTCGTTCCTAAACGCTTTGGAAGGTTGTTTAATATCATAATGATATCTGTAATAATGCAAATAGGCATTGATTTAAAAATAAATATATTATATAAAAAAATATAATTAAAATAATTATAATCCCTTAAATGTGGGGATGTAGCTCAGGTGGGAGAGCGGTACGTTCGCAACGTACAGGTCAGGGGTTCGAATCCCCTCATCTCCACCATATTTATTGATAAGGGAACTTACAGAAAATAATCTAGGAGGCTGTCCGGGAATGCCCTTTTTCCCAAACTCTGCGTTATGCTCAATAAATTATCCTCGAAATATCAACTATATGTCTGCGGTAATTTTTTGAGCAAGCCTTGATTTTGAAAAAAATTGCTATTCCCGGACAGCCTCCTAGGCATCCTGCTTGCCCTTTTGTCCATCTTCTACGTTGCGGTAACAGGGTTTGAAGACGAACGAAAATTCTGAGCGATATGCGCAGATTATTTCCTTCCAATTCCCTAATGGTTCACGGATTCAGGAAAGCGGGGCGCATTCTATTTGCCGGGCAATGCTGGATACGGCAATAAATTATAAATAATGACAGAAACATTCGTTAAACATATTCTGATAAATGGCGCGTGAACGCCCCCTGCATAACGTCCTTATTATAACAATAACCGCTGATATAACCATAACTACTTAGAGAGACCTTAACAATGAGTCGAGAAGCCGCAATTGATAGAAAAACCAGGGAGACGGAGATTCATCTCAAGCTGGATCTTGATGGAAGCGGCATATCCAGTATCAAAACAGGTGTTCCTTTTATGGATCACATGCTGATTTTAATGGCGGCCCATGGTTTTATTGATATTGAACTATCAGCAAAAGGTGATACCGAAATAGATGATCATCACACGGTTGAGGACCTGGGCATCTGTATCGGCAGGGCAATAAAAAATGCGCTTGGTGAAAAAAGGGGCATAAGAAGGTATGGAACAGCTTTAATCCCCATGGATGAAGCACTTGTCAGGGTTGTTCTCGATATTTCCAACCGTCCCATGCTTTCATACAGGGTTCCCTTTCAAACAAGAAGGAGCGGGACATTTGACGTAGGTCTCATCAAGGAGTTTTTTCGTGCGCTTGTAACACATGCCGGAATTACAATGCACGTGGATCTGTCGGCGGGAGAAGAGCCTCACCATATTTCTGAGGCTATTTTTAAGGCCTTTGGAAGGGCCCTGAATCAGGCCACGGGTCTTGATGAACGGTTAAAAGGGCAAGTGCCATCAACAAAAGGCGCTTTTTAGGATGAGGGCACATAATGCATAAAGAAACCTGCAATAAATTCAGGTTGTTTTCGCTGTTCCTGTTCATTGCCGGCTTTTTAATAAATTGGGGCTGTTATTCTGAAGATGTTTATGTCTCCAACAGAACATCCAGTCAGGCCAGGATAAAAAAGGTTGTAGTTGTCAGCTTCCGTGCCTCACTTTCGCCCGGAGATAAACCTGATATAGTTCGGGACCCTTTATCAGGAGCAACATATATGGCAGAGCCTGTTACTCAACAAGTGATAGACAAAATGACGACCCTTTTATTTAACAGGCTTAAAGCCGCCGAAATGTACGAATTAATTTCTCCGGGCCAGGCCATGGGGGTTATTTCGAGCATTATTGATTCTGATTCAACACTGGGCATGGACACAGTTAAGCTCATGCAGCAATTGGGGAAGAGTTTTGATGCGGATGCCGTGCTTACAGGATATATTTACCGGTGGAGAGAACGTGAGGGGGGAGATTATGCGGTCAGTGAACCGGCTTCCGTGGCATTTGATCTTCATTTTATCAGTCCGCTTGATGGTTCAACCATCTGGAGAGGCAAGTTTGACAAAACTCAACACTCGCTATCTGAAAATTTACTTGATTTTAAGACCTTCCGTAAGAGCGGCGGCAAATGGATGACTGCGGAAAAACTGGCTGCGGTCGGACTCCGGGATATGATGGATAAAATGCCTTCAGACCGAAAAAAAGGTAAGGAACGAGGACAAATTAACATCCCTGAATCTGTGCGTCTACCTGGGGAAGTTAATTCTTCCTCGTTCCCTAATTCAGTCCGGGGACAAGAATGAAACCCTGAATCCCTGACCCGTCATAGCCGGAACAAAAAAATATCACGAAAACACGAAAATCTGAATATTATTCTATTTCGTGTTTTTTTATTTTTCGTGTCTTCTTAATTATCTTTTACCTAAAACCTGCATAAACTATTTTCAAGAAGAAAATTATGCTTTTAATATCAACGAATTACAGAAATGTTGTGCTTGTAT
>JAGGXA010000155.1 GCA_021163285.1 Deltaproteobacteria bacterium | reverse complement strand
TTGTAGAAAAGGTTTATAGCCTCTTAAATCAGCGGCAGGATGCCGCTGCCACTTTTCTGCCAAGTGTAAAGTAAAAATGAAGGATGCCTAAATGTTTAACATATTGTGATATTTTACTCAACCAGTTCTTTCAGCCATCAGGATACAACAGATTCCAAATCTTCAAGAAGGCATTGTATGCGCGTTAAAGAGAGGGTAACGATGAAATTTCGTAACCGTAGATATCGTTAATTAGGCCCGTTTTAGGATTTAAAAAATGGACACTTTACAGTTAAACACAACGGTTTATTCAGCATGTGAAAACGTAACTACTTGGTATTATACAATGTGTAAAAACTAAGACTGTCCAATTCTGTGCTAAAACATGGTTTTATTGCCTGAAGTGGTTGAATTCCCATACAATTTTGCAACTGAAAAGTTTTATCGTAACGAGGTCTAAACCATTCATGGAATATTGAAAATAGAAATTAGAAATGGAAACTTTTCCCAATCTATCAGGCAATATCTCGTGGGGCGAATCTTGTGTTCGCCCTTAAAATGTGCGAATAATTAAAGGGTTAAATAATCAAAGGGTGAACAGAAGGTTCGCTCCTGCACTCGCACAAAATCAATATATCATATAAACCTTTAACCTTCTGCCTGCAATCTTTGAACCCGTGAACGGTTATGAACTGTCATAATTTTCCTGCAACTGTTCTAACAGGTCGAAAAATTGTGCAGGCAGAACCCTTTTCCATTGACACCAAACCGCCATTTTCCTATGCTTCAATCTGTCCGTCACTTAAAAGAGATGGAAACATCGCCCTAACTTATCGTAACTGTTCACGGATTCCGGTTTTACCCGTTCAGGGTTAACTTTCTATCTTTTTTTTAAGTGCTGACTTAGGAATTTACGAATTGAACAGAAATGCATAAAGCTTTATTATTCAGGTCTTTCGGTCATATACAATGATGTGTTGGCCAGACACAAGCAAAAAGATTGATTAACAAACTTATAATACCTAGTAGTCTATCGTTTCAGTGCAGTCACATGGTCATGCTCCTATGCTTATTTTCACAGTGTGTTATTGTTTTCGTTAGAGCAGGTACAGGGGGGTCTGCCTCTATTACCTTGCAGTATGGGCTATCCCTGTGATAGCCTATTAGAATAAACATTGTTGTTTGAAGTAACTTATAGCTCCCAACCCTGTACATTGCTCTGAACGTATGCAAATGGGCGTTGGTGAACGCTTATAATCTATTTTTGGGAGAACTACTGTTGAGCAGGTTATTTGGTACGGATGGAATAAGAGGCAAGGCCAACCGTTTTCCAATGGACGGCATTACATCTTTTTGCGTAGGTCAGGCAATAACCTATTACTTTAAAAACGAGGGGCAAAGGCCCTTCATAATTGTTGGAAAGGATACTCGAATATCCGGTCCTATGATTGAGCATGCAATTGGCGCCGGGATTACGTCAATGGGAGGAGATGCCTTTTTTGCAGGAGTAATACCTACTCCTGCAATTGCTTTTCTCGCAAAAGATATGCGGTTTTGTGCGGGCATTATGGTTTCAGCTTCGCATAATCCGTACCAGGATAATGGAATCAAGATTTTTTCAGGAAAAGGTCTTAAGCTTTCAGAGGAGCAGGAAGATGTTATTGAAAGCCTTGTACTCAAAAACAGGTTTTCAGATCTCTATTTGGCATCAAGGCATATAGGCAATATCTTTAATGTTGATGATGCCAGGGGCAGGTATATTGTTTTTTTGAAACAATGCCTTCCACGGCATCTTTCAATTGAGGGAATGAAGATCATCATTGATACTTCAAACGGGGCAACCTGTCACGTTGCACCGGATATATTCACGGAACTTGGCGCAAATATAGAGGTTATCCACAATAACCCTGACGGTCTGAACATTAATGACAAATGTGGGTCTCAGTTTACCAGTGATCTTCAAAAATTAGTTGTGAAAGCAGGGGCTGATATTGGCATTTCGTTTGACGGCGACGGAGACCGGTTTGTGGCTGTTGATGAAAATGGCCACAAATTAACGGGTGAGCAGATATTGATTATCTGTGCCATGACTTTAAAAAAAGATGGTAAACTTAAAAATGATCTGCTGATAAGCACTGTTATGAGTAATCTTGGATTAAGGATTGCCTGTCGTAAATATGGCTTTAAACACTATGCATCCAGTGTCGGCGATCGCAATGTTTTCAATGATATGCAACGATTGGGAGCTGTTTTAGGCGGTGAACAGTCCGGACATATGATATTTCTTGAACATCATACAACAGGAGATGGAATTATTACCGCAATTCAACTCATTGCATCCATGTTAAAAGAGGGTAAACCTCTTTCAGAACTTGCTGCCATGACGGAGATATATCCCCAAAAGCTCATAAACGTGGAGGTCAGGAGCAAACCAGATATCTCAACCCTGCCGCGTGTCTTTGATTCCATCAGGCAGGTTGAATCTGAGCTTGGTGAAAATGGACGTGTTCTTGTTCGGTATTCAGGCACTCAGAATTTATGTCGGGTTATGGTCGAAGGTCCTGATGATGACATGATACAAAAGCATTGCAATCAGATAGCGGAAACAATACGGCAAAGCATATAAGATATTAACCGTTCAAACATAATTGTCCAAACTATTAACGCAGCCGTTATCGGCTCGAACCCTTATCCTGTGGTTGCCGGAATGTTTCACGTGAAACAATTAAATCTGTACGTTTTTTTGGCAGGAGCTGAATTAATTAAATGGGATATGTCATTTCCATTGCCAACCAAAAAGGTGGTGTAGGAAAAACAACAACCTCTGTCAATATCTGCGCTTCTCTTGCGGCGGTTAAAAGAAAGTGCCTGCTTGTGGACTGCGATCCCCAGGGAAATGCTACCACGGGACTGGGTTTTGACCGTTTAAACATTGAAAATGGCCTTTATGACTTAATCTTTGGTACAGCGCCTGAAGATGAGACCATTACCAAAACAATCCTTTCCCGGATGCAATTGATTGGCGCCACTGCCAATCTGGTAGGCGCAGAGATTGAGATGCATTCCATGGATCAAAAGGAAACTCTGCTCCGGAGAAGCCTGCACACACTGAGAGAAAGATACGACTATATTTTTTTAGACTGCCCACCGTCAGTAGGCTTCTTAACGGTTAATGCGCTTGTCGCATCTGATCTTATAATAATACCGCTTCAATGTGAATATTATGCCCTGGAAGGGCTGTCGCAGTTATTGAAAACGCTCAAGGCGGTAAAAAGGAGGTTGAATCCAACACTCAAGCTGGCAGGAATATTGCTGACCATGTATGACAAGCGTAACAATCTTTCACGGCAAGTTGCGGATGAGGTTCGTGCCCATTTTAAAAAGCATGTATTTCGGACAGTTATACCTCGTAATGTGCGATTAAGTGAATCTCCGAGTTATGGAAAGCCTGTGCTTCTTTATGATATACACTGCAAGGGCGCACAGAGCTACATAAGCCTGGCAAAGGAATTGATTAAAAAGGGAATATAATATGACTAAGAGGAAGGCGCTTGGAAAGGGATTGTCGGCTCTAATCCCTGAAGCAGACACATTAGTGGAGGGGGAGCAGTATCTTTTACGATGCCCTGTTGATACAATAGAACCTAATCCATATCAACCGAGACAAGATTTTTCTGAACCGGAACTGGAAGAGATGGTAATCTCGGTAAGGGAGAAAGGGATTATTACTCCTTTACTGGTCAGTAAAACCGAAAAAGGTTACCAGTTGATTGCCGGAGAGCGGAGGTGGCGTGCCGCACAGAGAGCGGGGCTTAAGGAAATCCCTGTTGTTATCAAGGATGTGACTCCCTCTGAATCATTAGAACTGGCGATTATTGAGAATCTTCATAGAAAGGACTTGAATCCAATTGAGGAGGCCAATGCCTATAAAAGGCTGCTTGATGAGACAGGAGCTACCCAGGAGGAAATTGCAAAGCGATTAGGGAAAGACAGGTCTTCAATCGCAAACTTGTTGAGACTCCTTAACCTCCCGGAATTTATCCAAAAGGACGTAATAGACGGTCGTCTGAGCATGGGGCATGCACGCGTTTTGGCTGGAATTAAGGAGAAGAAAGAGCAAATTGCCCTCCGGAACATTATTATAAAAAATGATCTATCAGTAAGAGCTCTGGAAGGTATTACAAAGAAAAAAAAGAAATCAGCCTCTTCAAAAGAGAATATATCTGAGCTGGATTATTATTACCGGTCACTGGAAGAAAAACTGAAGAGGTCACTCGGAACAAAGGTCGGTCTCAAGAAGAAGGGAAAGGAGGGGCAGATTATATTATACTTTTATTCCGATGATGAGCTGGATAGACTTTTTGAACTGTTGACATGATGTAAGGGTTCGCTCAAAAATAACTTTACAGAATTGGAGCTCAGACTTAGGTTAGGTTCGGTAGATATTAAAGAGCAAAAGGCGCTGGAATCTATTTCAGAATTTTAAAAATTTGCCCGAAGGATGTTAAATTGATTGTAACTGTTTACAGCTTATAGGTTAATTTAAATATTGGTTATTTTTTTTTGAACAGCATTCGGGCACAATCTATATGATGTATAAAAGAAAACCCTGAAAATAGTTGCTTTGGTGGATTCGTCGCTTACGCTCCTTAATCCACCCTGCATTGGCTACCAACGTAACTTTGCAGGGTGGATTAAGCGAAGCGAATCTACCAAAAAGCGGAAAGTGTTCCGCTTTTTGGCGGTAGCCAACGTTGCAATAATTTTCTTGTAATTTTTTTAATATATTAATATATTTAACGTTGAAAAGATTTTTTTAACGCATTGATATATTTGGCGTAGTTTTATTCGTGACGTTATTCCGGCGAAAGCCGGAATCTGGTATAATTCCAACAGCATAATGAAGCTGGATGCCGGATCGAGTCCGGTATAACGGCAGAGCTTTGGATTGTTGAATAATAAATTATATTTAATTAGTCACTGAACGGAAATCTGATATTGCCATATTTCCGGTAGATTAAGGATGCTTTCCAAATAGAAGTTTTTAAGCCCGTGATTGTTAGCAGTTAGTAACGGTTCTCAGTTCACAGGTTCAACGTTCAGTGAATGGGTATTATTTTTTCATTCGGATTTAGATCAGGATTTTCTATGAAGTTAATGGTTATGGATGGCCAGGGTGGCGGTATTGGTTCTACTATTATTAAGGGTATCAGGAAGTCTGTTGGTAATGACATAATGATATTGGCGCTTGGAACAAATTCGATAGCGACATCGGGAATGATGAAGGCAGGCGCCAATAAAGGCGGGACAGGTGAAAATGCCATAATTCAGACCTGCAAAAAGGTTAATTTTATAATCGGGCCTGTGTCCATATTATTTGCAAATTCTATGATGGGAGAGGTAACTCCATTAATGGCCTCTGCAGTGAGTACAAGCAAGGCGAAAAAGCTCTTGATCCCTCTGACACAGGAAGAAGTGTGTATCGTTGGAATTACAAAAGAACCCTTGCCCCATCTTGTTGACCAGGTAATCAGCCTTATTAAGGAGGAATTCAGCAATGTGTGAATCAACTGCATATATCCTGAAAAACGGCAGGGAGGAACTGGTACTTGAGAGCGTTGATGTTATTGAGAATAATAACGATGGACAGGTCAAGTTGACCAGCATGTTTGGAGAGCAAAAAACAATTAAGGCCAGGGTAAAAGAATTTTCATTAGTGGATCATAAGATAATCCTTGAGTCAACATAAGACCCGAACACACACCTGGAGATTGTGCGGCTACAGCTTTATCCGTAATAGTTGAACAGTGGGACGAATCCTGAGATTATCTATGGGATAAATATGTTCGTCCTTGTGCCGTTATCTTTTAGCCATTGCTTTTTGACCTATTGATTAAATTCGGGTGCAATACAAAAAAAGGACATTTTCAGATAAAGAATACTTTTCGTTTAACATTCAATGTCGAACGAGGAATTCTGAATTATGAAGTTTTGTCCTTTTTCTTTTTGGTAATAACTCTGCCGTTCGAGCAACACATACGACAAACCCGATTATCCGTTCCTCAGGATCAAATTTGTCCTGTTCCTTCGATATTCATAATTCTCTGTTCGATTTTACCCTGTTATCAATTACCTTTTTGTATTGTACCCTGGAATTCTTTATATGTTATATCCTGCATATTAATGCTAATCGCTAACGGCTAATCGCACAGGTCGAATATGTTTCTGCTTGTTTGATGTAAGGAATAAAGAAGGGGGCAGGTCTGCACATTCAATACTATTTCTTAAACAACCTTGACAGAATCCCGCCTGAAAAAGACATACCAAGATAAAGAATGAGCAGAACAGCAAAAACTCCAATAAATCGGATTACCAGGGTTGAGATAATCCATGTCCAGTTATCCTTCATAATAGCAATTGAAGTCTCGTTAGTGCCATTTTTTGAAATAGTTATGGAATGCCAGGGACGATTACTGTCATCTTCAATATATGTTGCATTTTTCCATTCCCGGAATTTGATGTCCTTCATATCTTTTAATGCTGTTTTATAAAAATCAACAACCACATCGTTATCTGTATTAACTTTCATTTCAAGACGAATATCTGTCTTTTTAATAATTTTTCCCTCAGGCATAAGGGGAATTCCCAAAAAATCTTCAGCGCTTGAATAAGCAGGTATTATCAAGAACAGGGCCATAATTAAAAATATATATTTTTTCATTTTCTTAATCCTTATTTTATAATAATAAAGTATTTTGAGTTAGCTTAATTTTAAAAGAAGTCTTTCATACAGACAATTCCTCTAATCGAACATCGCTAAAAACATACCCGCTGCGGCTGCCGATCCAATAACACCTGCCAGGTTCGGCCCTATTGCATGCATTAAAAGATGGTTTGTCTTATCATACTTTAGTCCTTCCATCTGGGAAACACGCGCGGCCATTGGCACGGCGGAAACCCCTGCTGAACCGATAAGCGGATTGATCTTTTCTTTCAGGAATATATTCATAATCTTAACTGTCAGGATACCACCCACAGTACAGACAGCAAAATCGACAAGACCCAAGCCAAAAATAAAAAGAGGCTTCCAGCTTATAAAATTGTCTGCAGACATGGTTGCTCCCACTGAAAGGCCAAGGAATATTGTAACAATATTCATCATGGATCCCTGCGCACTATCTGTGAGTCTTGCCACAACACCGCTTTCCTTCATCAGATTGCCAAACATGAACATGCCGACAAGCGGTATTACTGAAGGAACAACCAATGCTATAATGGCTGCTGTCACAAGTGGAAACAGAATCTTTTCCCTTTTTGAAACAGGCCGTAATGTTCGCATGCGTATCTTTTTTTCCTCATCATTAGTCATTAACTTCATAATAAAAGGCTGGATAAGTGGCACCATCGCCATGTAAGAATAGGCAGCAAGGGCATTCGGCCCAAGCAAATGGGGTGCGAGGTGCTGTGTAAGATAAATAGTGGTAGGACCGTCGGCGCCTCCGATAATACTTACTGATGCAGCTTCCTTTAATGTAAAACCGACAAGTATTGTCCCCGTAAAGGTAACAAAGACACCAAGCTGAGCGCCTGCGCCGACCAAAAGAACCTTCGGGTTGGCAATAAGCGGAGCGAAATCAGTCATAGCGCCCAGGCCAAGAAAGATTACACAAGGCATTACTTCCCATTCAAGGCCATAATGATAAAATATTTGGAGCAGCTCTCTGTGCCCATGTTCAATGCCCATTAACGGCACAAGAGGAAAATTTACGATAAAAATTCCGAAACCAATCGGAAGAAGGAGAAGAGGCTCGTATTTCTTTGCAATGGCAAAATAAATAAATAAAAGACCAACGGCCCACATAATTACAACATTCCACTCGAAGTTAAAAACCCCGGTCGTATAAAGAATGCCATTTAGCATATCTAAGATTTCATTGATTCCCATACCAACTCCTTTTCTTTAAATCACTAATAATATCAAAAAGTTACATGTATCCCGAGCAATAATATACTATATTAGTGAGTTGTATAATAGAGCTTGTTATCTTTGTCAAGACTTAAAACCTTTTTTGTCAGCAATTCTAATTATGAAATTTTTATGAGTTTTCATGAGAATATTGGGTATCCTTCATTTTTAAGGTAAAAGCAGTTGACACTTTTATTGGAATTAAAGATTGTAAATTGTAGAAGAAGCTTATAGCCTCTTAAATCTCCGGCAGGATGCCGCTGCCACTCTTCTACCAGGTGTAAAGTAAAAATGAAAGATGCTGAATATTGGCTGTTTTTAACATAATTTTTGCCCGTTTTTTTGGGAAGATAATGCTCAAAGGTAGCCATAATTAGAATTGCCGCTTTTTGGTAACCGTTAGCGGCTATGAGATCCCATGACCTTCTGCCAGTTCCAACCCTATTTCAAGGGCCTTTTTATTAATGTCCATAATTTCTGCAGGAAACCTGGTCTCAAGGGCCTTTATAATCGATTCCGGTTTTACAAAATGAGTCAACCCGGTTATTGCGCCAAGCATACAAATATTAAAGACAATAGGCTTGCCGATCTTATCCATAACTGTTTTATACATAGAAAGCGCTGTCTGGTAAGCATCTACTTTTTTGTTCAGGGTAACAAAATGACTGTCAGTCAACAACAGCCCTCCCGGCTGAATATTCCCCAGAAATTTATCATAGGCCGTCTGGGTAAGTGAGACAAGCGCCTCCGGCTGGATTACCATGGGAAAATAAATATCAGTATCTGAAATGATAACATCACCTCTTGTCGCACCGCCCCTCGCTTCAGGCCCATAGGCTTGCACCTGAACGGCCTCAAGGCCTTCATAGAGAGCAGCAGCTTCTGCAAGTATAACTGATGCTGTTATAACACCTTGTCCCCCGGAACCTGAAAAAATAATCCTGTGTTTTTTCATATAAAAGATTACTCCTTTTTCACCTTTTTAACCAGCATTTCATATTCGGCGCAATATTCTTCCCGCTCTTCCTGAACGAAAATACCCCTTTCAATCAAGTCAGGATTCTCCTTCTTCTTTTTGGAGCCTATGGGCACAGTATGGGTCTTATAGTCATTCAGCATGTCCACGGCATTTCCCATATTGTTTTTTTTGCCGAAATAGGTAGGACATTGAGAAAGTATTTCAACAACTGAAAAGCCTTTGTGCATTATGGCCTTTTTAAGGATATTTTTCATGGAGGTGACATGGTATGTGGTTGTGCGCGCCACAAATGATGCTCCTGCCCCCATTGCAAGCCGCACTGTATCAAACGGATGGTCAATACTGCCGAATGGAGCGGTCGTCGCTTTTTTGTCATGCCCGGTAAGAGGCGAAAACTGGCCTCCGGTCATACCGTATATGCTGTTGTTCATAATTATGGCCGTGACATCTATGTTTCGTCGCGCAGCATGAATAAAATGATTTCCGCCTATGGCAATGGCATCTCCATCACCCATAGGCACAATAATGGACAACTCCGGCCTCGCAAGTTTTACTCCGGTTGCAAAGGCCAAAGCCCTTCCATGCAGTGTGTGCAATGTATGAAAATCGAGATATCCAGAGATACGGGATGAACAGCCGATACCTGTAACCATAACGATATCATTTTTTGAAAGGCCCAGGTCTATAATCGCCCGGATCAGGTTATTCATAACGATTCCGTGGCCACATCCGGCACACCAGAGATGGGGCATATATCTTTCACGCAGATAATCTTTTACCGACATTGCCTAAACCCCCTTTCCATAGATCATGCGCAACATATTTTTGATATCCTGTGGAGTAATAAGCTCGCCATCTATTCTGTTCGCCAGGAACAACTTGTTCGGGTCATCAATGGCCCTTTTCACCACCCGCATTATCTGGCCCAGATTCATCTCAACGACTATCACATACATGGCACGCTCGCATTTCTGCCGGACAGCCTCAGCGGGAAACGGCCACAGCGTCTGCAATTCCAGCAATCCCAGCCGCTCTCCCCTGGCCCTCCTGCTCTGCACTACATGGAGCGCAGACCTTGCGGAAGCCCCGTAAGATATCAAAATACAGTTCGCATCCTCTAAATAGAACTCTTTCATCCTGCAGATCTCATTGACATGTCCTTCGATCTTTTCATAGAGATGGTGCATCAATATATATGCAACTCTGGGATCGGTTGACGGAAAACCCCACATATCATGCATAAGACCTGTAACATTATAACGATGCACCCCTCCGAAATCAGACATAGGCAGCCTGCCGTCCTCCCTCGGAAGATAAGGATGGTAGTTAGTCTTTTCATCAACTGAGGTCTTAAGCCTCTCGACCAAAGGCAGCTCGCCCGGTTCCGGAATAATCAGGCTCTCACGCATATGACCAATTACCGCATCAAATAATAAAATAACCGGCGTTCTATAAGTTTCGGCAAGATTAAACGCTTCAATCGTCATGGCAAAAAGATCCTGATGATTAGATGCGGTAAGGGCAATTATGGAATGGTCGCCATGAGTTCCCCATCGTGCCTGCATGACATCGCCTTGCTGAACACTGGTAGGCAGACCGGTCGACAGCCCGCCCCTTTGCACATTAACTATTACACACGGCACCTCTGCCATAATAGCGAATCCTATAGCCTCCTGCTTGAGAGTAAAACCTGGGCCGCTTGTGGCAGTCATAGATTTCAGGCCTGTAAGAGATGCCCCGATAATGGCGCACATAGATGAAATCTCATCTTCCATCTGGATAAATTTACCCCCTTTTTTGGGGAGGCGATATGCGAGTTGTTCAGCAATCTCAGTAGAAGGAGTAATCGGATATCCCGCGAAAAAATCCACACCTGCATAGAGCGCCGCTTCAACACAGGCCTCGTTTCCCTGAACAAACACCTTTTTTTTATTCATAATCAGTATCTCTATTTGGCAGTCCTAAACAGGTAGTGGGAACCTGCTTAAATGAGAACAAACAGCTAATATTATCAATCAGTTACTGTTCTGCATATTTCTCTTATCACTGCATGTTAAGAACTACCCTCTATCTATAATTTAGTGCATCCCTCTTTTTTGACAAGTTCCAGATATTCAGAAAAAAATCCCGCAATAGTTATTTTAAACCAGTTCGATTGCAATATCCGGGCATCTAAGCTCACACAATCCGCAAAAATTGCAGTTATCAAAGTTCTGAATAACAGCCTTTTCATTATCTTCATCAATTGCAAGCACGTTATGTGGACAAAAAGCAACACATATTCCGCAGCCTTTGCACCAATCCATGTTTATTTCAATCCCGGTCTTATTTTCTTCTGTTCCTTTTTTTGCTGAATTTTCCATGCTCATTCTTATTCAACCTGTTAAGGTTATACTATGGAAAGAGGACAAATTAATTTTCCCAACTATGCATCACAGCTTCAGGCCATCTTCGCCCGATCTAAAAGTGCAAAAATTTTGAAATAGCTCAATATTCCTGCAACTTTTGTGCTTTTAGATCGAACAAGCCTGGCCTGAATCCGTGCACCTGCCCTGGGATGTTATTTTGTCCTCGTCCTATGGTTTATTATTAAACGGCAGGACTGCAAAGATGTTAGGGTTCGCGCATACATAACTTTACAGAACTGGCGCTTGGATTCAGGTTGGGTTTGATAGATCTTGAAGAGCAAAAGGCGCAGTAATAGTGGAAGTATTTCAAGGTTTTTGCTCTTTAAAATATGCCGAAAATGACCTGAAGATGAGATGCCAAAATGTTAAGTTATTTGTAACTGCTCAGGTGGATAGGTTGAAGGCTGTTAGATAAAAGCGCATTTTGAAACCATGGTTAATGCAAGAATCAGACCTTTCCACCAAAGTACGGCACTTGTGCTCTTCCGTCCCCTTCAGTCTAAACTGCTTCAGCCTGACTACGTGAGTAGTTACAGTTATTTTTGCGCGAGACCTTAATGCCATTAATTCATGATTTTCATTAATAATCTACTGCTGATTTATTTGTCGGTCAAGTAATAAATCCCGGAGGATTGGAGAAATTTATCTTATAACTGTTTACAGGGACAGGGGCCGGGAGTCAGGTTTCAGGATTCCTTTCAGATATTTCAGGTGCACAATTTGCTGTGCATGTTCCCTGTCTGTATGCTATAACAATCCGTAACCGTTCACCAGTAGCACGAACTTACGGAAACCCCAGGCTTATAAGGATAAGGATAATTCATGGCATATAACGACCTTCAGGATTTTATAAAAGAATTAGAGGCTCAGGGAGAGCTAAGGAGGATCAAAGAACCGGTAAGCCCTGTCCTTGAGATAACCGAGATCACTGACAGGGTTTGCAAGCGTTATGGCCCGGCCCTTTTGTTCGAGAATGTTTCAGGGTATGATATGCCGGTGCTGACCAATGCATTCGGCTCCCTGAAGCGTATGTCCATGGCCCTGGAAATTGAGAGTTTTGATTCCGTCAGCAAAGAAGTGCTCTCCTTTCTTGAAATGGAAGCGCCGAATACTATTTTCAAAAAACTGAAAATGATACCAAAACTGAAAAGATTAAGTTCTTCCTTTCCCAGGATAGTAAAAAGGGCGCCCTGCCATAAGCTTGTCTTTAAAGGGGATGAAGTGGACATTACCCGGTTGCCTGCGCTTCACTGCTGGCCCATGGATGGGGGGAGATTTATCACGCTTCCGCTCGTGTTTACGCGCCACCCTGAAACCGGGATCAGAAACGTCGGCATGTACAGGATACAGGTCTTTGACAGAAACACCGCCGGAATGCACTGGCACACCCATAAAGGCGGTGCTCATCATTACAGGGTTGCCGAACGGCTGGGAAAATCCCTTGAGCTTGCGGTTGCAATAGGCCCTGATCCTGCCATGACATATGCAGCCACTGCGCCCCTTCCTGAAGACATGGATGAAGTTGTATTCGCAGGCTTTTTACGAGAAGAACCTGTGGAACTTGTAAAATGCCTGACAGTTAACCTTGAAATCCCTGCATCTTCGCAGATAGTTCTGGAAGGGTTTGTAGATCCGGGAGAAAGAAAAACCGAAGGCCCTTTCGGGGATCATACCGGCTATTATTCCCTTGCCGATGAATATCCTGTATTTCATGTCACATGCATGACGCTCAGGAAAGGAGCTGTTTATCCAGCCACAATTGTCGGGATGCCTCCTCAGGAGGACTGCTACATGGCAAAGGCAACTGAACGTCTCTTCCTCCCTCTGATAAAAAAGACACTTCCAGAAATAATAGACATGAACCTGCCTATGGAGGGAGTCTTCCATAACCTGGCATTTATATCTATTGATAAACGTTACCCCGGCCATGCACGCAAGGTAGCCCACGCCCTCTGGGGTCTGGGACAGATGATGTTCTCCAAGATAATCTGTATATTTGACAAGGAAGTGGATGTCCAGAATATCTCACACGTACTCTGGAGGCTTGGGAATAATGTGGATCCAAGAAGGGATATCTTATTCACGGATGGACCTGTGGATGCCCTTGACCATGCGGCCCCCTTACCTCACTTTGGAAGCAAAATGGTAATTGACTGTACAAGGAAGTGGCCGGAGGAAGGATTTACGAGAAAGTGGCCGGATATAATTGAAATGGACCCTGCTGTCAGGAAAAAGATCGACAAGATATGGTCAAAATTAGGGATTTAAACAAAATAAAATCACAAGACCCTGTTCTCCTTGCTGTTACAGGCGCAAGCGGTTCAATATACAGTCTCAAATTCATGGAGGTCTTGAAGGAGGCGGGCCGGAATGTTGATCTAATAGTTTCTGAGACGGGAGAACAGGTGGCAAGACTTGAGCTGAAGGATAAGGGCTGTGATACCCTTGCCCGAACGGCACACAATATATATAAAGCCGAAGACCTTACCGCCCCTCCGGCAAGTGGATCTGGCAGATGGAGGGCAATGGTTATCCTGCCATGCACCATGGGCACACTTGCTTCAATTGCGCATGGGCTTAGCAGGAACCTTATTCAGAGGGCTGCGGATTGTTTTCTCAAGGAAAGAAGGACCTTGATACTCGCACCAAGGGAAACGCCCTTAAACCGTATCCACCTGCAAAACATGCTGCTTGCAGAAAAAGCCGGAGCGGTCATTTATCCTGCAATGCCCAGTTTCTATCATCAGCCCGGGGATATTGATGAGATGGCCTTTTTTTTCGCAGGAAGGCTGGCGGAATTTCTCGGGTTTCGGATCAAAGGTTTAAAAAGGTGGAAAGGGATTTGATTGACCTGCATGATTAAGCCTATAGAAAAGCTCGGTCTCCTGCTCAGGATGATTAAATTCGAGCACACTATCTTTGCTCTTCCCTTTGCATTCCTTGGTGCCTTTCTCGCTGCGAGCGGTCTGCCTGATATCCGGGCTTCCATCTGGATTGTGGTTGCAATGGCAGGTGCAAGGACTGCCGCAATGGGTTTTAACCGTATCGTTGACCTGCCGTTTGACGCCAAAAATCCGCGGACATCAAACAGGGCGCTGCCCAAAGGAAAGGTGTCGAACAGAGAAGCGCGGATTATGGTTATAGTATCGGCGGGGGTCTATTTTCTTGCGGCCTGTGAGCTCAATCATCTCGCTTTTTCCCTCTCTCCCCTTGGCCTTGCGATTATCTTTTTTTATTCCTATACAAAGAGATTCACTTTCTTTTGCCATGTTTTTTTAGGCCTTGCCATCGGACTTGCTCCAACCGCTGGCTGGATCGCTGTCAAAAGTAATATTGAACTCCTTCCTGTTGTTCTAAGTACGGCAGTCCTTTTCTGGGTAGGTGGTTTTGACGTCCTGTATGCCTGTCTCGATATAAACTTTGACAGAAAAATGGGGCTCCATTCCATGCCCGCGGCATTTGGGACAAAAAAGGCTTTCTCAATATCAGGGATATTTCATTTAATATCATTTACAATGTTCACCTTTGCAGGTATTATGGCTCACCTGAACTGGATATACTTTTGCGGCCTTATCATTGTCTTGATACTATCGATAATGCAGCATATCATCATAAATCCGAACGACCTTTCCCGCATGGACATGGCATTTTTTACCTGTAATGGGGCTATCAGCCTTATCCTCTTTGCTGCAACAGCCCTTTCCCTTGTTTTCAAAACCTGATCAGCAGGACTTTCACGAATTCAAAAGTATGAATGCCGGATTTCCACTTTCAAATTTCAACGTTCCGTTAACGGTTACCAAAAAGATAAAGGAGGGATACATAATGAGACTGCGATTTATTCAATGTTTTTGTGTTGTTGTGGCATTTACGGCATTCTCAGAAGTCGAAAGATAGAGAACGGAAATCTGAGTTCAGGGGGCAGCGTTCAATGGACGATGTGAAGAAATCAGGGGACAAGGGTGGGCGGTGAGACCGTATGCACAGGTCTAATGATAAGCAACAGAAAGGCTATAATAGACGGCAGAGGTGGAATTGAAGATAAGGGATTGGGGTCTCGGCGTCTTTCAATGAGGCTTAAAGGCAGTTAACGCTTTTCCTCAAATTAGAACCGGTATTTTCACCGCAGAGTACGCAGAAAGCGCAGAGGAACTGCTTAATTTTTATTGTAATATCTCAGCGAACTCTGCGTTCTCTGCGGTGAAATCCAGTTTTTTATACAAAGTAAATGCAAACTAAATCTGAAGGATGCCGGGGTCTCGCCTATGAGAGCGACCCTGTTCACTGAGGAAAGACTCCGTAAATCGTTTAATCATCGTAACCGATCACAGGTTCCTTGCCAACATCTATTCCTTTACGAAGCGCTGAGCGCCGAAAATGGCATCCTTATTTATACAAGGATACCATACTTTTCCACCTGGTTCCCAGGCTCTGCCTGGGAATCCTCCTGCAGAGGCTCTGCCTCATCACAAGAGCAAAGTCAGGATAAGCGCCTTTGAATTATTGGGCTGAAGAACCCACATTTGCTATACCCCTTTCACAACCAGGGCAATACCCTGCCCACCGCCGCCACAAATAGTTTCAAGACCATATCCGGAGCCGCGTCTTTTCATCTCATAGAGTAAAGTGGTCAACCTCATGGAACCGGTTGCGCCGATGGGATGGCCAAGGGAAATGCCTGAACCGTTAACATTGACTTTTTTCTCCATGTCTTCATCCGAAATTCCGCATAATCTTGCATCTGCCAATGCCTGAACGGCAAAAGCCTCCTGGATTTCAATAAGGTCTACCTGGTCTATCTTAATGCCTGCTTTATCCAGGGCCTTATTAACCGACATTGGCACCGCGGGATAAGTAAGTGTCGGTTCAGAGGCGGCAACCCCATAGGATACATAAGAAGCCATTGGTTCCACACCGAGTTCCCTGGCTTTCTTTTCCGTACATAAAACTACCGCAGCGGCCCCATCATTCTCAGAAGATGAATTACCTGCCGTACAGATACCATCAGGATAAACCGGTTTTAATTTTGCAAGCTTTTCCATTGAAGTGCTCCGCCTTGGCCCTTCATCAGTATCAAATAATATGGCTTCACCTTTCCTCTGGGGAACGGGGACGGGCACAATTTCTTCCTTGAATTTACCGGAATCCTGGGCCGCAATTGCCTTCTGGTGACTGCCATACGACCATTTATCCACCTCTTTACGTGTTATATTTTCTTTACGGGCGGCAAGTTCCGCCCACGACATCATGGAGTTGAGTTCACCATATCTGCTTATCGGCTGAGACATAACTCTGGCGCGCTGTATTCTATCATAAATAGGTATCCCCCATATTGACATAGCGCCATGACCTCTTGGCATAAAGCCGTGCTTTGCATGCATCTTGCCGCCGATACCCCATTTTATGTCCCCGGGAATATAAAATTCCGCCTGACTCATACTGTCCATGCCACCGGCAACAACAATATCCGCATTTCCAGTCTGAATCTTCATCGCGCCAATCGCGATTGAATCCAAACCGGAGCAGCAACGGCGATCGAGAACAATGCCTGTAACATGATCCGGCCAGCCTGCTTCAAGAAGGGCCATGCGGGCGCCATTCGCACATTCCCCGTTCTGGTAAGCTGAACCCATAATAACCTCATCAACCATATCCGGTTCAATCTTGGCGCGCTTTATTACCTCGTTAAATACGACACTTGCCAGTTTGTATGCCGGGATAGTCTTTAAACCTCCACAATACGATCCAATTGGCGTACGTGCCGCGCTTAAAATGACTACTTTTTCCATTTCCATTTCTACATCCTCCTTTTTTCTTTAGTGTTTGACATTTACTGCAAGCTTTTTGAACGCGAAAAAAACATCAGAGCAGTTTTCAAAACGTTTCTGTTTGTTCCAATAGGCTGTCTGAGAATGCCCTTTTTCCCAAACTCTGCGTTATACTCAAAAAATTATCCTCGAAATATCAACTATATGTCTGCGGCAATTTTTTGAGCAAGCCTTGATTTTAAAAAAAATTGCTATTCCCGGACAGCCTCATATGTGGCTACCAACTTAAAGCGGGACACTTTCCGCTTTTTGGTGGATTCGCTTTGTTTAATCCAACCTGCAAAGTTACGTTGGCAACCGACGCGGGGTAGATTAAGGAGCGTAAGCGAAGAGTCCACCAAAGCAACTGTCCCGCCTTACATTGGTGGCCTTCCAGGTTAAACATATCTACTCTTCAGGTTGTTTTTTCAATCAAAAAACGGCTACCCTTCTTTCAGTCTTCAGCCTTTTGCCTGAATAGCGCCTGAACGGAAAGCTGAAATTAGTATATTTACGATAGATTAGGGATGTTTTCCAGGTTGAAGTTTTTGAGTCATTGATTGTTAGTTTTTAAAATCAAACAAATAAATCCTTGAGCCAATAGCTTACGGATAGTCCCTAAGGAACGAGGACAAAGCGCCTGCTTGGGGATGTTATTTTGTCCTCGTCCCTAAAAATATTCCTTTTTGAAGGGAGAATAAGCCCTTTTGCAGCTCCTATTCTTATAAAAGCCTCAATCGCCTGTTTTCCCGTATCACCAAGATTCATTGTAAAATCATTTACATAGAGACTGATATGTTCTCTGATAACCTCCTCTTTCATTTCCTGTGCATGTAAGCGTACATAATCAGATGTCTCTAAGAGGTTTTTACTGGCAAATGTGAGGCTCCGGCGAATTAAATCATTTACCTTTTTTTTAACATTATAGTCAAGCCTTCGTCTTATGGCAATACCTCCCAGGGGTATTGGCAGGCCGGTCTCCTCTTCCCACCAAGAACCGAGGTCAAGGAGTTTTTGAAGCCCATAATTCTTATATGTAAACCTTCCCTCGTGGATAATGATCCCATAATGACACTCTCCTCTGCTCACTGCCGGCATTATGCGGTCAAAGGTCATCGGACGGAAATTTGGTGATGTTTCAGCGTACAGGGAAAAGAGAAAACAGGCAGTTGTCATAAGTCCGGGAACAGCAACCTCTGCCTCCCGGATACCTTCAAGAGTAACTCCCGGTTTTGCCACTATAATCGGACCGCAACCTCTTCCGATGGCGCTCCCGCTTGTGAGTAATTCATATTCATCCCGGCACACGGCATACGCTGCGATGGAAATCTTGGTGACATCAAGGCGGTTCTCCCGGCACATCCGGTTGAGGGTTTCCACGTCATGAAGCTCAACATTGAATTTCAGTCCATCAAGGTCAATCAGCCTGTTTGCCAGTGCACAAAATATAAAAGTATCATTGGGGCATGGTGAATACCCGAAAGAAAGTGGCATTATAACAAAACCTCTTGCTCAAGAAGGGTTAAAACGGCCTTTTGAGCGTGTTCAAATGCAGTAGCCGTTTGCCATGACTCCTTATTGCGCTCTCCCACAAAGTTGCTTACCGCCCTTACCTCTATTACAGGCGCTTCGTAGAGCCGGCATACGGCGGCAGCGGCAAACCCTTCCATGTTTTCAGCAACAGCGGAATAAAACCTGTGATATTTTTCGGCAGTGGCCCTTGTAGCCGTCACCATGGATACAGTCACAAAAGGTCCTGAACGTAACTGAATATCCCGGAAATATTCGGTCTGCCTAAGGCGCCTGACAGCTCTTTCCGCGAGATCGTGGTCCATGGGGAGGCGGTTCGGAAGGAAGGAAACAGGGATAACCGGAGATTTACCGGCAGGGTCTTCTGCGCCAAGTTGTGTGTATATTTCCTCTGTTGCGATAAGGACAGCGCCCTTTTTAATGCCTGCCTCCTTAAAACCGCCGCAGCAGCCCGTAAGCATAAGAAGGGCAGGTCTAATCGCAGGGATAACCGTTCCCAGGGCCGCCGCCATATAAAGAGGGCCCGGTCCGGCAGTCAGGATAAAGACCTTTTGCTTTCCCCTGTCACAGGTTATTACCGGATAATTCCCTGTCATAACCATTCCGGCCGGGGTTAGACGTTCGATAATCAAGGAAAGCTCATTATCAATTGCGGCTGCAATCAGCAGCCGGCCTGGATGATTCAAAATATTATCCTCCCCTTGCAAATCCCCTTTTTAAAATACCTGCTATTTCACCCGCCCTTTTTTTTATCTCATTTTTATCGGTAAGGTTCAGAGGTTGCAGGTTAGGCTCAAATCCAAATCCTGAACCAGTTAAAAAAATTCTATTGAAACTTCTCTTTCAAGGGTTTTCTTTTTATGCATCATCCGGAAAAATTCCAACAGGGCCTTTTGTTCCTTTGATCCGAGGGCATACTTAAGGCGCCTGTAATATTCATTAATCGTCCCGGTTCTCATTTTCAGATCAAACGCGACGCTTTCAGTAATTGAAGAGATATCGGACAGTCCATTTTTAAGAGATTGATGAAGAATATCCACAAGTTGCAGCACAAGCGGCCTGTTTTTTTCAACAAATGATCTCCTTACCGCCCAAACGGCAAAAACAAAGGGCAATCCCTTCCACTGATACCAGCAGTCTCCGAGATCAGTCATAAGACCCTCTTCATCGCCCCATGACCATTTTAACGCTTTATCGCCGATAACAAGGGCGCCTGCAGCATCAGCCGCAAGGTCTTTCGGGTTATCGACCTTTTCAGTCTTGTACACAGGGAAAACCCATTTCCGTTCAAGACAGAGTTTCAGGAGTTCTACGGATGTTGCAGATTCTGTAGACAGGACAATTGGGCGATTAGAGATATCTTTAAGCGGCGCCCTGTGAGCCAGAAGAACACTCATGACCTGTCCCCATGAGGAAATAGACAGGCCGGGCAGGAGAAACCAGTCCTTAAAATGCCTTGCATAGGCAACCGAAGAGACAGGACTTACATCAAGCAGGCCCCCGGCAAGCATATTATTCAGGGTTGTGGGCGGCGCTTCTACGCATGTAAGCCACTCCGGCCCTTTTTTCCGGTCAAGATCATAATAGACCGGTCGCACATTTGCGTAGGGTATCCGGCCTAATCGCAATTTCATCTTATCACCTCCGGAAGCCCCTTGAAAGAACCGGCCGCAAGAGACCGGATAAGCATGCTGGCAGATGAGGTATAAACGGGGAGATATAATAAAGCCGCTCTCTTACCCGGTTCAAGCGTACCGAGTTCCTCGCCCATGCCGAGGGCCTTCGCCCCATTTACTGTCGCCATAGAGATGATATCTCCGGAATTTAAGGATGGAAAAGATTCTGAAATAAATGCCATTTCATCGAACAGACTCAAGGTTTCGACACTTGCAAGACTGTCCGTGCCGAGTGCGGGACGGATGCCCCTTTTGAGCATGGCCGGGATATCAGGCAGCTCTTCTATGAGTCGATTATTGCTCCTCGGGCAGAGGCAGACACATGCTCCCCGCTCCGCTATAAGATCAAGGTCCCCAGGGCCTGCCTGGACAAGATGCACTGCAAGAGTTTTATCATCAAGGACTCCCATATCATCAAGATAAGATACAGGGCTTTTTGCGGGCAGTCCCCATGAACTGAATTTCACGCCCCGCTCGTTAAGCAGGCCGGCCCATTTGCCTTTTGCCGTTGTGATAAACTCTGCTTCTTCAGGAGATTCGGCGAGATGAACGGAAAATATCCTTCCATGACGTTTTGTTTCATCCTTCATCCGTTTTATCAGTTCAGGCGCGGTGGTATGCGGGGCATGCGCGGCAAGGGAGAGGTATTTATCTTTGTTCAGGTCACAGAGGATTTCCGCAGGTTCGAGACGCAGATACTCACGGAACCGGATAATTACAGGCCAATACGTATCAGGGAATTGCATGCTCACGGAACGGTGGTCTCCTGCAAGGACAGCACCATATTTGTATAATTCATTAGCGCCGGATAAGAGCCCCTGATGGATATCTTTATTCGTCAGGCAGTCTTTTAGGTGTATGATCGCCTTTACCCAGGAAAGAAAATCCTCTTTACCGGGTATCCGGCCCTTTAACAGGGAAAGTTCCAGGTGAGTATGGGCATTTATCGTGGCAGGCATAATAACACCTGCCCCATGGTCCAGGACTTCTCCCTCGAGGTGTGTTCCTCCGCCTCTTCCGATTGCTGTAATCCTGCCATTCGCAACAGTCACACAGCCGTTTTCCATGACCTTTTCCTGGGAAACAAGAACCCACTTTGCCCGGTGGATTTTTATATTCATACCTAAATCCTGCAAGCGTCAAGTTTGCCGAAGACCTGCCTGCTGCAGGCAGGTGCAAGGCGGCAAGGGCGCAGACGTACTACGATACTTCAAGTC
>JAGGXA010000205.1 GCA_021163285.1 Deltaproteobacteria bacterium | reverse complement strand
TTGAAGTATCGTAGTACGTCTGCGCCCTTGCCAACACCGCAAATTCGGTAAAACCGGCGCTCCTTAAGGGTAAATTGTTTTCAAAAATCACAACCATTATGGCCGCATCAAATTAATGCGTGTTATACAAGCACAACATTTCTGTAATTCGTTGATATTAAAAGCATAATTTTCTTCTTGATAATAGTTTATGCAGGTTTTAGGTGGAACTAAAAATTGTAAATTGCAGAAGAGGCTTATAGCCTCTTAAATCAGCGGCAGGATGCCGCTGCCACTTTTCTGCCAGGTGTAAAGTAAAAATGAAGGATGCATTTAAAATGTGTGGTTTTTGTCCGGTTCCCATGCGCCAGCATGGGAACAAAAAAAAGCAGCGATAATCCGTGCAAATCTGTGGCTGAAAACTTATTGATTCTGAACCATTAAACCCGCGAACGGCTGCATTTAACAAGGTCTGCAATAATGTTATCATTTATTGGACGAAACATTATACAAAAGATAGTTACCCTCTTTTTTGTATCGGTGATTTCTTTCCTGATCATTCATCTTGCGCCCGGGAAACCGACTCAGGTGGATCCTATGAATCCCAGGTTTACACCGGAACTTGTTGAAAAATTCAAGAAGGAATTTCACCTCGATAAACCGCTTTATAAGCAGTACCTCATCTTCTACAAGGACCTTTTAACAGGAGAGACGGTTTCCTGGAAAGATAATCAACCGGTACTTGAAAAGATATGGGAACGATTTTTAAACAGCCTTCCACTCTTTATAGTAGGCACACTCCTGACCTGGACGCTTTCTTTTCCTGTCGGCATCCATTCAGCTATTTACAGGGGGGGGATATATGACAGAAGCGCCACATTTTTCTCTTATCTGTTGATATCCATACCAGGTTTCTTCTTTGCCTACATCCTTATTGCCTTTGTGGTAACCCGCCTCCATGTGCCGGTAATCGGCATGGAAACTTTCGGGCTTGGCAACCGCTTTTGGCTTAACATGGTCATGGACAGGCTATGGCACCTCCTTTTGCCTTCAATATTAGGAGCAACGGGTGGAATCGCCATACTCTCGAGGTATGTGCGGGGTCAGATGCTCGAGGTAGAGGGTGAAGATTATGTGCGTACTGCAAGGGCCAAGGGGCTTCCGCCCGAGCAGGTACATTATAAACATGCCCTGCGAAACGCTCTTCTTCCCTTTGTAACTATGTTCGGACTAATCCTGCCGGGCCTGATCGGGGGGTCTGTAATCATCGAATCGATTTTTTCCTGGCCGGGCATGGGAAGAATGGCCTATGAAGCCATTCTTGCAAGGGACTATCCTGTTATACTGACAGTCAACTTTCTTTCAGCGGCGCTTGTCCTTGCAGGCACCTTTGTCTCCGATATTCTTTACCTCATAGTAGATCCGAGGATACGATTGTGAATAAAATTAAAAACATTCCGGATGCCCCTCTTGCTCCAAAAGTTTCAAGGTTTACGGAATCCTGTCGCCTGTTTAAAAATAACAGGCTTTCTATCCTGGGATTTATCACCTTTATAATCTTCTTTTTTATTGCCGTAACCGGCCTGTTTCTCACATCAGGGAATAACCCTGTATTTGATCCTGCCCGGATCAGGCTTCATGAAAAACTGCGTCCTCCAATGTCAAGGCCAAACCCTGGAACGTTGAAGACCTCTGAAATTCCTCCCTTCGGTATATATTTTATGGGAACGGATGAGTTGGGGAGAGACCTCTTCGCAAGGATGCTTCAGGGGGCATGGGTCTCTCTTACCGTGGGTTTTGTGGCCGTTGGCATATCTGTTATAGTAGGGATATTTATGGGTGGAATTGCAGGTTATTTTGGACAAAAGCATATACGTTTCGATCAAATTATTATTACCTGCATCCTGTTTTCAGGGGGGGCTTTGCTTTTTATGGGAGCCCGTCATTCCGGAGTGAAATTATTGATAATCGGCCATGCATGTCTCTTTTTTTTCATAATTTTTAAAGTAGTCTGGAGAAAAAAAGCTATGCCGGGATGGATCAGGATCCTGCGGAAAAATGCAATTTCGATTGACACTCTTATCATGCGAATCGTTGATATCATGCTGTGCTTTCCAGGTTTTTTCCTGATACTCACTGTAATAGCTCTCCTTCCTGCAAGTATATACAACATCATGATCGTGATAGGCCTTACGAGCTGGATGGGTACCACCCGTTTTGTCCGGGCCGATTTTCTCTCATTAAGGGAGCAGGATTTTGTTACTGCTGCCAGGGCGCTTGGTGTAAGCAACTTCAGGATTATCTTTCGTCACATGATGCCGAATGCCATAACCCCGGTATTGATATCCGCAACAATAGGTGTTGCCACTGCTATATTAACGGAGGCCGGCCTGAGTTTCCTTGGGTTCGGGGTTCCTCCTCCACATGCTACATGGGGGAATATCCTTTCTAATGGAAAGAATTATATCTTTGATGCGCCATGGCTTACATTCATACCGGGCACAGCGATTTTGACCGTAGTGCTTTCTTTTAATCTTTTTGGCGAGGGACTGCGGGAGATATTAAATCCGAAACTGAGGGATAGATATTGAAAAAATCCTGGGTTACGTTTTATCTTCGGATACCCAGCGCAAGAAATAAACGTCGAACGTCCAACATCGAATTTTGGGCATCCTTCATTTTTACTTTACACCCGGCAGAAAACTGGCAGCGGCATCCTGCCGCTGATTTAAGAAGCTATAACCCTCTTCTGCAATTTACAATTTTTAGTTCCAATAAAAGTGTCAACTACTTTTACCTCAAAATGAAGAATGCCAGAAGGAGTTTACATTTTTTAACGGTTTTCGCTTTATTGTTCCCATGCTCCAGCGCCACCCCTTCGTCCCCACGCTGGAGCATAGAAACCGGGCAATAAACAACATCTATAAAGTGTAAACTAAATTTGAAGGATGTCGAATTTTGAATAAAAGATAATTCAAATCGGCATTCTTCATTTGTCATTGTTTTTTTATCCGATGCCGGACGTTCATATTTTATTTTGAAAAGTGGTCGAAATTAAAACCAGCCCCGATTTTCCCATATCTCCGCATATTGACGAGGACGAAAGATGAAACGACGAGGAAACGGTATTCTTATTCATATCACATCGCTGCCATCTCCTTTTGGTATAGGTGATTTAGGTCCCCGGGCCTATGAATTTGTAGATTTTCTGGCCCGTACCAAACAGAGTTTCTGGCAGATTCTTCCCTTGAATCCCATAGAACAGGCACATCAGTACTCTCCGTATCAGAGCTCATCCGCATTTGCCTGCAATCCATTATTGATAAGCCCTGAACTAATGGTTGAGCAGGGTTTAGTCTCCAAAAAAGAGATTGAATCGATACCTGAATTTCCCGGAGAACGAGTTGATTATGAGAACGCAGCATGCTGGAAAGAAAATCTCTTTGATCTGGCTTATGAACGCTTTCAAAATAAAAACGATAATTATGAATATGAGCAATTCTCTTTACAAAACGCTTATTGGCTCGATGATTTAGCCCTTTTTTTGGCGCTTAAATCTCATTTCAAGGGGACAGAGTGGAGCGAATGGCCGCAGGAGTTACGAGATAGAGATGCGGAAGCCCTGATATCCGCAAGCAAGGACCTCTCCGAGCCGATTGGTCGAACCAGGTTCCTCCAGTATCTCTTTTTCAAACAGTGGACATCCCTCAAAAGGTATTGCAATAACAATGGGATTCAGGTCATTGGAGACATGCCCATCTATGTCCAGTTTGATAGTGCTGACCTGTGGGTCAACTCCCGACATTTTAAACTGGACCATAACAAAAAACCGTATGTGGTGGCAGGTGTCCCGCCCGATTACTTCAGCGAAACCGGTCAGCTTTGGGGAAATCCCATTTACAGGTGGGACGTGTTGAAGGAAAGCGGATATGACTTGTGGATTCGACGTATGTCCAGAAATCTGGATCTTTTTGATTTCCTCAGAATAGACCATTTTCGAGGCATGGTGGCATACTGGGAAGTCCCGGCCAATGAAAAAAAGGCCGTTAACGGAAAGTGGGTCAAGGCGCCGGCGGAAGATTTTTTCGCCAAAATTTTAAAAAGATTCCCTCATGCGCCTTTTATTGCCGAAGACCTTGGATTCATCACGCCCGATGTGAAGGAGATAATGCATCATTTCCAGTTTCCCGGTATGAAGCTCCTGCTTTTTGCCTTTGGCGACGATCTGTCTGCTAATCCATATATTCCACATAATCTTGTTAAGAATTGCGTGATCTATACCGGAACACATGATAACAACACCGCTAGGGGATGGTTTGAAAAAGAGGCGGGTCCGGAGGTAAAAGAAAGATTATTTGATTACCTCGGACGGGAGATTACAGCGGAAGAAGTTGCCTGGGAATTGGTTCGTCTTGCCATGATGTCGATTGCAAATACAGCCATTTTGCCTGTGCAGGACATTCTTGGCCTGGGTGAGGAAGCCCGTATGAACCGGCCATCCACAACGAAAGGCAACTGGCAGTGGCGGCTTTTGCCTGATCAGCTAACTTCCCCTGTGGAGAAGAGACTTCTAAAGATGACGGAGATATATGGAAGGGCCTGAAAATAGAAATTTTATAATAGTTCAGCTATTTTTCCCCAGGCCCTTAGGGACGAGGACGAAATAACTTTCCCAAGCAGACACACAGATTCAGGGAAATTAATTTGTCTTCGTTCCTTAACAAGGGCAAGTATTTTTTTGCCTTGACTTTGGACAGCATTTTATGCACAGATATCTATGTAAACAGAAGGCGGGACAATTTAAAAAAGCGGACTTGATTTTGAAAAAAATTGCTATTCTCGGACAGCCTCCTATAAAGTTTCGGCATCCTTCATTTTTACTTTACACCTGGCAGAAAAGTGGCAGCGGCATCCTGCCGCTGATTTAAGAGGCTATAAGCCTCTTCTGCAATTTATAATTTTTAGTTGCAATAAAAGTGTCAACTACTTTTACCTCAAAATGAAGGATGCCAAAGTTTTAAATATATATTTCTGATGATCATTTACGTCATCATATATTCACATAAAATCAGCGAGAAATACGAATGGAAAAACAGCAGGATATCAGCGTATTGGTTTTTGAAAAAGACAGGGAAGTCATCAATATGATTCTCCCTCTTCTCAAAAAAAAGGGATATGATAACATAAATACCTGTTTACACAAGAAAGAGATAAAAAGAATCCTTGGAGAAAAAACATACGGACTTGCCGTCATCGGAGAAATAGATGGATATAATTCACCATTTGATGCGTTGAAAGATATTATTATGATGTCACCAATGACATCTGTAATCCTTATCAGCGATCTTTCCGAAAGAGAAGTACATGAGAAAGCGGAAGGCTATGGTATAATTGGCCATGTAAAAAGAACGATTCCGCCTGATGATATCATTTTACTCCTTGAACAATTTGAAAAAATTCTTGCAGTCATTCCACCCTCCATGGAATAAACATCCCGCCCGCCGTATCGCTTTTAAAAGACATAATATAATAATTAACCGACTGAATAAAGAGGATTTAATTGGATATAAAATATATATCTCCAACCCCTATCATTGATAGTGATAATAGACAGGTTATAGATTATGCCATGAAAAAGACGGAAGGGTGCAAAGAGCAGGTCGATCAGGCAGTCAAAATATTTTATGCAGTAAGGGATGAAATCCTGTATGATCCATATCATGCTTTTTATCTGCCTGAACATCACCGGGCAAGCAGTGTGTTAAAAAGCAAACGTGGCTACTGTGTTTGCAAGGCATCGCTTCTTTGTGCTCTTGGCAGGGTCTTAAAAATTCCCTCGAGGATAGGTTTCGCCTCTATCATAAATCATCTTGCACCAAAGCAGTTTACAAGGCTCCTTGGCACAAATTTATTTGTATATCATGGTTATACCGAGTTCTACCTGCAAGGTAAATGGGTAAAAGCAACCCCTGCTTTTAACTCAGATCTTTGCAAAAAGAACAGGCTTCCGCTTAATGAATTCAATGGTTACGAAGACTGCATCTTCTCCTCATGTGACCTGGATAAAAAGCCGTTTATGGAATACGTGAAGAATCACGGAGTCTATGCTGATGTACCTGTGAATACCATATTGGATGCATGGAAAGAAACGTATGGAGAAGACAGCGTAAACAAATGGATAGATTTTTTTGAAAAATCAGGAGAGATTTCAGCTTTTGGTTTAATACATCGCAACCGTTCACAGGCTCATGATTCAACCGTCCAGGGTTAGCTTTCACTTGTTTGAACCTGTAAACAATTACCAATAAAAGAAAGGATTACTTATGATTGTATTTGACCTGGAGTGTCATAACGGACATATATTTGAAGGCTGGTTTGAAAGCTTCGATTCTTTTAGAGAACAAAAGGAAAGAGGCCTTGTGAGCTGTCCTTATTGCGAGGATATCGATATCCGGAAGGTGATGTCGCCTGTCGCGCTGAAAAGATCTATGGCGGAAAACCGGAAGTCACAAGTCTCCATTGATTATCCTAAACTCGCCAAGGAAATTGTAGATTATGTTCATAATAATTTTGAAGATGTTGGAACCGGATTTGCCGCAGAGGCCCTTAAGATTCATTATGGCGTATCAAAAAAAAGGAACATTCGAGGCACGGCGACTGAAGAAGACGAAAAAACCTTAAAAGAAGAAGGCATTGATTTCACCAAAATCCCGATACCAAAAATTGCTGATAAAGAAAATTAAAAAACAGGTAACCTTTGTTTTATGATTTTTATATAAAAATTCGGATTATAATCCCGGATGAAGTATAACGAGGAGAATTATAGATGAACAAAATCGAAAGGGCGATTATTAGTGTGACCGACAAGGGGGGAATTGTCGAAGTGGCAAGCTCACTTCATAATTTAGGTGTACAGATCCTTTCCACTGGCGGAACAGCCCGGGTTATTAGAGAGGGCGGTATCGAGGTTACTGATATTTCCGATTATACAGGTTTCCCTGAAATGTTAGACGGTCGCGTAAAGACTCTTCATCCTATGGTTCATGGAGGATTATTAGGTGTCCGCGACAATCCGGACCATGAAAAGATGATGCAGAAACATAATATAAAACCGATTGATATGGTCATAATCAATCTCTACCAGTTTGAAAAAACGGCAGCAAAGAAGGGTGTAACCCTTGATGATGCCATAGAAAATATTGATATCGGAGGACCTGCCATGCTGAGATCTTCCGCAAAAAACTTTAAATATGTAACAGTTATTGTTGATCCCGCCGATTATGAGACAGTCTTAAAGGAAATGAATGAAAACGGAGGAAAAACAACGATTGAAACAAGGTTCCGGCTGGCAAAAAAGGTGTTTCAACTGACACATAATTACGATGGCGCAATCAGCAGGTATCTTGATGGAATAGATACACCGGAGATTGCTGAAGGCAGATAAAAATCATGGTATTCTCAAAAAACCGTGAACTGTAAACCGACGGCCGTGAATGGGTTCACGCGTCTTTTACATCCCGGCTTCTTTTTTAATCAACTTTTTCAATCCTTCAAGTGTTCCCTTCCAAACAGTTTTTTCATCTAACATAATAGCTACTATAATCTTTTCCTCAACACTGACCTCCAGGACAATCTCTTCATCTCCGATCTTAAATACTGCCTCCCCCCAATGTTCCGATGGAAGGCCGTTAATCTCACAATCAAAATCTGTTCTGATCTCCCCGGTCATCCTGATCTTTTCCATTTTTAAATAACCTTCGTTTTTTGGTAAGCGGTCAATAAACCCCACCTTCCAAAAGCGATTGAGCTGGGGTATATATATCCTTAAGGCTTGATCTGCAGTAAGGACGGATCAATATACTGGGACAGCAGCTCTCTGAAATCATCTTTTGTCATGGCAGTGAGCAGATTTTCAAGAATATATTTTAAATAAGCAGCAGGTTCTATCCCGTTGGCTTTAGCTGTCTCGATAAGACTGTAAAGCGCCGCACTTGCACGAGTTCCTTCAGGAGTGGCGTTGAACAGCCAGTTTTTACGGCCAAGAACAAAGGGTCGAATTGCATTTTCCGTATAATTATTGTCGGGTTTCGCAATACCATGATTTATATGGCCGGAAACCCGGCGCCATTGAGTAAGGCTGTAAGAAACGGCTTTGCCAAGAAGACCTTGCGGGGGAGTCACTTTCACCATGTCGTCCAGCCAGGTTTTAAATTCTTTAAGAATAGGTTTGGCTTTGGACTGACGTTTTTCATAGAGCTCCTGGGTTGACAATCCCTTTTCAGCAGCTTTACGTTCCATTTTATACCTAAAACCTGCATAAACTATTTTCAAGAAGAATATTATGCTTTTAATATCAACGAATTACAGAAATGTTGTGGTTGTATAACACGCATTAATCTGATG
>JAGGXA010000126.1 GCA_021163285.1 Deltaproteobacteria bacterium | reverse complement strand
GCCCTTTTTCCCAAACTCTGCGTTATGCTCAAAAAATTATCCTCGAAATATCAACTATATGTCTGCGGTAATTTTTTGAGCAAGCCTTGATTTTGAAAAAAATTGCTATTCTCGGACAGCCTCCTAGTGTCCACCCATAAACAGGATAGTTTGTTCGAGATCAAGGCGCTCTAAAATTTTAACCACAGGAATACATTGAGTATTTCGAGGATTAAAATTTTAGCGCAACGCAGATATCGGGCAGGTAAGCGAGCTCGCGAGACTCCGAAATAGCCATTTATGGATGGGTGCCAACCTGAATCTGAGCGCCAATTCTGTAAAGTTATTCTTGCGCGAATCTCAAGCAAAAGAAAGGCCCCCGATGGAGGTAATACCACATGGCATTTGTAAATCTGAAAAAAAAAGAGGTTCAGGCAAAAATAGTTTATTATGGACCCGGCAGAGGTGGGAAAACCTCAAATTTAGAATATATATACAAGAAATTCAAAGACCGTATTAAAACGGAGATGGTCACTATCAAAACTCATGGTGACAGAACACTTTTTTTTGATTTTCTTCCATTTGATATAGGCAAGATAAAGGGGTATGACGTAAAAATCCAGTTCTATACCGTGCCGGGTCAAGTCAAGTATAATTCCACAAGGAGATTAGTTTTAAGGGGAGCCGATGGAATTGTTTTTGTAGCGGATTCAATGGTAGTGAGAAGAAAGAAAAACATGATTTCTTTAAAAAATCTACAGGAAAATCTTGCTGAATACAAAAAAAGTATTTTCAAAATACCCCTTGTAATACAATACAACAAGAGAGATTTGATCGATCAAAAAATCCCAGTTTTATCTGTAAAAAGATTAGAACAAGACCTTAATTCCCAGTTAAAAGTCCCTTCATTTGCCGCCAGCGCCGTAGAAGGGACAAACGTGGCGCAAACCATGAAAAAAATTATATCAATGACCATGATTTCGTTAGGGAATGAGCTGAAGTAGGAGGTGGAATCAATTGGGTGAGATAAAAGATGAAATCGCAGCATCTGAGGCAGAAACAGGATCTGATAATTATTATAGCGGGATTGAAACTCAAACCCTGCCTGTTGGCGCACTGAATCGCATTGAACCATCTTCTCTCGAAAATTTAAAGGCCTTGGTTCTTTCCATTGACTGGGAAATTACAGATGAGGTGATGACGGAATTCATAGAACAGGTTGAAATTTTAAAAGACAGATACGGGAATGATAAAATTCTTGAAATATTCCTTCAACTCTTAGGCGATTTAGGAAAATATATCAGATTTTATCAAGCCAGGACTCATCCTGATGCCATCAATGCCCTGAAAACACTATATAATAATATGGAAAAAATGGTCATATCGAAAGATATGACGGAAGCTGAGAGAGAAAAATTGCTCCTTACCGAAGTGACAAAATTTAAAAAATTGAAGGAGCAGATAACAAAAAGAAACGCGGATAATAATTTAGAAAAAGATAGAGGATCAGAAATTATTCCTGAAGGGGAAATAAAACCAAAGGAAAAGAAATTGGAAAAAAACAGTGCAATTAAAGAGAAGATCAAATCACAGGAAAAGATCACTGAAAAAATACTGCAGCAAACTGTTTTTGAAAAAGCACCTTCCAACGAGGCATTTGATCTTGCTGTAGAGGAAATCAAACATGTAATAAAAATCGAATTCAAGGCTCTGAGATCGGAATTAAATTTATGGAGTGAAGGCAGATGACATGAAACGACAATAGCACACTGAAACACACGGATGCACGCAGATAAACACAGATTAAAAGACAATCACGACATACAATAAAGGCTCGCACAAAAATAACTTAACATTTTGGCATCTCATCAATCTGAGCGCCAATTCTGTAAAGTTATTATTGCGCGAACCCTAAAATTCAGATTTTGGTGTTTTCGTACTTTCGTGATATTTTTTTTGGTTCCGGCTATGCCGGGTTAAATTATATGCTGTATTCATCGGAGGCGCTGTAATGGATATTTTGCCGGACGAACTTCCTGCAATGGTTTTTAAGCGCGTGATCAGGGGTGACTTAAGCCTCTTTGCTCTTGATGGACAGATGTTGAATGCCCTCATGGAATTTGATGGCGAGAAAACTCTTGCAAGTGTTGCCCAAAAAGTTGGACTGAACACGACGACTATGAAGGAGATCGCTTCAAAGCTTCTAACGTTAAAATTAATCGATCCTGTAGAAACCGCATTCTCTATCCTTGATAATGACTTTTTTGATTACCTTAGCTATCAATTATCTCTAATAATGGGTCCAATATCTGAAATATTAATCGAAGACGCGGTAGAAGATTTAGGGCACAACCTGTCTCAATTTCCAAATTACCGGGCAGCAGAGCTGGTTGATTTACTTGCCCGACAGATCCGGATTAAAGAAAAAAGAACGGAATTTAAACATAATATGATAAATAAAATCAATGAAAGATAGTTGGAGCACAAGCACTAAGCCTTTATAGGTCTCTTTTTTAATGAGATGATTTAAAAATCAGGAACATGGATAAGGCCAGAAGGAGTCAGGCATGATTGTTATCTGCGAGGAATGCGGAAAAAAATATCGAATTGATGAAGAAAAAATCAACTCTGATAAGGCCAGTCTGAGATGCCCTGAGTGTGGGAATATTATGAATATAACAAAACCCGGGCCCCAGGCAAAAAGAGGATCGTCATCTGAAAACCCGGAAGCATCCGCATCTAATCCAAAGACTGAAGCGGATAAAAAAGAACGAAAGAAAAAAAACAAGGAAGAAAAACGGAAAGTTAAATCTGTTTCAGGAAAAAAGACTTTCAGGCCAGGCAAAATCAGTATCGGAGTTAAACTCCTTGGCATGTTTCTGATTTTTACTCTATTAAGCGCTTCTTTTTTGACCTTTGTTTATCTGAAATATGTTCCGTCTTTAATGTCGAAACAGATCAATTTGAGAACATACTCTCTCTGCCACACTTTCGGCGCCGCCGTAATTGAACCGCTCCGTCTCCGCAACCACTTACGGGTAAACAAAATTGCTGAAATCTATGTCAAAGTTCCTGGTGTGGCTTACGTATCTGTCGCACACAAGAATGACGGTATCGTTTCAGGTATTTTTGATAATGTAAAACTAAAACGATTTTCTCCTGATTTCATCACAAAGATTAAAAAAGAAGGTTTCCCAAAAGGATTGCCGCTCAGGAACAACCTGCCAAAAGGGAAAAATAAGAGCGCAAAAGATCTTATAGTAGGTGGGCAAAAGATACACGACGTGGCTGCCTTGATTGGGCGAAACGGAGGAGAAGCACATATTGGTGTTTTTACCGAGGATGCTGAAATGGAGATCCGCAACAGCCTGAAACCTCTATTAACGATTATGGTTGCAACAGCAATTTTGGGAAGCTTGTTTTTTTATCTGATAGCCCGCACTATTTCCAATCCAATCAAAGCATTAACTGATGCGGCCCAAAAGATCAGTCTCGGAGAAATCGACCTCCCTATCAATGTCAAAGGAGGAGGGGAAATCGCAGATCTTGCAGCTTCACTGGAACGAATGCGGGTATCCGTGCAAGCAGCCTTGGATCGCTTAAGACGCAGATAGATATCGCCCTTCAGAAAAGCAAGGGCTCACATAAAAATAACTGCGACCGTTCACGGGTTTAAAATCTGAAGGTTGAAGGTAGAAGGTTCATAGCTCAATATTCAGGGATGCATGTCAAAAAAAGTTCGAGTCGGGATTTTTAGCCAACAATGGATCAGTAATGAAAAAAGTCTTTATTTGTATCGCATTATTTTTTTCAATTTTGATTGAAGGGGATATTTTTGCAGACGAGTTCTATTCTGTTTCCCTGTTACTCCTGTGGACAGATAAACAACAGAATTTCTCCTTTGGCGAGGTACCTTTCCAAAAAGACAGGGACAACAGTTAAGCCGATTAATTTCAGTGATTTTTCAATATATACAAACCGTAGTGTATGTCACAGCTTCTGATTCTCACAAGGTGATTGCAATGGCAATTAATGGTGAATCAGAAAATAAACTCCGCGGAATTATTATAACCGGACCGGATAGCGGAATTGAACCGATTAATGATTTGGCATCCTTCATTTTGAGGTAAAAGTAGTTGACACTTTTATTGGAACTGAAAATTGTAAATTGTAGAAAAAGCTTATAGCCTCTTAAATCAGCGGCAGGATGCCGCTGCCACTTTTCTACCACCGGAAACTCATCAGGGACAATGAAAAACCGGATACGGATAAGGAGTAAAAATGATCGTCATCCCAAAAGAAAAACCGGTTATTCAGAATATTAACAGCTATTATATAGACTTGAAGAAATTGTTTGAGCATTGCCAGGGTGAATTCGGCGCAGGCGGCATCTATTTTCAATCCAAATCCGTTGAGGGAATATTTTTTTTTGATGCGGATCATTTGTTAAATGGTGTTTTTCACGACAAAGAAGGAGAGATACAAGGGGACACTGTTTCAGAGCATTTAATAGAGGTTGCTTCTGATCACAATTTTACTATTAATATTTATAGAATTGACTCTCGGAAGGTCTATTTCTGGAGCAATATTTCACAGGCAAAAAGGATATACAAAAACCTTAGTACGGATTTTACCGACCTCGAAGGATTGATTAACAAGATGAGTGCGGAAAAACTTACCGGTTATATAGATGTCACCATCAACAACGGGAATGAAGGCGGCCTCATATTTTTCTGTGACGGTAAAATTTCAGGTGGTTCTTATTCCTGGGGGAATGGAGACGAACTTCATTCAGAAGAGAGCCTGAACATTCTTTTACAGAAGTCAAAAGAATTGGGAGGTATATTTCACGTAAGCAAAATCTTGCAGCCAAAGGAAAAGCGAATAGCCGGATTGAAAGAACAAGCGTCCCATAAGGTTTCGTCAACGGTCCTTACCTTACTTGAAGAACTGCTGAATATATTTGAAAGAATGGTCAGCGCCAACAAAAAGATTAAAAGAGATTTCAATTCTCAACTTAAAATGAAATTTATAGAAAAGGCGGATAAATACCCTTTTCTTGATCCGTTTGCATCCGAATTTAAATATTCCGATCATAAGCTTACATTTGTCGGTCAAGTCGAGGACAAAGATATAGCAGATGGGGTTATTGAATCTATTAATGAGATTGCTGACGACTTAGGCGTTTTGTCTCAGTTTCGAACGGAATCTACTTCGTGGTCTAAAAAATATAAATCAGAACTCTTAAAACTGAATATCATATAGGCCATTCAGGGCCGGGCGCTTTGGGCATTGCTGTTATATTGACATGTACGGCGCTTTACATCGGACCTTATCGGGGTCCGGCTATGCGGAGCTGACTATGAAATAAATTCGAGTTGTGCGATCAGTCTTTAGCCATTAGCTTTTAGTAATTAGGGACAATGACAAAATAACACCCCTAAATAAAAACACAGATTCATGTCAGGTTTGTTCGATCTAAAAGCACAAAACTCACTTTTTTGTATAACACCCGAATTTAATCAACAGGTCAAAAAGCCAACTGCTAATAGCTAACTGCACAGGATGAATAAATTCAGGGATCAGGTTGATATGTATGGCAGGTAAATCTTCTAAGGTTATCCTAACAAAAAAAACAAGATGCTATGCTGAACTTATAGATAATCTTTCTGTTGCTGTTTTCCGTATAGCCACTAATGGGAAACTCATTTATTATAACAAGCCCTTTACCGCAATTTTTGGATTTGATCCCGCCCTGGATTTTACTGACCATTCATTAACTGAACTGTTTCAAAATAAAAAAGCCGGCTATGACTTTACAAGGTTGACACTGGAGTTGAAACAGGTGAACGGCCACCTTTTTCTGTTTGAAAAAAAAGAGAAGACCTCCATTTTGTGCACATTAACAACGAGGAGGGTTTTAAACGATGGCGGTAAGGTCGTTTATTTAGATGGAACAATAATGGATATCACAAAAGAGATGGAGCGTCTCGAAACAGCGAGCATAGAAATTGAGAGAGAGCGTCTGGCAAGGGAAAAGCTTCAGGGAGTGCTGGAAATGGCAGGCGGCGCGGCTCACAGGGTAAACCAGCCCCTTACAATACTCAATAATTTACTTAACGAGATACTATCCGGTTTGCATCATGATGATCATAATTATCAACAAATAATGAAGGTACATAATCAAGTCGAAAACTTAAATGAACTTGCAAGAAAAATAAGAGGCATTAAAAAATATGAGGCGATGGATTATGTGGGCGGAATAAAGATAGTAGATATTGACAAATCATCATAATGTATATCTCGGAGGCTGGATAGGGCTGCCCTTTACCCACAAGTCGAAACTACTGAAGTTAGAAACGAAGAAGAATTAACTTCCCCAACTATGCATCACGGCTTCAGGCCATCTTTGCCCGATCTAAAAGTACAAAAATCTTGAAATAGTTCACTATTCCTGTAACTTTTGTACTTTTAGATCGAACAAGCCTGACCTAAATTTGTGTGCCTCATTGGGGATGCTATTTCGTCCTCGTTCCCTAAGTGCTTATAGATTATTTTTTTATTGCAATTACAATTTTTATGCATTCAGACTGTCAACGCTGTAACTTGCTGTTTTTACAGCTATAAAGTATTTATGGGTAAAGGTCAGGACTCGCGCAAAAATAACTTAACGTTTTAGCATCTCTTTTTCTGTAACAGCAACTTTTCCAAAATCAAGGCTTGCGAAAAAAATTACCGCAGGCTTATGATTGATATTTCGAAGATATTTTTTTTGAGCATAACGCAGAGTTTGGGAAAAAGTGCCATGTCCGGTTAAACCATGGTGAGGGGTTCAAATGATAAAAAAAAAGGTTCTGATTGTCGATGACAACAAGGAGATACTGTTATCACTCAAAGAGGGACTGGAAAAATACGATAAGATCTTTTCCGTATTAATAGCAGGTGATGGTATTGTTGCTATTGAAAGTCTCAAAAAAAACAGCGTTACCCTCGTTGTTGCCGATCTTAAGATGCCCCGCATGGATGGTCTTGCACTCCTGACGCATATTATGGAAAACTACCCGGACATACCTGTAATAATAATGACCGGTTATAGTACAAAAGAGATGGAAAAACTGGCAAGAGAAAAGGGCGCAGTGGCGTATATTCAAAAACCTTTCATGGTGGAGGAGCTTGCCTCTCAGATAATCGAAATTCTGGGGAAGGAATCGGAAGGCGGAACTTTGCATAGTGTTTCATCCGGTATGTTTTTGCAACTTGTAGAGATGGAACAGCAGACATGCACCATCAGACTTATTGATAATGCATCAGGTAAACAAGGGGCTCTTTTTTTTCGGGACGGCGAATTGCTTGATGCCAGGGTCAATGATCTTAAAGGCGTTGACGCAGCCTATGAAATATTCTCCTGGTATAAAGTCAGCCTTGCAATTCAGAATGAATGCATTGTGCAGAACAAGAAAATCGAAAGCGATCTCCAGGCTATACTTCTTGAAGCTATGCGGTTGAAAGACGAAAAGGAGGAAAAGAATGAAGCGGAAACCCTTGTAAAAGAGGCAATACCTGAAAAAGCCGGCAAAGTAAACAAATTAAAAAAGCTGAATCTGATAGATACCATTCATGGCAAACTGAGAAATGAAATCGGAGAAAGGTGCGGTTTAGAGGATATATACTATAATAGTTCATGGGACGGCCTGATAGCGCAAATATCAAGGATTGGCTCTTTTTTTAATACGGGAGAATTAAAGCTCGGTTATATTAACCGGGATGAAGCTAATGATTATATACTAATGCCGGGGAAAAAAACCACAGTCCTGCTGCTTAACCCCAAATGTCCGAGGGACAGGATTATCAAGCTCCTGTCCAATATATCCTATAAAGAATTATCATAATAAATACGTTCCAAGGCAAAACGTCGGCACGAGTATGGGGTGAACGGTCAGGGACGAGGACGAAATAACTTCTCCGGGCAGGCGCCCGGATTCAGGTCAGGTTTGTTCGATCTAAAAGTACAAAAGTTGCAGGAAAAGTGAGCTGTTTCAAGATGTTTATACTTTTAGATCAGGCAAAGTTGGCCTGAAGCCGTGATGCATAGTTGGGGAAGTTAATTTGTCCTCGTTCCTTACCAGGATCTGAACATGATCGTAACCATTGCGGAATTAAAACATGAAAAAATTATTTAAAGATATCTTGAACATGAATGATGTTAAGGGAGTAATGCTTTTCTCTTTTACGGGAAAGCTGCTATTTAAAGAGTTTGTATCCCCTCTTTCAGAAGAACCGGAAAAAAAAGATTGGTGGAGGCTTTTTTTCCTCTCATTAAACAAAATAAATGAGGTTGAACTCGTTTTTGAAAAGAGCAGGCTTTATATCAGGAAAACGGAGTTGGGTTTTCTTATGATACTGATGGGATGTTTTGCGCCCGTTGCTATGGTAAGGCTTAACTGTGACATCCTCATACCTGCACTAAAACAAACAACAACTATGAGCGGATTAAAGCGGTTTTTCATGAAAAATATATTATAGAAGACTCCCGACAGGTTAACATATCAGAAGTGACAACTAAATGAGCAATGTTCAGATAAGCGACAAGTCAACCATTTCCTCTAAAGCAAAAGAGGCTGAAGTCTATTATTCAATGGGATTGATAGAGGAATCCCTTGATATTTATCAACAAATATTAGCGGATATTCCCGCATCCAACAGTAACAATCACAAAATAATTACGGAAAAGATCAAAGAGTTAAAAAAAGAGCTTGTTGAACAGGACCAAATCGATAATGAGAATGTATCTGCCGAAGATATCTCTAATTTCAGAAAAACTCTCTCCAGCAACAAAGATATTCCAGCGATTATCGATGGAGTGGCTGCTTTCAAAGATTTAGGTCTTTGGAAGGAGGCTGTCCTTGAATATGAAAAGCTGTTTAATTTGGGTTATTCTCCTGAAAAAATTATTCCTGAGTTTACAGAATGTCTTTTCAAAATCCATTCTCCTTCAAAAGTCCTGGAACAATTTGACAGAATAATCAGGAATAATGGCTTTGATAATAAAGATAAGGCGCAGGTCAAATTCATGCTGGGGAAAGAAATGGAGAAAAGGGACTTTAAAGACCTGGCCCTTGATCTTTATAGAGCTGCCCGGGAAATTGAACCTGATAATAATAAAATTACAAACAGACTTGATTCAATAATAGCAAGACTCTCTTCAGGTTCAAAATATGACTACCTGCTTAATCAAAAAATTGTGACTACGAATCAGCTCCAGAAGGCGCTTGCCCTGTCAAAAACGATGAAAAAAAGCGTGGAATTTATCCTGGTCGAACAGTTCAGGGTCCAAAAAGAGGAATTAGGAAAATCGATTTCATTTTTCTATGGCTGCCCTTTCAAGATGTATAACCCTGAATTCCCCACACCTGTAGAACTTATCAATAATCTGAAAAAACCTTTTCTTCTTCATGAAATATGGGTTCCGCTAAGCTGGGATAAGAATGTTATCAAAGTGCTGATTGATGATCCACGGGACCTTAGCAGGACCGATCATATAAGAACCCTGTTGAAGACAAACAAAATTGAATTTTCAGTAGCAATAAAAGAGGATATAGAGGCTTTTATTAAACGTTTTTTTGATGAACAAAAAAAGGACGGAAATGCTGCTGATGAGAATTCTCCTGAAAATTTTGAACTAATGACAGAGATCTCTTTTGAAGAAGATGAGGACATAGAAGAGCAAGAAGATGAACTTGAAGAGGTCTCCGGCCAGGTGGTCAGGCTCGTCGATCAGATACTTATTGCTGCATACAGAAAAAATGCTTCTGATATACATATAGAGCCATCACCCCTTACGAAAACCACAGGCATCCGTTTTCGGATTGATGGTGTCTGCCAGGATTACCTGAAGATACCCAACTCTATGTCAAGGGGCATTCTTTCAAGAATCAAGGTAATGGCCAAACTTGATATTGCCGAACGAAGATTGCCTCAGGACGGAAAAATAAAATTTAAGCGCAAAGGTATACCTCCCTTTGAACTTCGAGTAGCCACACTTCCCACTGCCGGTGGTTTTGAGGATACAGTTCTGAGAATTCTGGCCTCGGCAGGCGCCATGAAACTTGATGAACTGAACCTGAATGAAAGAAATTTGAGCGTCTTGAAAAATATAATCAAGAAACCATACGGTCTTGTTCTCGTTGTAGGACCGACCGGTTCAGGCAAAACCACAACCCTCCACTCTGTTCTCGGCCATATAAACACACCGGAAATAAAAATATGGACTGCTGAAGACCCTGTGGAGATAACTCAGAATGGCCTCAGACAGGTAGAAGCCAAAGCATCAATCGGGCTGGATTTCCCAAGGATAATGAGGGCATTCTTAAGGGCAGACCCGGATGTGATAATGATCGGTGAAATGAGGGATCAAGAGACGGCTTCAATAGGTGTTGAGGCTTCACTTACCGGCCATCTTGTTTTTTCGACCCTGCATACCAACAGTGCTCCCGAAACCGTAACAAGATTACTTGACATGGGACTTAACCCGCTTAATTTTTCTGATGCCTTCCTCGGAGTATTGGCCCAAAGACTTGTCAGGAGATTATGCAAAAAATGCCGTAAAGCCTATAACCCTTCCAAGGAAGAATTTGAAGAAATTCTTGATTACTACGGAAGAGAATATTTTGAGACTACAGGAATAGAATATTCATCCGACCTGACCCTTTACAAACCGGCAGGGTGCGATGCATGCTCCGGGACAGGTTATAAAGGTCGTCTCGGTGTCCATGAATTAATGGAAGGTACGGCTGAAATAAAAAAAATGATCAAAAAACAGGCCAATACCGAGATAATTTTTAAACAGGCAATGAAAGAAAGCATGAGCACCCTGAAACAGGATGGAATACTGAAGGTATTTCAGGGAATAACAGATATCAGTGAGATCCGAAGGGTCTGTATTAATTAGCGCCTGAACGAAAACATTATTAATCAAAATAAAACAAGGCGTTATTGTTTGATTAAATGAAGTATTAGATTTTAGGTGTTAAGGGAAAAATAGAACATTTTCAGGCATCTTTCATTTGCGGTTTACAATTTTTTTTGCTGTTGGTTCTTGCCTAGGAGGCTGTCCGAAAATGCCCTTTTTCCCAAACTCTGCGTTATGCTTAAAAAATTATCCTCGAAATATCAACTATATGTCTGCGGTAATTTTTTGAGCAAGCCTTGATTTTGAAAAAAATTGCTATTCCCGGACAGTCTCCAAGTTCCTATTCTTCAGCTTGGGATTCCTTATATGGTATGCGTTCCCACGCTGGAGCGCGGGAACGAGAAGCGCAATTTTTGGCATCCTTCATTTTGAGATAAAAGTAGCTGACACTTTTATTGGAACTAAAAATTGTAAATTGCAGAAGAAGCTTATAGTCTCTTAAATCAGCGGCAGGATGCCGCTGCCACTTTTCTGCCAAGTGTAAAACAAAAATGAAGGATGCCAATTTTTAGAGCTAAGGAACGAGGTCAAATTAACTTCCTCAACTATACATCACAGCTTCAGACCATCTTTGCCCGATCTAAAAGTACAAAAATCTTGAAATAGCTCACTATTCCTGCAACTTTTGTGCTTTTAGATCGAACAAACCTGACCTGTATCTGTGTGCCTACTTGGGGATGTTATTTCGTCCTCGTCCCTAATACCTAACACCTAAAAGCTAATCACTTTAAATCTTCATTTAGAGAAAAAGCTGGAAATACTTATTTTATTAATATGATAAATAGTTTTCGTTCAGGCACTAATTAGATACCTTACCTATCTTTTTTTTGGCCCGGTTTTTAATTCCAACTGCACCGGACAATGATCAGAACCGGGGATATCAGTTAATATGGCAGCGCTGATAAGCCTTGATTTGCTATTCGCATCAATTATAAAATAATCAATCCGCCAGCCGATATTTTTGTTTCTCGCATTGAAACGATAACTCCACCAGGAGTATTGCCCAGGCTCCTGATTGAAAACTCTGAATGTGTCTACCCACCCTGCATTGATAAAACTGTCCATCCAGTTTCTCTCCTCAATGGAAAAACCGGGATTTTTTTCATTAGTTTTGGGATTGGCAAGATCAATGGCTTTGTGAGCAACGTTGAAATCTCCACAGATAATAGACGTTTTTCTAACGACCATCTGTTTTGCATATTCAAGCAGAGCATTATTAAATGCGAGTTTATAATCTATCCTTTTAAGCTCATGCTGTGCATTGGGAAAATATGCATTTATCAGGAAAAAATCTGCAAACTCCAGGGTAATAACACGACCTTCGTCATCAAATTGATTAACGTTAATACCGATGGTAACTCTCAATGGTTTCTGCCTGGTATAAACCCCAACCCCTGAATAACCTTTTTTGCCGGCCTGAGCAAAATAACTTAAATAACCGTCAATATTTTTAAGTTCATCTGAAAGCTGCTCCAGCCCGGCCCTGGTCTCCTGCACTGCAAAGATATCAGCGCCCGACTCTTTTACGATATCAACAAAACCTTTTTTCTCTACAGCCCGGAGTCCGTTAACATTCCAGGAAACAAGTTTAATGGTATCAGGATACTTCCTTTTCACCCGCCTTGGAGTTACACCTTTTTTGGGGCACTCCTGCTCAAACAGGCAGGCGTCACATTGAGGACCCAGAGGTTTGCATCGCTCCTGCCCAAAGGCGACAAGAATTGAATTAATCCTTTTCCAGTATTTGACGGGCAATATTTTCCGCAACTCCTTTTCTGTGGTCTCAGGATTTTTAGCGCTCACAAACCCCCAGATATTCATAATGCGATGGACATGGGTGTCGACACATATAGCCGGTTTGTTAAATGCCACGGATAAAACAAGGTTGGCTGTTTTACGTCCTACACCAGGCAGTTTTAACAGATCATCAAGTTCATCCGGCACCATATCGTCATAAGGTTTAAGGGCGTTCGGCAACCGATAAAGATACTTTGCTTTATTATTAAAAAATCCAACAGGTTGGATCAATTCACGAATTCTTCCCTCACTCAGCCCGGCCAGCGCATAAATATCAGGCGCTTCATTAAACAACCTGCGGGAGGCCAGGGCAGTAGCTTCATCCCTGGTTCTTGCTGAAAGAATTGTGGCAACCAGCACCTTGAAGGGATCACGGGTCTGCACTGCGATCAGGTCAACAACAGGAGTGTGGTAATTTGCAACTTCCTTTTCCATAGCCAATAGAAAAGATTCAAGATTCATTGTCATATTATTTTATTACCTTAGGGTTCGCGTAACAATAACTTCACAGAATTGGCGCTCGGATTCAAGTCAGGTTCGGGAGATTTTAAAGAGCAAAAAGCGCAATAAAAGCGAGCATTTGGAAGGTTGGTTTTCAAAAACATTTACACCAATTTTGTTTTTTTTAAACGTTTCCAAAAAAATAAAGAGAGTAAACTACTTCACCCCGTCATCATTATATAAAACGAGGTGCCGGCAGATCAATATCCATAAATAAAGCAGGAGTACCTGCTAAGGGATGAGGACGAAATAACTTCCCCAGCTATGCATCACAGCTTCAGGCCATCTTTGCCCGATCTGAATCTGTGCGCCTGCCTGGGGATGTTATTTCGTCCTCGTCCCTAAGGGAACTTACAGAAAATAATCTACGCATCCTGCTTATCCTTTTGTCCATCTTCTGCGTTGCGGTAACAGTTGCTTTGGTGGATTCGTAGCTTACGCTCCTTAATCCACCCTACGTCGGCTACCAACTGAACTTTGCAGGGTGGATTAAGCGAAGCGAATCCACCAAAAAGCGGAAAATATCCCGCTTTAAGTTGGTAGCCAAGATGAACAAAAATTCTGCGCGATATGCGTAGATTATTTCCTTCCGGTTCCCTAAAGACAAAACACATATTGAAGAGAATGATTTTACGGAGGATGATTTATGGCGGGAAATAACGCGGCTTATCCTGTAACCGTTTCCGGCTATAAACTTACGGAATCCTCAGGTATGTAAAGCGTTTATCAGCGCTCCCGGAAGTTCGTGATCAGGACAAGTGACTCATAGCCAATAAAACCCTGTGTCACTTGCCCTGAACCCGTGCAGATGAGCGACAGGGATCGTTTACACATATTGAAGTTGTTCCTTTTCTCAATTCAACATTTAAAATTAAACATTCAAAAATCGAGTCCGAACGAACTTATCGTTCAGACACCAATTACCAGAGGCCGCCTATCGTACTCTTGAATCGGTC
>JAGGXA010000215.1 GCA_021163285.1 Deltaproteobacteria bacterium | reverse complement strand
GGGGAGTCGGGGGGTGCGGTGTGTATGCCGAGGGCCGGTCTGCTGGACGGACGTGCAAGGCGTGGAGTGCGCAGACGTACTACGATACTTCAAATCCTTGCCAGCACAGCAGATTTGGTAAACTCGGCGCTTCTTAAGGGTAAACTATTTTCAAAAATCACAACCTTTATGGCCGTATCAAAATGATGTGTGTTATACAAGCACAACATTTCTGTAATTCGTTGATATTAAAAGCATAATTTTCTTCTTGAAAATAGTTTATGCAGGTTTTAGGTATTAATCAATAATCACCAAAAAAGGAGGGAATTATTTCCCGGATGGACTGATATCAGGAGGATAGATATATTTGAGATTTATTTCATAGGTCCATGGAAGTCCCCACCACTGCCAACCATAATGACGTCTGTGATTAAAACCATAAACAGTATTTCTTTTTGCAATCTGCCGATAAAATTTGTTTTTATTATTGTTTTCAAAGGTGGGAAATAATGCCCCTTCAAAGCCATCCTTCACGTTATAGACATTCCTGAAGCCGGCTTTCATAAGCTCGCTTGAAGCTAAAATGCTTCGGGAACCATCGCGGCCTATGATGAGAAGGTTGTCGTCTTTTTTGAATACCTTGCTTATTTCTTTAAGAAAATCCTCATTTTTTACATTGAATCGATAACCGTATGATTCATCTTTTTTCCCAAACTCATTGGTCATGAACATGTATGGAAACAGGTAAGCAATAACAGGGTGACCTACAAACTGATATTCCGATCTGGTTCTGATATCAATGAGGTAAGTATCCGGAACTGCATTGAGCATATCATAGGCTTCAATGCTTAAAACTTGTTTAGGTTCCTGGGCCAGACTATCCTGAAAGGAAATAAAATTGATTAAAATGATTAAAATGAAGCCCGGGATGATACTTAATTTATGAATTTTTTTTATGTTTATCTTCATTATCTATCCATAAATACGCCGAAATTCCGGAGTATTTGGTTATACATGCGGAAAAATGTAGTTAGGGACGAGGACAAATTAACTTCCCCAACTATGCATCGCAGCTTCAGGCCATCTTTGCCCGAGCTGAAAGTGCAAAAATATTGAAACAGCTCACTATTCCTGCAACTTTTGTGCTTTTAGATCGAACAAACCCGACCTGAATCTGTGCGCCTGCTTGGGAATATTATTTTGTCCTCGTCTCTTAGTGTTCATCCAGAAATGGTCTTTTTGCCCAATCTCTGCGTTATGCGGAAAAGGGCATTCCCGGACAGCTTTTTACGCTCTACCTCTTGTTTATGAGGCGGAGCCCGGCAAACAGGTGGCAAAAAAAAAGGCCCAAAATTGAATACGTTCATCAGCAGCACAAAAATATCAAAAATATAAAGGCCAAATTTCCGATTTCTATTTTCCGGTTTCAACATTCCGTAAACAGTTAAAATATAAATAATAAGTCAAAACTTCATTATTTGTCAATTAAAATTATGGTAACTGTTCGCGGTTTAAAACGGATTGGAATTAAATATCTCCTGAATTGACAAGGACCCGCTCAAAAAAACTGAGCTTATATTTATTTTGCAATGCATATATATCTATGATAAATATAATAAATCAAGGTTTTTTTGCATTCTATTCAAATTTCATGGTAATGGGCAGTGTGTTGAAAGGTAACTATGCGTAAATAAAGTCTTTTTGTAAATTGAAAATGAATTTTACCATGGTTTTTGAATAGGGTACGTTTTTTTTTCTATTATGGATGAACCTGTATTGGACATGATGATATTATTTACTGCCTGAACGAAAACCATTAATCAAAATAAACAAGGCGTTATTGTATATTTATTTAAATGAAGTTTTTAGGTGTTAAAAGAAAAATACAACATTAAAAGCTAATGCTTGACGTATAAAAGCTAATCGCTTTAAATCTTCGTGAAGGTTTACAAATTATGAAACGAAACAGGTGGGATGATTATTATGCCCGCCGGGCCAGAGATGAAAAATGGCTTGCCCGATCAATCTATAAACTGAAAGAGATAGATGAAAAGTTCAAATTGATCCAAAAGGGCGGCCGTTTACTTGATCTGGGTTGTTATCCTGGCTCATGGTCACAGTACGGGATAAAAAATGCAGGCTTGCATGGGGATGTGGTTGGAATAGACGTGAACTTTCCGAACCGTCTTTCTTCTCGCAATTTCAGATTTATTCAGTCCGATGTTCTGACAGCCAGTCTGGATTTGCTTGCCGGGGAAATAGGCCCACGAGATCTTGTTTTGAGCGACCTTGCTCCACAAACTACCGGAATACGTTCCACGGATGCAGGTAGATCAATGTTGTTGGCTCACAGGGCGGCGGAATTCGCACTTCTACTTTTAAAGAAAAAGGGTAATTTTGTTTGCAAGGTCTTTGAAAACGAAGATCTTACACCTTTTAAGGCAAAATTATCCAGGCATTTCCTTAAAATTCGGCTTTTCAGGGCAAGAGCTACCCGTAAGAAGAGCAGAGAGGTCTATCTTGTGGGCCTGGGCTTTTTGTAGCCGTTTATCAATTTAGGGTTTGCGCAAAAACCCGAGCTGTTAATTCATGGGTTATGAATTGAGAAAGTATCGGAATGGAATGAAAAAATTTTGATCTATGTGTTGTTGTTTCGTGTTTCTTGCAGGGATGTCCACACAAATAATATCAGGGATGTTTGTAACAGGGAATGACAATAACGAATTAAATAAGGAGGGCAAATGTCAGGACATTCGAAATGGAGTTCGATTAAGCATAAAAAGGGGGCAGCCGATGCAAAACGGGGTAAAATCTTTACCAGGCTTATCAAAGAAATAACTGTTGCCGCACGAATAGGCGGCGGCGATCCGGATGGAAACCCCCGTTTGAGAACGGCAATTGCTGCCGCAAAATCAGAAAACATGCCCAAAGAGAATATCGAAAGGGCTATCAAAAAAGGAACAGGTGAATTAGAGGGCGTTTCATATGAGGAAATTAGTTATGACGGATATGGGCCCGGCGGTGTTGCCGTACTTGTTGACTGTCTTACGGATAATAAAAACAGGGCTGTAGCTGAAGTGAAACATCTCTTTGAGCGTTATGGAGGTAATCTTGGCGAACCTGGTTGCGTGTCCTGGCTTTTTGAAAAAAAAGGTCTGATAGTAATTGATAAGGACGAGGTAGATGAAGAACAACTTATGGAGCTTGCTCTTGAATCAGGCGCTGAGGATGTGATAGATGAGGAGAGTGTCTTTGAGGTTGTTACAGGTCCTTCGGATTTTGAGTCCGTAAAGAAAGCAATAGAAGACAGTAAGATATCTTATTCTGTGGCGGAAATCAGCATGATTCCCAAAAATCTGGTAAAAGTTGAGGGTAAAAAGGCAAAGCAGATGTTGAATTTGATGCAATGTCTTGAAGACAATGAAGATGTTAGTCATGTTTACTCAAATTTTGACGTATCCGATGAGACCATGGAGGCATTGAGCTGATGCTTGTACTGGGGATAGATCCCGGTTCGAGGGTTACAGGGTATGGGCTGGTTGAGAAGAAAAATGATGTATCTACCTGCATTTATTCAGGCTGTATCACCTCTTCCGGCAATATCCCCTTTTATCACAGGATTCATAACATCTATAAGGCCATGTTAGAGATAATGAATCATTACCAGCCGCAGGAGATGGCCATAGAAGATGTTTTTTATGCAAAAAACATTAAGAGTTCCCTGAAGCTTGGCCATGCCAGGGGGGCTGTTTTGATTGCGGCTGTTCAATGTGGAGTGCGGATATTTGAGTATGCGCCGCTTGAGATTAAACAATCCGTTGTAGGTTACGGAAGGGCTACAAAGGAGCAGGTCCGTTCAATGGTACGTATCATACTAAATATCAAAACACCATTAAAACTCGACGCCTCTGATGCATTGGCAACAGCTATATGTCATCTCAACCGGTTACGATTCGAAATGCTTAAAAGGAGTGTTTCTCAATAGAATATGATTGCATTTCTAAGAGGCTCTTTATTCAGAAAGACAACCCAGTCAATTATTATAGATGCAGGCGGAATCGGCTATGAAGTCTTTATTCCCCTTTCGACATATTACATCCTCCCTGAAACGGAAGAAAAAGTCAGCCTGCATATTTATACCCATGTCAGAGATGATGCGCTGCTCCTTTTCGGGTTTCAGACAACACTTGAAAAAGATCTGTTCTTGATGTTGATCTCGGTTTCGGGTATTGGGCCGAAGCTGGCCCTGAATATCCTTTCAGGTATTGGACCCCAGGAGCTAATTGAGGCTATTGCATCTGGAGATTCTGTTCGAATGCAGGCTATTCCCGGTATCGGGAAAAAGACATCGGAAAGGATCTCCCTGGAGCTAAAAGACAGGGCTTTAAAGGCTATTGGCGATCAAGAAGTCTCCGTTCCGGCGCTTGCCAAAGGACAAGAGAACCTGATTATGGATGATGCCCTGTCAGCGCTTATTAACCTGGGCTATTCAGCGAGGTCGGGAACAATGGCAATCAAAAAAGTTCAATCCCTAAGGAGTGACATTCGCCTGGAGGAATTGATCAGGGAGGCCCTGAAAATCCTTTCTTAGGATGCCGTCCAGGAGGTTGCCCGAGAATAGCAATTTTTTTCAAAATCAAGGCTTGCTCAAAAAATTACCGTAGACATATAGTTGATATTTTGAGGATAATTTTTTGAGCATAACGCAGAGTTTGGGAAAAAGGGCATTCCCGGACAGCCTTATAGGAATGATATTGGTGGTGTTCCGGGCATCCTTTATTTTTACTTTACATTTGGCAGAAAATGGGCTGCGGCATCCTGCCGCTGATTTAAGAGGCTGATAAGCCTTTTCTACAATTTACACCTAAATCCTGCAAGCGTCGAGTTTGCCAAAGACCTGCCTGCTGCAGGCAGGTGCAAGGCGGCAAGGGCGCAGACGTACTACGATACTTCAAGTC
>JAGGXA010000239.1 GCA_021163285.1 Deltaproteobacteria bacterium | reverse complement strand
GACTTGAAGTATCGTAGTAGTACGTCTGCGCCCTTGCCGCCTTGCACCTGCCTGCAGCAGGCAGGTCTTCGGCAAACTCGACGCTTGCAGGATTTAGGTTTCAATAAAAGCGTCAACTACTTTTACCTCAAAATGAAGGATGCCAGATTTTATGTAACTTTTGAACTTGTTGAAGGATGCCGAATTTCCGAGATATTTGTCACGCTTTTCCGGGTCCTTTATATTCCTGCCTGACTGAAAATTCGAGGATATTCGAGGTGATAAAGAAAACCATCAGTCTGAAATGCTGTGCAAAGGAACTTTTCGGCAGCCTGCTTGATATAATTTACCCCCCAAGATGTCCTGTTTGTATGGAATTTCTGTCAAACGGTGACAGGTGGAATAACAATAGTTCCAAATCAATTTGTTGGAAATGCCGGGCCAATTTTCAAAAGATAAGTTCTCCGCTATGTCCAATATGCGGCGTCCCTTTTACCTCCGGGGAAAAGGATAATCATCTCTGTGAAGATTGTTTGAGAAAAAGGCCATTTTATGATAAAATTGCGGCTCCTTATCTTTATAAAGGGACTATTGTGACGGCAATTCATAAATTCAAGTATGGACAAAAGAGGGTTCTCGCCGATTATCTTGGTCCCCTTCTTGCCGGTTTCGCGGTTTGCCTGTTCACGGAAATTGATAATGCAATAATTATACCTGTGCCACTTCACCCAAAAAGATTACGTGAAAGAGGATTTAACCAGAGCTTGTTGCTTGCGAGATATGTAGCGAATGAACTTAAGACAGGGCTCGACTTTTTATCTTTAATAAGGGTAAGATATACATCCCCGCAAACAGGACTTATAAAGAATGAAAGGAAAAAGAACGTACGCGGTGCATTTAAGGTGATAAACACTGATGCGGTAAAAGGGAAAATGATTTTTATAATAGATGACGTGGCAACTACAGGCAACACTTTGAATGAATGCGCCAGAACTCTTAAAATGGCCGGTTGCAAGGAGGTCTTTTGCCTGGCGTTAGCAAGGACTCCGGGTCCATAAGATGAAAATGGAATCATATCGTCAAAAAATAAAAGACCTCCGGAAAACAAAAACCGAGTGTAACCGACTTAAAGGTTTAGGAAAAAGAATCGTATTTACAAATGGATGTTTTGATATTCTTCATCCAGGTCATACCCGGTATCTTTCTGCTGCTCGGGAATTGGGTGACTATCTTGTAGTTGCTGTAAACAGTGATCGTTCCGTAAGGTCAATAAAGGGGGTCAAAAGACCAATATTATCCGAGCGGGCAAGGGCTGAACTGATTGCAGCCCTAAGCAGCGTGGACAGCGTTCTGATATTTGATGAAGATAACCCTCTGAACGTGATTTCGAGCATCATGCCTGACATCCTTGTAAAGGGCGGCGATTGGAAAGAATATGAAATTATCGGGGCGGATGAGGTCAAAAAGGCAGGGGGAGAAGTCAGGAACATCCCCTTTGTGACCGGGTTTTCGACAACCGTCATCATTAAGAAGGTCCTGAGCAATTACTCATGAATGAGAAATTCTTTTTAAGTTTTATACCTTATTATCAGGAGATAAACCCACCTCCGGGAATAAAATCGAGGCGCTCCGCATTTTTTAAATTTTATAATAAGTGGTACTTGCAAAATCGTCTCAAGTTTGATATAAAAAAATGATTGCGCCCATGGCTCAGCTGGATAGAGTGACGGACTACGAATCCGTAGGTCGGGTGTTCGAATCACCCTGGGCGCACCAATTCTGCGAAGTGAGGGAACTTACAGAAAATATCGCGAAAACACGAAAGTACGAGAATCTGAATGTTACTGCATTTTTTGCGTGAGCCCTAAGGGACGAGAACGAAATAACTTTCCCAGGTAGGCATCACAGCCTCAGGAAAGCAGATTCCTGTCATTATCACTAATTTCTCTTGTCTTATTAAACTTTATCTCAGGCCATTGTTCAATGCAATAACCGAGTTGCCATTCACTTGTGGTCAGATAGGCCTTCGCCCCTTCGGCATCCAGGGCAATGTTGGTTCTGTTTTTTTTCTCAAAGGCCTCCATCTTCCCGGGATCATCACATTCGATCCACCGTGACACTTTGTAGTTAACAGACTCGTAAACAGCATCAACACCATATTCGGACCTGAGACGTTCCATTGTAACGTCAAACTGCAGTATTCCCACGGCGCCAAGGAGATAGTCATTCCCAACAACCGGCCTGAAAACCTGAACAACACCCTCTTCAGCAAGCTGAATAAGACCTTTTCGAAGATGTTTGGCCTTCAACGGATTTTTGAGGATTACCTTTTTGAAAAATTCAGGAGAAAAATTAGGAATTCCGCAAAATTTTAAAGGCTCTTTTTCTGTGAACGTGTCACCAATCCTGATGGTGCCATGATTATAAATACCTATAATATCCCCAGGGTATGCCTCTGCCACGTTCTCACGTCCCTGTGCCATAAAAATAGTGGCATTTGAAAATTGAACATCTTTTCCTGTTCTGTTTTGAAATGCCTTCATTCCTTTTGTAAATTTGCCTGAGCAGATCCTTATAAATGCGATTCTGTCTCTGTGTGCAGGGTTCATATTAGCCTGGATTTTAAATACAAAGCCGGAGAAAGATTTCTCATAAGGTGAGACCTCTCTTGTAAGAGCAGCCCTGGGTCCGGGAGACGGCGCCATTTCCACCAGCGTATCAAGCAGCTCCTTCACCCCGAAATTATTAATGGCGCTTCCAAAAAAAACAGGAGTTTGATTACCTTTCAGATAATGGTCAGGTTCAAACGGATCTGCGGCGCCTTCGATCAACTCAATATCCTCCCTTAATTCATCCGCCTGGCTTCCTATAATCTCATCAAGTTTTAAATCGGAAAGGTCTTTTATCACAATGCCCTCCCTAATGTCTGTTTTCCGGCCGGGTTTAAAAAGATGAAGCTCTTTTTTATAGAAATTATACACCCCCTTGAATCTTTTTCCCATGCCTATGGGCCAGGAAAGAGGGGAACATTCTATCTGCAGTTTATCCTCGATATCAGAGATAACATCAAGCGGCGCCATACCTTCTGCGTCCAGCTTGTTTATAAAGGTAATTATAGGAATGTTGCGCATGCGGCATACTTCCATCAGCTTCTCGGTCTGAGGTTCAACTCCCCTGGCGTTGTCTATTACCATAAGGGCGCTGTCAACTGCCGTAAGCACCCTGTAAGTATCCTCAGAGAAATCCTGATGCCCGGGAGTGTCAAGAAGGTTTATCTCAACCCCCCCGTAATTAAATTTCATCACCGATGTGGTGATAGAAATGCCCCTTTCTTTTTCTATGGCCATCCAGTCGCTTCTTGCATATCTTTGTGCCTTGCGGGCCTTTACGGCTCCTGCCTGATGAATGGCTCCGCCAAAGAGAAGCAGCTTTTCGGTCAATGTGGTTTTACCGGCATCCGGGTGGCTGATGATAGCGAAGGTTCGGCGTTTATCTATCTCTTTTCTGTTTATATTCATGATATTGGTTTTCTCTCAATCCGTGTTTTTTGACGGTCTCATCTGGCGCCTTTTCTGTGCTGAAAACACCCTTTTATGCAATCTTATTGATTTTGGTGTAACCTCCACCATCTCATCATCATTGATAAAATTTATCGCTCTTTCGAGTGTCATCGGTTTAAAGGCTGTGCATACGATACTTTCGTCTTTCCCCGAAGCACGCATGTTAGTAAGTTTCTTTTCCTTGCATGGATTTACGTTAATATCACCATCCTTATTATGTTCACCTACTATCATTCCCTCATAAACAGGTTCTCCGGGCGTAATAAAAAGACGTCCTCTCGGTTCAAGATGAAAGAGCGCATACGCAACGGATTTCCCTTTCCTGTCCGAAACAATTGAGCCTGTAAACCTGCTGAGGAAATCACCGCGATAGGTTTCATACCCTGCAAAAAAGGTGTTCATGATTCCTGTGCCCTTTGTGTCTGTGAGGAACTCATCTCTGTAACCGATCAGGGAACGTGAGGGAATTGAAAATTCAGCCCTTATCCTTCCGCTTCCGTTATTTACAAGATTTGTCATTTTTCCCTTTTTGAAGGAAAGTTTTTCGGTCACAATCCCCACGAACCTCTCATCACAATCCACAAATAATTTTTCTATCGGTTCAAGTATTTTTCCATCTACACGTTTGTAAATCACCTTTGGGCGACCTACGCTCAGTTCGAACCCTTCCCTCCTCATGGTTTCGATAAGGATAGCTATCTGGAACTCTCCCCTGCCTTTTATAACAAAGCGTTCCCTGTCCCGCGTCTCTTCAAACTTGATAGCAACATTTAAGAGAGTCTCCTTTATAAGCCTTTCACGAATCTTGACTGACTGCACGACACTTCCCTCCATACCACTCAAAGGAGAGGTGTTTATAGTGAATTCCATGGAAATCGTTGGCTCGTCCACGGTTATTCTCTTTAAGGGTTTTGGAAACTCCTTTGTGCAGATAGTATCGCCTATCCTGACATCATTGATCCCGGAAAGAACAATAATATCACCAGGCTCTACGGTTTCAACTTCTCTCAGATTCAACCCGTCATACACCTTAAGCTTTGATATCTTGAGCGGGAGGTGTCCGTTTGTTTCATTTATACAAACCATTGTGTCATTGAATTTCGCTGTTCCGTTAAAGACTCTTCCTATTGCAAGCCTTCCGAGATAGTCTGAGTAACCGAGATTAGAAACAAGCATCTGAAACGGTTCTTCCATATTATATTGAGGGGCAGGTATTTCATTGATAATGGTATCAAATAGAAGATGGAGATTATCCCCCCTTTCTGCAAGGGTCTTTGTTGCCATACCTTCCCGTCCGATTGCATAAAGATATGGGAAATCGAGTTGTTCATCGTCTGCATCAAGATCCAGGAAAAGGTCATATATCTCATCAAGAATCTCATCAGGACGCGCATCCTTTCTGTCGATTTTGTTTATTACGACAATAATCTTAAGATTTTTGTTAATAGCTTTATTTAACACAAAACGGGTTTGCGGCAGCGGTCCTTCAGAAGCATCAACGAGAAGAATGGCGCCATCAGCCATTGAAAGGGCACGCTCGACCTCACCACCGAAATCAGCATGGCCTGGAGTGTCAATGATGTTTATCTTTATCCCGTTCCATTGTACGGAACAGTTCTTTGCGGCAATCGTTATCCCTCTTTCTCTCTCTAACTCCATGCTGTCCATTATTCTCTCATCAACTTCAAGGCCGGGCCTGAATAATCCACTCTGACTGAGCATAGCGTCAACAAGTGTTGTTTTGCCATGATCGACATGAGCGATGATGGCTATGTTCCTTATTTTTTCATTTTTTTGCATTTTTTCCACTATGTTTATTATCCTGTTTATTGTTATAACAGTTTTTGGCAGCTTCTCAGGAACAATTACAATTTTTCATCCCAAAATCAGGGCGTTTTCTTCATTCCCATTTTAATCTATCGTCAACCGCAAACTCTTGCATCTTGAACAAATCCTAATCGATCAGGATCAGACCATACAAAACACTTTCGGTAAAATCAATCCTGGTTAAGGAGTTAATTTCAATGCCTATGGCATCTAAGGATGGCCTGACCTTTGTCGTGTATGCACATTTCTGAGTCTTTTCAAACTCACATTTATAACAGAGGTTGCAATTGCCGGGAAAAAGAGCAAAGGCATAGAGATAACCTTCATTAAAATATTTTTTCTCTTTTTCAAGTAACCAGTACGATACGCTCCTTTTTTCTTTTTCATAATTATCCATATCTATTGCAAACTTGGCAGCAAGGGCCTTTTGAAAGGAACAAATCCATTCCCGCGCCTCCCGCCATGAAGGAACAAATGGCGGACATGAAGCGGTTTTCCCATGCATTGGGCAGGTCATGCATTTCCAGACCGGTCTGGGAGAGACAATAATGTTATGGGCATCAATTTCTTTTTCACAAATAATATGCATGTTCTATGAGGTTATTTGAGAATAGCAAATTAATTTAAAATCGAGGCATATGAAAAAAATTACCGCAGGTATATCGTTGGTACTCCCTGAATGAGGATTGTTTTATTCAGGAAGGCGCACTCCAACAACTTCGCCCGTCACACAAAGTTGATCTTTTGAAAATAGTTCAACCTGGGCAGTTGATGAACGAGCGCCCTCTTTTATTACCCAGCCTCGCAGGATAAGTTCTCCCATTGGGGTTGGTTTTAGATATTCAATTGTCAATTTTCGGGTTACGTACATCACGTCCGGTCTGTCTATTGCTTCAGGTTTATGATGCAAGATATAATAACCTATTGAAGCCCATATTCCATGACAATCGATTAGGGTTGCGATAATCCCTCCGTTTACGATTCCTGGAAAAGCAATATGATATGGCTCGGGCGTAAACCGGCTCACGGCTATATCACCTTCCATGCAGCTCTTAAGATGGAGACCATGTGGATTATCAGCTCCACAACCAAAACAATCACGACCCGGGGTTCCTTCAGGAATAAGGTTCTGCATCGGGTTTTTTAAGCTTGCCATAATATAATTCCTTATACCTAAAACCTGCATAAACTATTTTCAAGAAGATAATTATGCTTTTAATATCAACGAATTACAGAATGTTGTGCTTGTATAACACGCATTATTTTGATGCGGCCATAAAG
>JAGGXA010000007.1 GCA_021163285.1 Deltaproteobacteria bacterium | reverse complement strand
GTTGTTAAACGGCGCATTATAATTTACGCTGAAACCCTCCCTGTGGTACGGCTATTCTTATATATCAACCAATTTAAATTACCAGAGGGTGTGGTCATAATTTTTTCCTTATTGAGTATTGACGTAGGGCGAACCTTGTGTTCGCCTTTTATCTATTTCGTATATAATTGTCCGTTATTTTTAAATGGTATAATTAGTTTTGGACAAGCGTAGGGGCGAACCTTGTGTTCGCCCGATATGTGTTCGCCCGATATGTGTTCATCCGATATGTGTTCATCCGACACCAATTTGGGGTAAACGATCAAAGGGCGAACATAAAGTTCGCCCCTACGATTTTTCACCGTGCAGTGGGATTTTCCCGATCCAGATCCCATTTTTTTGAATTTTCTCTGATATATTTACGGATATCGTTTAATTCATTCTCATGACGCACAATATGTTCATAATAATTGCGCTGCCATAATTTACCCTGAAACGGCGGCCATTGTTTTTGTTTTACACCTGCAATGTATCTATTGGTTGTTATGGATTTAAATGCCTGAATGATCCGTCCCAATGTGCCCGGCAATGTTCCGTAGGGGCGAACCTTGTGTTCGCCCGATATGTGTTCGCCCATTTCGTCTATTTTGCCCGTTGATTGTTCACCCGTTTTAGATCGAACACAAGATTCGCCCCTACTAAAAACCACGATGCCATAAAAATGATTGGGCATAATTACAAATTCGTCTAATTTAACATGCGGAAATCTTTCTGGTAATTCAGACCACTCCAATGCAATCATCTTTCCCGCATCATTCAACACCATTTCATCATTTACCATATTCCCGAAAAAATATTTTTTGTTTTGCGCGCAAATGGTTACAAAATATGCGCAGGATTGCGAATAATCGTATTTACTCAAACGGATGGATTGACGGGTTTTATTCATATTTTGGTTCCATTGACGAAACGATTTTTATTTCCATAATTATTATATTCACCCGTTGATCGTTCTGCGTATGGGCGCTTTTTATATTTAAACGGTATAATTGGTTTTGGACGTAGGGGCGAACCTTGTGTTCGCCCGTTTGATTATTCGCCCGTTTGATTATTCGCCCGTTTTAAGGGCGAATACAAGATTCGCCCCTACGTTCGTACATCAATTTTGCCGGTTACGACCCCGGAAATCAAGGTAGGCCGAAACAAAGCTGCTTTGGTGGATTAAGCGAAGCGAATCCACCAAAACGTGTAAATATTGTATTTGTTTAACCGTTAACTGTGAACGGTTACTATTTTTTTTAACCGCACAGTCGAACTGTCCTGCACTAATTCTCATCCATAAGGCGGGGCATCTCATCAAGTTTTATCCACTTGTTGAATGAAAAGGTATAGTCCCCCGTTTTGGTCGGTTCTATCTTTTTATAGTGCACGTTTCCCTTATCATCAATTTCTTTAATTACGATCCGTCTGTCAAGGATGGCTGTCCACCTGCCCACATATAAAAAAGTGCAGGGCTGCTCTCTCGCAATTATTTCATGAAGCTTATGGGCATATTCGACCTGTTTTTCATGATCATACTCCTGTCTGATTTTAATAATGAGGGCGTCAGCCTCTTTGTTCCTGAAACCTGCAAAATTCAGTTGACAGGGACCGGTCTGGCTGGAATGCCATATCTGGTAAAGGTCTGGCTCGATCCCCATGCTCCAGCCAAGGATAAGGCTGTCAAAATCCGCCTTATTAACACGCTCCTGAATAAATACCGACCATTCAAGTAAATCCGTGCTGACATCTATGCCGATCCGCCTCCATGCATCCTGGGCAATTGCAAGTACCGCCTTTCTTAATTCGTTGCCGTTATTTGTAATAAGAGTAAACCGCAACGGTTTTCCATTCTTTTCGAGCCAACCATTCCTGTTTCGTGTCCACCCCGCTTTTTTCAGCAATTTCAAGGCGCCTTCAGGATCATAGGGGACAGGTTTTATGCCCTTATTATAATAATCCGTCTGCTTGACAAAAGGGCCTGTAATCCTTTCACCCTGACCATAAAGGACGTGATCAATAATGTCATTTACATCTATGGCCATGCTCAATGCCTTGCGTACCATGGGATTATCAAATGGTTTTCTGCGCATGTTATAGGCAATATAAGTATAACCGAGAGATGTGCCTGAAAAATGCTGGAATCTCGAATCCGCCTTAAGACGTTTTACCTGATGCGGCTGAACCCCATAGCTGTCAATAGTCCCCGCGTAAAACTCCATTTCCTGTGTCAAGGGATCTGGTATGATACGAACTATATAATCTTTGTAGTTAGCCGGGCCTTCCCAATAATCATCAAAACGAGCAAGTGCGATAAACTGATCAGACCTCCATTCCTTAAACTTAAAAGGGCCGCATCCTGTTGGCTTCCGGTTGAACCCGCTCTGCCGCATGGAAAATGTTTCAGGGTCTTTCCCAAGTCTTACAGCCTCTTTTTTCAGGGCCTCCCTGTTAAGGAGATGTTCGGGGAGGATCCCTATGCCCCATGTTCCCAATGCGGGTGAATAAAGCCTTTTGTAAACGATACGCACAGTTAAGGGATCAACCACTTCAACAGATTTGACAGGTTCAAAGTCGGCAATGCGGGGTGAGAGGTTTTTGGGATCCATTATTGATTCATAAGTAAATTTAACATCTCCCGCATCAAAAATATGGCCGTCATGAAATCTGATATTCGGACGCAGGTGGAAAATCAGAACCGGGTTATGCCTGAACGGAGGGAGTATATCACTTGTATATTCAGCCGGTATTTCCCCTTTTGCTTCAGTTGCGGTATTTAAATATTGTTCTCCATTAAAAGATTTATAATAATTATTGCCAAGGAGTTTTTCAAGATGCAAAAAGAGGTCCTGGTCAACCTTATTAAGTTCAAGTTTTATCATGGCAGGCGCTCTAACCGTTATCCTTAATTTTCTGTCTTTTTTTGTTCTATTTTGAATATGTTTATTCCTTGTTGTTATAAATGTCTTCGGTGTAATTATTGATATCCGGCTGATATTTTTTAGTGATGCTTTAAGCCCAGAGTCCAGGCTATCTTTTTTTTCTTTTGCATTTTTGATAAGCCCCGCAATTTCTTCTGCTGTTGCAATACCGAGTCCGGGAACATAAGCATGCTCATTAATATAAAAATATGCCTCTTCATGTATTTCCCATGAGGAAGCAAGACGGCCCCTGAAATGCAGGTTCTTGTCCCGGTCAATTAGGCCTTCAAAGACCATGCTCTCGATTTGGCTGCTTGCAGAGTCAGCAGACAGGATGGGATTAAGGATACTTGCATCACCTATTGATCCCGTAATATATTCTTTAAGACGTTCGGGATTTCCCCGGGTCTGCTGTTTATAGGTTGGTACCCAAAAATAAGACTGAACCAGAAAGATTATCAGAAATGTGGGCAGAAATATTAAAATACGTTTAATAGTCATATATTTAATTTATGATAACCGTTTACAGATTAACTTTTCATTTTGATTCCGGACGCTGAAGTGATTTTTAGATTAGTATTGACATTTTGTTAACATTGACATAGCGATATATCAATATAAATTTACGGTTGACGGTTAATTTTGTCCTGAAAATTCTGGCCCTTTGCGACGGAATTCTTTATTTATCGATAGGTTCTAACTGATAGTCTTTAATTTTATTTATGTAAGGAGAATAGTTCCATGTCTGAATCAAAAAATGTCGTTCTTGTACGCGCTAATGTCGAAATGACACCGGCATCCCTTCAGACCATTGTGCAAAATGCCAAAAAAATAGCGGGGAAGGACGAGAAAGGATATTATACAGTTGATACAGCCGATAAGGTCAGTGAAATGATTTCCCGTTTTCTCTTTGAGAAAGATTTTGAAAGCTTTGTAAAAAATATAGACAACTATAAAGAATAAGCCGTAATGAACTCGGAAAACGGGTACAATTTGGCATCCTTCATTTTTACTTTACACTTGGCAGAAAAGTGGCAGCGGCATCCTGCCGCTGATTTAAGGGGCTATAAGCCTATTCTGCAATTTACAATTTTTAGTTCCAATAAAAGTGTCAACTACTTTTACCTCAAAATGAAGGATGCCCAATTTTCTTTATGTTAGAGATAAACATTCAAGTTTCGACAAAATCGGATATATCCCAATTCAGATGTTTTATATTCTTTATTATAATCCTCTGTTGCTGCATCAGGTTTTCATGCGAAGCATGGGCGCATCCCTTGGGAGGTGTCATTCAAAATACCCATGTTTTTCGGCCGGATAATTGTTTTTACATTGATTATCAGACACATATAGGCCCTACCTCTTTGTTATTATTGCAACCGGATCATGATCGCAATGGAAAATTTTCAGAAAATGAGAAGACTGCCTTTCTAAAAAAATTATCCGGCATACTTTCCCCCAATATCGTTGTCACCATTGATGGCCGGCCTGCAAAACTCGATTTCCAGGCTGACGGTCTCACTCTCGTCGATTCCCGCTCTTATGTGAATGGAATCAATACAAGGTTATTATACAGGATTGATCTTGGGGAAAGCTCTGCGGGCAGGCATGTTTTCTGTATCTCGGACCGTAATTTTCTTACAGGAGAGCTTGATTCACTTAATTATTTTCTGAGTGTGCTTGGTGATTATGAACATGTTCGCCTGTTGGATAAGGGCCGAATGATGGAGGTTTCCTTTATATCGGGTAAAAAAATAAATGATGAGCCCGAAAAGAAAATGAGAGGCTCTCTTCTTAATCAACCTGATATTCCCAAAAGATCGCAGGCTAATCTCATCACTCGTTTTATCAGGCAAAAGAATATGAGCGTCTGGATGATGATTGTCAGTCTCTTTGCCGCATTTTTCTTTGGGGCAACCCATGCCTTGAGTCCGGGACACGGCAAGACAATGGTATCTGCCTACCTGATAGGCACAAAAGGTAGAATTCACGACGCAGTTCTCCTTGGAGGCGTTGTTACTTTGACACATGTCATTAGTGTTATCCTCCTCGGCATCATTACAGTATTCCTTTCAAATTACATCCTTCCTCAGAAGCTTTTCCCCTGGATTGGTGTTTTTTCAGGCATGCTGATATTTCTGACAGGGTACTGGATAATCGCAAAAATTGCTATGGGGAAAAGCCATAATCACCATCATCATAACCACCGAAACAGTGTTGACGCAATAAACTTTAAAAGTATTTTTTCATTAGGAATCGCCGGCGGTATTGTTCCGTGCCCGAGCGCCCTTGTTGTATTGCTTATTTCCATTGCCCTGCAACGTATAGGTTTTGGCTTATTGTTGATCTTGTTTTTTAGTTTTGGGCTATCTTTGGTGCTTATTTTGATCGGTATTCTGACTGTTACAGCATCAAAGTTTACTGCAAAATTTGCTGAAGGGCAAAAATGGATTCAACATCTTCCAATATTCAGCGCCGGGGTGGTCATGATCGTCGGCATTTCCATCATCGTCAACACGCTAATATCAGCGAAAATTATCGTTATTAATCTATAGAAACGAAAGGGGGGACGTCCTTAAATAATCAACTAACCTGGCAGCATACCCTGCAACTTTTGTATTTTTAGATCGAACAAACCTGACCTAAATCCGTGCGCCTGCTTGGCTATAGTGGACCCCAAAAATGCGACAATATGTTAAGGTGTAATTCTAGACAAACAGGAGGAAGCAAATGAAAAAGAGAAAGAATTATACCAAAGACTTTAAGGCTCGGGTTGCGCTGGATGCCATAAAAGGCCGGAAGACAATAAATGAACTGGGAGGCTGTCCGAGAATGCCCTTTTTCCTAAACTCTGCGTTATGCTCAAAAAATTATCCTCGAAATATCAACTATATGTCTGCGGTAATTTTTTGAGCAAGTCTTGATTTTGAAAAAAATTGCTATTCCCGGACAGCCTCCCAGTTTTAAAAAATTTTTCACTTCGTTTACACGCTTCTGTGTGTGAATGAGGGCTTTTTGAATTGTCCGGATTTGTACTAATAACCCACAATTCGATATTTTTTAAGGGAGAAGGTTGAAATATAAGCCCAGAAAATCGGCAAGTCCTTTAATATCAGCAGTTGAGAACCTAAGGACATCAAGATCAAGCTCTGAATCCGTTACAACGGCCAGCAAATTTTCATCATCCTTTAGAAGGAGGTTCCCCTCTGCCCCGGATCTTACGACCTCTATCTTGTCGTTGTTGCTTCTTTTATATCCTTCTGCCAGGATAATATCCATGTCGCTCAAAAACGGCACAAGTTCTTCAGGTTTGAGGTCATGGTCCACATCCATGACCATCCCGATTTTGTCAGGGGATGAGATAATAGTTGCCGAGGCCCCTGCCTTCTTGTGTCTCCGGCTATCTTTCCCGGGCTTATCCATTTCAAACTCATGGGGATTATGTTTGACCGTCCCGACTTTTAATCCTCGTTCTATAAGTTCCGGAATAAGCCTCTCTATGAGGGTAGTCTTTCCCGACCCGGACAGGCCTGCAATACAGACAATCGGTGGCGCTTTCACATCCTTCACTCTTTTTCCTCTTCAGGCACCATTTCCTGACCGAATATCACACCAAATGTCCTGTCATCTTCCTTAAGGCAAGTTTCTTTCAAAAGACGATATTTTTTGAGGAGTTCCCTGCCCTCGTGTGTCAACCATGCCCCTCTTTTTCTGTCAGTATTAACAATTCTTATGTTCAAATATTTTTCAGTAGCCTTGATTTTGCCCCATACGGCTTTATAAGACATTTTCATCACCTTTGACGTTTTGTTTATAGAGCCTGTTTTTTCAATAGTCTCAAGTATCTCTTTTCTTCCCTCGCCTATTATGATGCGGTCATGTTCATCAACGACCCAATGCCTTGATCTTAAGTGTAACATCATATATTCAACTTGTTGATTTTATGGTTTAAACCAAAATTAAATTATAATGAAGAGGCCGTGCCTTAAGGCAAAAACAAGTAATTAGTGTCAGAACAAAAACTGAAACAGATATTATTTCGGTTAGTTAAGCATTATTCAAGAAACGAAGATTTTCGAAAAGCTGCCAGCATTCAGCCATCAGCTCAAGGAACTATCTACATTGATTTTAAAAGTTAAAAGCTAACTGCTAACAGCGAGTGGCTTAAAAACTTCGATTTGGAAAACATCCTTAATCTACCGGAAATATGGCAATTTCGGCTTTCCGTTCAGGCACTGATTATTAATTTCTGATTTCTGATTCCTAATCCTGCCCATCTATTTCCATCCAGAACTGACCGCTCCTCGAAGGATCATATCCTCCCAGTTCCATTACCCTTTCCCTGAAATGCCTGGATCTGATTGTTTCAATGACCGCCAGGATATTTGGGCGCTCAACTATTTCGGTTGGGATAACCAGGTCATACTGTTCCCTGACCATAGGAATAAAGCCAAGATCCAGGGCCTTTGCCGCCGCAAAAATACCCATGCCGCAGTCTGCCGCCCCGCTTAATACGTCGACTGCCACTGCCATATGGGTAAATTCATCATGGTCATATCCGTTAATGGATTCAGGTTTAATCCCTGTTTGCCCAAGTTTGTAATCAAAAAGTACACGGGTACCTGAGCCCGGCTGACGATTAACAAAGGTGATATCATCTCTTATTAAATCTTCAATCCCTTTTATTTTCTTCGGATTTCCTTTTGCCGTTATCAACCCCTGATCTCTCAAGACGAGGTGAAATATGCTGACGGACATGCCCTTCAAGTATTTCTCGATATAGGAGATATTATAACGGCCTGTCTTTGTATCCAAAAGATGCGAACCTGCCATGTGGCATGCCCCTTTCTTAAGGGCTATCAAACCCCCAAGGCTTCCCACATTACCGGACGATATACGGATATCATGGCCTTTCGTTCTGATCTCATCCGCCAGTATGTCAATATTGATATCATGACTGCCGATAATTACAACGGTTTTCAGCAACTCATCTTCATCTACAAGGAGTTCCGCCTTGATTTCTTCATCCTGCAATATTCCTTCTTTCAGGGCAGGTATGCGGATAATACCTTCCGCCTTTGTCAGGGTGGTGATAGAACCGGCCGCCCTCTTTAAAGGAGTGGCAACATATTTTGAACCAACTTTACCTATGTTTACCCGCAAAAATTCCTCTATTCCCAACCTGGAGGGAATATTTCGGGTGGGATAGACCTGGATATGCGGCGTTACAGGCGGGTTGATTCCCTGAAGGTTATAGAGCAGCGGCTTTACAAACTGCTCAAAGGAGATAATCGCTGATACCGGGTACCCGGGGTTGCCTATAACCGGTTTTCCTTCAACAATACCGAGGATGGTGGGTTTCCCCGGCATCATTGCGACACCATGGACCAGCACTTCTCCCATCTCATTAATGGCATGCATTGTGTAATCCCTGCTCCCGGCGGATGAGCCTGCATTGATAATAATAACGTCCGCATCAGATTGAACGGCCTTTTTAAGGGTATCTTTAATCCTGTCCTCAATGTCAGGCACAATATCATAGATAATGGGAATGGCCCTGCACTCCCTGACAAACCCGGCAAGTATTCTGGAATTATATTCGATGATCCTGTTATCGCCTAAGGGTTCATCTTCTTTGATATCTTCATAATGGACAAGTTCTGAACCGGTCGGGATAATAGCTGCAACAGGTCTTTTTCGGACAGTAACGGAAAAAATCCCGGCGCTTAAGAGCGCTCCCACGTCATAGGGGCTGATGAGATGGCCTTGGGGCAGGACCAACTCGGTTGCCACGATATCTTCCCCCACCTTTCGGACATTCTGCCAGGGATAAGCAGGAGTTCGAATTTCCAGGGTTTCATCATCTAACTGATTGACCTTTTCCACCATGATTACCGCATTAAATTGCCCGGGTATGACCTGGCCGGTGTTAATCCAGACGGCATGCCTGCCGATCTTAATGGTCTTTGGATATCTCTCGGTCGTGCCATAGGTGTCTTCAGCCCTCACGGCTATCCCGTCCATGGCCGCGGAATGAAAAGAAGGGGCTGATCGTTTTGCAAAAAGGGGTTTTGCGGTAACACGTTCAAAGGCATCTCCCGTCTTAATAGTTTCAATCCCGGTTTGCTTGGCAGGCGGAAACCTTGAAAAGAACTTATCTCCGGCTTTATTAATGTCCATCATTGAAAGGTATATATTTCTTTCCATTGCAAAGCGCCTTAACGAAAACCCTGAAATTTGCGTAACCGTTTACGGTTACGCAAATTCAACATTTAAGATTCAACATTCAGGCATCCTTTATTTTGTGGTAAAAGTAGTTGACACTTTTATTGGAACCTAAAACCTGCATAAACTGTTTTCAAGAAGAAAATTATGCTTTTAATATCAACGAATTACAGAAATGTTGTGCTTGTATAACACGCATTAATCTGATG
>JAGGXA010000072.1 GCA_021163285.1 Deltaproteobacteria bacterium | reverse complement strand
GACTTGAAGTATCGTAGTAGTACGTCTGCGCCCTTGCCGCCTTGCACCTGCCTGTAGCAGGCAGGTCTTCGGCAAACTCGACGCTTGCAGGATTTAGGTTTCAATAAAAGTGTTAACTACTTTAGGCCTAAAATGAAGGATGCCCGATTTTTACTGTAAAATGGTAAGCAAGTTATATGCCTGAGGTATGATTTCTTGATCTTCCTGATCTTTTAAAAAAATTGCTCGTCTCCGTACAGGATGTTTGATATTATCCTTGAAAGCATAGAAAATGCCATCCAGGATGCTTACTGAAAAAAATAGTTATTTTATCAACATTATAGATAGTTTTCGTTCCCATGCTCCAGCGTGGGAATGCATACCGGGTGGGTTCCCGGACTGGAGCACGAAAACCGGGAGGCTGTCCGAGAATACCCTTTTCCCCAAACTCTGCGTTAAGCGAAAAAAATTATCCTCGGAGGTAAGCGAACTTGCGAGACTTCGATATTAACCATATGCCTGCTGTAATTTTTTTCGCAAGCCTTGGTTTTGGAAAAAATTGCTATTCTCGGACAGCCTCCCAGGCAAGAACCAACATCAAGAAAATATAAACCAGGAAATGAATGATGGCCTGAAGCTGTGCGCCTATTTGGGGATGTTATTTCGTTCTCGTCCCTTATGTTGCAATAAATTCCATGAGCCTGCTTTTATCTATCATACCCTCTCTGAGGATTTGAGGCGGGCTAACGGTAATGTCTATTATTGTTGACCCAGGACTTTCCTTTGTCTTTCCATCATCAAGAATTAAATCCACACCTTTTTTAAAAGAAATAAAGACCTCTAAACCGCTCCGGCATGGGGGAGCGCCTGATATGTTTGCGCTTGTTCCTGTGACAGGGACTCCGATTTCCCGGGTCAGAGCTGTGGCAACCGGATGGTTTGACAGGCGAACACCTATCTTGCCGCTGCCTGCAGTAAGCAGGGGCGATACCTTTTGGTCTGCCTCAAAGATGATGGTTAGACCGCCGGGCCAGAATTTATTGATTAGTTTATTGCCGATCTCAGGTATCCTTCGTACATACCGGCAAAGAACATCCACAGATGGAATCAGGATCAGGATAGGGAGAGCAGGCGTTCTCTTTTTGACAAGAAAAAGCCGCTTTATTGCCTCTTCGTTTGTGGAGTCTACAGCAAGGCCGTAAAATGTCTCCGTGGGATAGGCAATAATACCGCCTGAGAAAAGTATCTTTGCTGCCCTTTTAACGGGTGCTTGAAAATCCCCTGAGGAGTTTATCCTTATTATTCGATTTTTTATCTCTATATGTCCCAAGCATCCGTTTTTCCGACCGCTTTTTGAGTCAATTCCTTGCGATAGGCAGTTAGTTTCTCTTTAATGGGAGGGTACTTCAACGCCAGAATTTGAGCAGCAAGGACTGCGGCATTTTTTGCCCCGCCCATTCCAACCGCGACTGTCGCAACAGGGATGCCGGGGGGCATCTGGACCGTGGAGAGAAGTGCGTCAATCCCTTTAAGGGGTGAACTATCAACAGGAATGCCGATTACCGGCAGATTGGTGTGCGCTGCGAGAAACCCCGCGAGATGAGCTGACCAGCCCGCTCCGGCAATAATTACCTCAATACCCCGATTCGCAGCGGAGACGGCATACTCTCTTGTCAGTTGGGGTGTTCTGTGAGCGGAAAGGACTTTGGCTTCGTGTGGTATATCAAGTTTTATGAGGAGATCAACGCAACCCCGCATAATATCCGAATCAGATATGCTTCCCATAACAACTGCAACCACAGGATTATCAGTAGATGTCACTAAAAAACCTCGAAATATTGCATGGCACAGGAGGCTGAACCGTTTACGGGTTCAATCGGGTTTTTCTATTTGTTCTTTGCCATGCCAATCAGTGGGTAAATAATCATCCCGGCCAGCCAGGCGATATCCTCGGCGGATAACATACCTGAGATACTTCGATCAAAAAGCAGTGTTCCTTCGGGCGGAAATTCATCATCCCCTTCCCACAGTATCAATGCTACAGGAACCAGCGGAAGGGCATTTAATACAACTGAAAAATCACCATGATCCAATGGCCTGGCCCCATAAACCGAAGTCGCCAGTTCAACAAGTAATTCAGGCCTGCTTCCAAATGCCTGGAGCATGGGGATTTTTGCCCTTTTATTAAAGGCATCCAGGTAAAATTTTCCATCAGGCACTTCCTGATAAGCAATCCATTTGTTCTCCACATGAGACGTATCGGATTCAATCAGGTAATGGAGGAGCAGGTTCTGTTGCTGGACAGGTATTTTATCGCCGGTTTCTTTGATGGAAAAATCAAGCTCCGGCCATGTGACGGCTATCTTCCTGTTTAAGAAATCAAAAGTTAACTCCACTTTCCCGTCTGAATTCTGATTGCAGAGAACTCCTCTTTTCTCCGCAATTTGACGCGGGTTTTTGCCCTTGATAGCCATTTTTCCTATTTCAACAGCTTTGATATAATCATCTATTCTCGGCATATTTTTCTCTTGGGGTTCGCGTAAAAATAGCTTTACGGAATTGGCTGAATGTTAAGTTATTTTTGCGCGAACCCTTAATGAATTAAGGTTTATTGATCTATAAAATAATAATACAATAAAAATGGCGTGAATTTCAAGTGTCAATTTTTGTAGCCGTTCACGGGCAGCAATTCTAATTATGAACAAAAATGAAAGGGCATTCTCAAATTTACTGTAAAAACAGCTTCGCTTTTGCGTGCTGAATTCATTTCGGCTTTAATAAAACAACTTTTGTATGGTTTCATCCCAAAAAATTTTTCAAAATTAGAATTACTGGTTCACGGATTCAAAGGTTGCAGGTAGAAGGTTGATATGATATATTATTTTTATATGAGCGTAGGCGCGAACCTTGTG
>JAGGXA010000184.1 GCA_021163285.1 Deltaproteobacteria bacterium | reverse complement strand
TAAGCCCTGAAAGGGCGTGATATTATACGAACAAGCTACAGACAGTTTATTTTATGTAACGCCCTTTCAGGGCTGATATTGTTGTGAAATTCTCACCCGGGGCGTTGCCCTGGACTGGTATGTGTCGTCCTTTCAGGACTTAATAAAAGGTATCAACTCATTTGCGAAGCACTATAATAACCCGCAATCCAGGACCAAAATTCAAGGTTCTTCCTGCCTGAAAAACCGGCAAACCTTTATTGAGTGTAAACTTTTGTCGTAACCCTTCACGACCTCGTTCCAATGCTCCGCGTTGGAACGTATTATGAGAAACTCTGCGTCGGCCTGCACCGAGATCGTATGCTTTTTCAGACCTCTTTCACGAATATCTTCTCTGCTCCCTTTGCGGCTTTGCGGTGAACAATAAAAAACGCCTTACTCCAAACAGAGGGTAAGCATATCGCACCAGTCGGGGCACGTAAGTCCAAAAACCTTTTCTAATTTTTCCGTGGACAAATGGGTATGCAGCGGTCTTCTTGCCGACGTCGGGTATTCGCTTGTTGCAATCGGTGTTATCCTGGGTTGTTTATCACCCTGAAGAGGGCCGGCAATATTAAATATTGCACGGGCAAAGGCATCCCATGACGTGCTGCCGGCCGCACACAGGTTGTAAATGCCGCTGGTTTCCATAATGTTCGGGGGGCCGGACAAATGGGGCAAGCAGGACCGGGCCAGGATTTGAGCCGTGATTTCGGCGATCGTCCGGCTCCAGGTGGGCGCGCTTATCTGGTCTTTTACGATTCGCAGCTCATCACGCTCTTTTGCAAGCTTCAGCATTGTTCCAAGAAAGTTATTTCCCCTTGCGCCATAGACCCAACTCGTGCGAAAAATATAATAGGGCACGTCTGCGGCCTGAACAGCCTGCTCTCCCGCCAGCTTACTCCGGCCATAGACATTAACGGGATTGGGGGTGTCTTCTTCCGTATAAGGCGCCTTTTTCGTGCCGTCAAAAACATAGTCTGTAGAGTAGTGAATAATGGCGGCATCAATACGTTTTGCTTCTTCAGCCATAACACCGGGAGCAGCGCCGTTTACCGCAAAAGCAGGCTCAGGTTCCGATTCCGCCTTGTCAACGGCAGTATAGGCGGCCGCATTCACAATAAGGTTCGGCTTAAGATCACGAATAGCCGAACGAATCGAGTCAGGATCTGAAAGGTCCATCATACTGCGGTCCAATCCGGCAACATGGCCTATGGTTGCAAGACTGCGCATTAATTCCCAGCCTACCTGGCCGTTCTTTCCGGTAAGAAGAATTCTCATTACTCAAATACCTCTGCTTCCTTGAAGAGGCTTCCTTTCATGTCCTTTTCGGCTAAAATCGGCTGACCCTGAAGCGGCCACAGGATATTTAAGTCAGGGTCGTTCCACAAAATGCTTCGTTCATGTTCCGGCGCATAATAATCCGTGGTTTTATATTGAATTTCGGCATATTCCGAAAGTACAAGAAAACCATGGGCAAAACCGGGCGGTACCCAAAGCATGCGTTTATTATCAGCGGAGAGCCTCTCGCATATCCATCTGCCGAAAGTCGGCATACTCCTGCGGATATCTACCGCCACATCAAATACCTCGCCTGCTATGGCCCGCACAAGTTTCCCTTGAGGCTGTCTGATCTGGTAGTGGAGACCGCGCAACACATTTTTGCACGAACGTGAATGGTTGTCCTGAACAAAAGGAGTTTTGATTCCTGTCATTTCTTCAAAACTACGCCGGTTGTAGCTCTCAAAAAAGAACCCGCGCTCATCACCAAAAACCTGTGGCTCAATAATCAATACATCAGGTATAACGGTTGGTATCACATTCATGGGAATATCCTTTCATCGATGATCTGTAGAAGATATTTGCCGTATCCGTTCTGTGCCAGCGTTCGCGCCAGTATTTTCAGTTGTTCCGAATTAATATAACCCATACGCCAGGCAATTTCTTCCGGGCAGCCGATCTTCAGGCCCTGGCGGCGTTCGTTGATATCGATAAAGCGGGCCGCCTCCATCAGAGAATCATGCGTTCCCATATCCAGCCAGGTGTACCCCCGCCCGAGGACGGATACTTCAAGTTTGTTCATCTCGAGATAGCATTTATTGACCTCTGTAATTTCCAGTTCGCCCCTCGCAGACGGTTTGATCTTTGTTGCAATATCAACGACCTGGTTATCATAAAAGTACAGGCCGGTAATTGCAAATCTGGATTTGGGCTTCGCCGGTTTTTCTTCCAGCCCGACAGCCAGGCCGGTGTCATCAAACTCCACGATTCCGTAACGTTCCGGGTCCTGCACAGGATAGGCAAATATCGTAGCGCCTTCGGTTTTGGAAGATGCCTGTTGCAGTTTGTTTGAAAAACCATAACCATGAAAGATGTTATCTCCCAACACGAGAGCGCAGGAGTCAGTCCCTATGAACTCACGACCGATAATAAATGCCTGGGCCAGGCCGCCCGGTGACGGCTGAACAGCATATGAAAGATTCAATCCCCATTGCCTGCCGTCTCCCAAAAGCTGCTCAAAACGGGGAGTATCCTGTGGTGTGGAGATAATAAGAATATCCCGTATCCCCGACAGCATAAGAGTTGACATGGGATAGTATATCATCGGCTTGTCATAGACCGGCAGCAACTGTTTGGATACCACCTGTGTAGCGGGATAAAGCCGTGTGCCGGAACCACCTGCAAGAATAATTCCTTTCATTTTTTTCTCCTTGAACCGTAATTTTTTGTAATCCAGTTTTGGTATGAACCGTCTGTAGAATTCTTTACCCACTCAAGGTTGTCAAGATACCAGGAAATGGTTTTCCGTATCCCGGTTTCAAAACTTTCCTTTGGAATCCATCCTGTCTCTCTTTTGATTTTGCCGGCATCGATCGCATAACGTCTGTCATGGCCGGGACGATCTGTTACAAAGGTTACCAGATCGAGATATGATGATTTACGGGCATGCCCATCCTGATCCGCCTGTAATTCATCAAGGACGGAACAAATCGTTTGGACTATTTCTATATTGGTTTTTTCATAATTACCTCCGATATTATATACTTCTCCCGGCCTTCCGTGTGCCAGAACCGTGCGAATGGCTGCACAATGATCTGTTACATAGAGCCAGTCCCGGACATTTTTTCCATCACCGTAAACAGGCAGAGGTTTATTGTTAACAGCGTTCAGGATCATAAGAGGAATAAGTTTTTCCGGAAACTGATAAGGGCCGTAATTATTTGAACAGTTTGTGATCAGCGTCGGCAGTCCGTAAGTATGATGATAGGCCCTTACGAGGTGATCTGAAGAAGCCTTTGAAGCGGAATAGGGACTGTTGGGTGAATATGGGGAAAACTCGGAAAATGGGGGATCATCAGGCTCAAGTGAACCGTAAACTTCATCGGTTGAGACATGTAACAAACGGAATTTGCTCTGCTCTGATTCGGGAAGCCCCTGCCAAAAGGCCCGCACTTCTTCGAGCAGATGGAACGTACCAACTACATTAGTCTGAATGAAATCATCTGGTCCATGAATAGAGCGGTCCACATGGCTTTCCGCTGCAAAATTGATAATTGCCCGTGGCTGATGATTTTCGAGAAGGTCACGAATCGACCCGCGGTCTGCAATATCACCATGAACAAAGATATGGCCTGGATTGTTTTTTATGCTTTCCAGACTGGACAGATTTCCGGCATAGGTGAGCTTGTCCAGATTGATGACCGGCTCATCAGATTGCTTCAGCCAGTCAAGCACGAAATTGGAACCGATAAAACCTGCTCCGCCTGTTACTAATATTGATGAAGACAATAATTTATTATTATGCATATTATATCCTGTTGGGTAATAATTCAGTTTTGAAAATTACCTCTTTGATTATAAATAGTTTGACCTGTGCGGTTAGCTTTTAGCTGTTAGCCGAAATTCGTGACTTTTAAAAAATAGTTCTATGATATCAACAGGTTAAGCGTGGCAAAAACATGATTTTGGCACTACACATTCAAATTCTATCTATATAATCACTTTCAGTGTTTTGCCCAC
>JAGGXA010000128.1 GCA_021163285.1 Deltaproteobacteria bacterium | reverse complement strand
CGATGCTAAAAATGATGCAGCGCTAAACGTGATTCCCTCCAAAAGGCTTGCCGGCAATCAACTGTTTACCCTGTGTGCAGTGATGGCGCACAATCTTTCTCGAGAAGTACAGATTCTGGCAGCACCGGCTGCTGCAGCACGAGCACTGCCAAAACGTCCAGCAGCTTGGGCATTTGAGAAATTAGACACTTTGCGCCATCGTATCATTCAAAGAGCTGGTCGTTTCATCCGACCTCAGGGCGAACTAACCCTGACAATGAGTGCAAATCACGCAGTCCGCCAGGATCTGATGCATTATCTCAATGCGTTGCAAAAAACAGCGTGATCAAAGAGTAGGAAAGAGTAGTAAAATTGTTTGAATTTATGCAACGCTGGGATATAACTTTACAGAATTGGCGCTCGGATTCAGGTCAGGTTTGGCAGATCTTAAAGAGCAAAAGGCGCAGTAATAATGGACTATTTTAAGTTATATAACCTGCTGCAAGATCTCCTGCCTCTTTTGTGCCATAGCCCATTTTCCCTGCACCCATGCCCTGAAGATCATCCTTTACTACTTTTTTTACGGCATTGAGTATAAGCTGGGCAGCCTCTTTTTCGCCGAGGTATTCCAACATCATCTCGGCCGCCAGGATCGCAGCTATCGGATTGATCTTATTTAATCCGGTATATTTTGGGGCAGAGCCGCCAATCGGTTCAAACATGGCAATGCTTTCAGGATTTATGTTGCCGCCTGCCGCAATACCTAATCCCCCCTGGATAACCGCGCCTATGTCGGTAATGATATCACCGAACATGTTATTGGTAACGATGACGTCAAATTGCTCAGGATCCTTGATCATCCACATGCAAAGTGCATCCACATGCTGATAATTTGTGTTGATATCCGGGTAGTCCTTATGAACCTCCTCAAAAACCCTGAACCAGAGATCAGATTCATAGACAAGGACATTTGTCTTTGCACAGAGCGTAAGTTGTTTCTTCTTGTTCCTTTTTCTACAATATTCAAAGGCATACCGGATACAACGTTCCACACCTTTTCTTGTGTTGATCGACTCCTGTACTGCTATTTCATCAGGAGTGCCTTTTTTAAAAAAACCACCTCCTCCGGCATACACTCCTTCGGAATTTTCCCTCACAACTACAAAATCTATATCTTCAGGGCCTTTATCTTTGAGCGGAGAATCTACACCTGAAAAGAGGGCAACCGGCCTCAGGTTTATATAAAGATCGAGTGCAAACCGTAAGTTCAAGAGGATTCCGGTCTCAAGAATGCCGGGTTTTACGTCCGGATGGCCGATAGCCCCAAGGAAAATGGCATCCATTGTTCTTAATTCATTAAGAATATCATCCGGCAGAAGAGTTCCATCCTTGAGATACCGCTCACCTCCAAGATCAAAATTCCTGAATTGAAAGTCAATCCCGCATCTTTCCGGCAACGCCTTCAGCGCCTTAACACCTTCTGCAACTACCTCCGGCCCTGTACCGTCTCCCGGAATCAAGGCGATGTTGTATTTTTTTGACATATCAGGTCCTTTCACAAAGTAAATTATTTACGTTTCGCGAGTTCGGTACATGGCTGTCCAGTCTCACCTTGAAAGGGCTGCCTTATAACCCTTAACCTTTGAACAATTATTGTAATCATTTTTTCCTGTTTTCAGGCCTTAAACCTCGAACCACAGCGCCTGCCTGCCACATCTCGGACATTCTTATCGCTTTGAGTTCTTCATTCAGCTTTTCTCTGTAGTCGGGAGCGCTATTCGCTTCAAGGACTCTCTTTGTTTCTTTGCCGGTTAAGACACTTTCATATAATTCATCAAAAACAGGAATTACGGCATCCCTGAATCGAGGCGCCCAATCAAGCGCGCCTCTCTGGGCCGTAGTACTGCAATTTGCAAACATCCAGTCCATGCCATTTTCTCCAACAAGACGGATAAGGCTCTGGGTCAGTTCCTCGACTGTTTCATTAAATGCTTCGCTCGGACTGTGCCCATGTTTACGAAGTGTATTGTACTGTGCTTCCATAACACCAGCAAGGCAACCCATCAATACGCCGCGTTCTCCTGTAAGATCACTGTGAACCTCTTTATCAAACGTAGTGGCAAAGAGATATCCTGATCCTATGGCTACACCGAGAGCGAGAGTCCTGTCTTTCGCCTTTCCCGTAAAATCCTGAAACACCGCGAAACTGGAATTAATACCGCTGCCGTCCAGGAAATTGGTCCTTACTGTGCGACCCGATCCCTTTGGCGCTACAAGTATTACATCAATATTATCCGGAGGTATAATACCTGTTTGATCTTTATATACGATTGAGAATCCATGTGAAAAATAGAGGGCATCTCCATCGTTAAGATTTGCCTTTACCGTATTCCACGTTGCCACCTGACCGGCGTCGGAAAGGAGGTACATGATTATACTTCCTCTTTTAGCCGCTTCATCAATAGGAAAGAGGGTCTTACCAGGAACAAAACCATCTTTAACCGCGTTATCCCAATAGAATTCGCCTTCACGCTGCCCTATTATGACATTAAATCCGTTATCTTTAAGATTCAAGGCCTGCGCAGGTCCCTGAACACCATAGCCGAGTATGGCTATTGTTTCATTTTTCAGCACGTCTTGTGCCTTTTTAAGTGTAAATTCATCTGAAGTAATTACTTCCTCAACTACACCGCCAAAATCAATACTTGCCATTCTATTTTATACCTCCCTTTATTGTTTTTCCCTTGCCAGCGCTATTGCGCCTGTCCTTGCGATTTCGTTTATGCCGATCGGTTTTACAAGGTTCAGGAACGCATTAATTTTCTCTTCATCTCCGGTTACCTCGATCGTGTAAAAATCAGTGCCTACATCCACAACCCTGCCCCTGAAGATATCTACAGTTCGGAGAATCTCTGCCCGATGTTCAGGTTTGGCCCTTATCCTGACCAGGGCCATCTCACGCTGTACAAATGATGTTCCCGTATAATCGAGGACTTTAATTACATTAATGAGCTTATTAATCTGTTTTTTGATCTGCTCACTGATTACCGTATCTCCCCAGGTTACCAGGGTAATTCTGGATACAAGCGGATCATTAGTTTCAGCCACACAGAGACTCTCGATATTAAAACCTCTTCCACTGAAAAGCCCTACTATGCGGGAGAGTACTCCGGGCTGGTTATCCACCAGCAGGGAAAGGATGCGCTTTTCATCTTTTTTCTCGTTCATATATCCACCACTTGTTTAGCGCCCATCCATAAACGGCTATTTTACCCGATATCTGCGTTGCGCTAAAATTTTAATCCTCGAAATACTCGATGTATTCCTGTGGTTAAAATTTCAGAACACCTTGATCTCGAACAAATTATCCTGTTTATGGATGGACACTATTTAAAATTTGGCAAGCGTTCACCAGGTTTAATGGTTCAGGGTTCAAGTTTCAAGCTGTAAACGGTTACTATTATACCAGCAGCATTTTTGTCAGGGCATCACCTGCCGCTACCATTGGATAGACCTTCTCTTCCTGTTCGACCAGAAATTCCATAATCGTTGTTTTGGAACTCGAAAGCCCCTCCTTAAGAACGGATTCCACTTCCTCCGGACGTGTGGCCCTCAGTCCCGAGGCTCCATAGGCATCTGCGATCTTCATGAAATCAGGGGCATATTCCATGCCGGTACAGGAATAGTGCTTGTCATAGAATAGTTCCTGCCACTGCCTGACCATCCCAAGGTACCGATTATTCAATATTACAATATTAATCGGTAAATTGTACTGAACTGCAGTGGCCATCTCCTGAATATTCATCTGAATACTTCCATCGCCTGCAATATCCACCACTATTTTATCAGGTTGCGCAATCTGTGCACCTATTGCGGCCGGCAACCCAAAGCCCATACAGCCTAAACCCCCGGATGTGATAAAGGAGTTAGGCCTGTCAAAATGATAATACTGGGCAGCCCACATCTGGTTTTGTCCTACTTCCGTAGTGATGATCGCATTACCTTTTGTCAGTTCGTATAGTTTTTCTATAACATACTGTGGTTTAATAATATCCTTTTGTTTATACGCAAGGGGCATGGTATCTTTCCATTCCCGTATCCGGTCCAGCCATGGTTTGTGCCGCTTGTTTATATCACCCAGGTCTTCCTTTTTCAGCAGGGCGTTCAACAATTCAAGTGTTACCTTGCAGTCACCCACCACAGGAACGGCCACAGGCACATTTTTACGGATCGATGTCGGATCGATATCGACATGAACAATCTTTGCGTGAGGGGCAAATTCGTCGATCTTGCCTGTCACACGATCATCAAAACGGACGCCGATCGCAAGGAGCAGATCACAAGAACCGGATGACATATTGGCCCGATATGTACCATGCATGCCGATCATTCCAAGCCAGAGAGGATGACTTGCAGGGAAAGCGCCCAACCCCATAAGAGTCGAGGTAACAGGAGCCTGAATGCTCTTTGCGAAACCGGTAAGTTCCGTTGCGCTCTTTGACAGAACTACACCGCCTCCGATCATGATTAAAGGCTTTTCCGAGCTCCTGATCATTTGCACTACTTTCTGCAATTGCTTAATATTTGGTTTATAGGTGGGTTGGTATGACCTGAGCTTAAGTTCTTTAACCGGTTTGTAATCGGTTATCATGCTCATCACGTCCTTGGGGAGGTCCACAAGGACAGGCCCCGGACGTCCCGACCGGGCAATATGAAAGGCCTCTTTAATAATTCTCGCCATGTCTTCAACGTGAGTAACAAGGTAGTTGTGTTTTGTGCAGGGCCTGGTTATTCCCACAATGTCCACTTCTTGAAATGCGTCATTACCAATCAGGGGAGTAGGTACCTGACCAGTGAATACTACTATTGGAATAGAATCCAGGTAGGCAGATGCAATACCTGTTACTGTATTTGTTGCGCCTGGCCCGGATGTCACAAGACATACTCCAACGCCTCCTGATGCACGGGCATAACCATCCGCCGCATGCACGGCTCCCTGCTCGTGACGCGCCAGGATATGTCTGATATCCGTCCTGTCCAATTCATCATATATATCAATAACAGCGCCCCCTGGATAGCCGAAAATCGTATCCACCCCTTCATCTTTTAAGCACTTAAGCAGTATTTTTGCTCCTGATAATTTAATAACGAACACCCCCCCCCTCACAGACGCGGAAAAATAAATTACCCCGTCCTGATTATTAAAAAAGTCAAATTTCCACTACCGGTTAAGCTGATTAATCAAGCGGCCTTTTTCAACTTAACATAATTTATGAGCCCGCCTGCTTCGATAATTTCTCTCATAAAAGCGGGAATCGGTTTTGCAGAAAAATGTCTCCCGCTTTTAAGGGCCTGAAGCTTGCCCGAGCTCAGATCTGCTGATACCTGATCACCATCGGACAGCATATCGACTGCCTCTTCTGATTCGAGTATGGCAAGACCGATATTAAAGGCATTTCTATAAAATATTCTGGCAAAACTCTTTGCAACAATCACCTTGATGCCCGCGGCCTTGATAGCCCAGGGCGCATGCTCCCTTGAGGAACCGCAGCCAAAATTGGATCCTGCAATAATGACGTCTCCTGGCCTGACACCTTTTACAAAATCAGGCCTTAAATCGGCAAAACAGTTTTTTGCCAGTTCATCCTTGTCCGATACGTTAAGAAACCTTGCCGGAATAATCAAGTCAGTATCCACGTGGTCACCGAATTTCCACGCCCTGCCTTCAATTTTCATTGCTGTAACTCCTTATAAATAACGTAAGGAACGGGGACAAATTAACTTCCCTAAATCTGTGCGTCTGCTTGAGGATGTTATTTTGTCCTCGTCCCTAATAGCTCAAAATTTAGGCTGTAATAGTTCATCCGGAGAGCCGATCCTTCCAAGAACCGCTGAGGCCGCTGCTATTGCAGGACTTGCAAGAAAAACATCGCTTTTCGGATGACCCATCCGACCGATAAAATTCCTGTTTGTCGTGGAAACAGCCTTTTCTCCCTCCGCCAGAACACCCATATGCCCCCCGAGACAAGGGCCGCAGCATGGCGGGCCAATCACAGCTCCTGCATCTAACAGGGTTTCTATGGTTCCGTTCTTTATTGATTCCTTATATATATGGGGCGAACCGGGGATCACGATGAGCCTGACTCCATGGGCAACAGACCTGCCTTTTAAGATATCTGCGGCAATTTGCAAGTCCTCTGTCCGGCCATTGGTGCATGATCCGATAAAGACCTGGTCAAGGACTACTGGATCAACTTCCGAAACAGGGTAAACATTATCAGGTGAATGGGGCAATGCCACCTGAGGTTCCATCTGATCCACATTAATGTTGATAACTTTCTCATACTCGGCATCAGGGTCGCTTTCCAAAAAGCTGCCCTGCATGCTGCTCCTGTTTTCCATGTATGCACGGGTTATTTCATCCGGCTCAAAAATACCGTTTTTTGCGCCGGCCTCCACCGCCATGTTAGCCATGGTAAGGCGTTGTGCCATAGAAAGGTTTTTGATAACTTCCCCGGAAAATTCCAGTGTCTTATAGTTCGCTCCCTCAACACCCAAAAGACCTATGGAATAAAGGATAAGGTCTTTGCCGCAAACCCACCTTGAGGGGGTTCCCTCAAAAACAAGCTTTATGGTCGCAGGCACTTTGAGCCAGGTCTGCCCTGTTGCCATTATTACTCCCAGGTCAGTGCTACCTACACCTGCTGAAAAAGCGCCGAGAGCACCATACGTACAGGTATGGCTATCCGCACCAATGATTAGGTCACCCGGAACGACTATACCTTTTTCAGGAAGAATAACATGTTCAATCCCTACATCTCCCAACTCAAAATAGTGTTTAATGTTATGACGACGGGCAAATTCCCTCACGATTTTCGCTTGCCGGGCTGAAGGAATATCCTTATTGGGAACAAAATGATCCGGCACAAGAGCTATCTTTTCCTGATCAAATACCGTTTTCACACCCATCTCATCAAATACACGAATAGCGAGGGGCGCTGTGATATCGTTTGCAAGGGCAATATCCACATTGACCTTTATCAGTTCACCGGGAACAACGGAAACCTTGCCTGAATGGACGGCAAGAATTTTTTCAGTAATTGTCATTGACATAGATATAATCCTTTTATGTAGGTGTTCACGGAACGTTGAAATTGGAAATTTACTTTCATACTTTTGTGCTTTTAGATCGAACAAACCTGACCTAAATCTGTGCGCCTACCTGTGGAAGTTATTTCGTACTCGTCCCTAAAGGAACGAACTTACAGAAAATAATCTACGCATCCTGCTTGCCCTTTTGTCCATCTTCTACGTTGCGGTAACAGTTGTATGGTTCACTATGCAATTGTTACCACGCCTTGAAGATGAACAAAAATTCTGCGCGATATGCTGAGATTATTTCCTTTCAGTTTCCTTAGGAGGCTGTCCGAGAATGCCCTTTTTCCCAAACTCTGCGTTATGCTCAAAAAATTATCCTCGAAATATCAACTATATGTCTGCGGTAATTTTTTGAGCAAGCCTTGATTTTGAAAAAAATTGCT
>JAGGXA010000234.1 GCA_021163285.1 Deltaproteobacteria bacterium | reverse complement strand
GCTGACCAAATAGTAAATTGTAAGCGTTCACAGGGCACCGCATCTGCTTTGTTGTCGGGCACTTGAAGTACAGGGAGTACGTCTGCGCCCTTGCCAACACGGCAGATTCGGTAAAATCGTCGCTCCTTAAGGGTAAACTATTTTCAAAAATCACAACCTTTATGGCCAGATCATATTAATGCGTGTTATACAAGCACAACATTTCTGCAATTCGTTGATATTAAAAGCATAATTTTCTTCTTGAAAATAGTTTATGCAGGTTTTAGGTGTCAACTACTTTAGGCCTAAAATGAAAGATGCCGACAGATTAATGTTTTTTTGCCGTCTTCTTCGTTACTCGTCGATCACATAACCCGTTATGCTTGCTCCTGGGCCTTGAATACAACAAAAAATCCTGTTAATTTTTGTTCAACTTATTTATCTCCCGTTCCTTACTTTTGTTTTCATCATATTTATCTCTTTCTTCCTCTAACAGTAAGGGTTCAGGGGTTCATTACTCGAAAAACATATTTTTTTGACAAAAATAAAATCTTTGGTATAGATTAGGCGTGTGATGTGCAACCGTTTACGGGTTCAATAGTTCACCGGATGTAAAACATTTGACAGGATAACAGGATAAACATGATATAAATCCAGTTAATCACAACTACTCAGGGTTTGAGCAACAATAACTTTACAGAATTGGCGCACGGATTTAGGTCAGGTTTGTTCGATCCAAAAGCATAAAAGTTCCTTATTTGGAAGATAGCGGCCTTGTGAAACCACACCCTTTTTTTCGGCAGCAAAGAAGAGGTTCCGAGTTTTTCTTTTGTTTTATACTCAACACTTTGGTCCCGCACTCCGGACATACATCATCAAAAGGTTCCTCCCACATCGCAAAACGGCATTCCGGATATTGATCGCATGCATAAAATTTCCTGCCTTTCTTCGATGTCCTTTCAACGATCTTCCCCTTGCAACCCTCATTAGGGCATGGAACATTTGTGCTTACAGGCTCTGCTGTCCTGGTATTTTTACATTCAGGATAACCTGAACAGGCGATAAAAGATCCGAATTTTCCTCTTTTGATAACCATGGGCTTGCCACACAACTCGCATATGCCCACTTCCTTCCCCACGTCAGGATTTACCTCCACCAATATCTTCCCCTTTTCGTCCCTGGTGAAATTAGCTGTGTGTCTGCAATCAGGATAACCTGTGCAGGCAAGGAAAAGCCCGTTTTTGCCCGACTTAATGACCATTTCCCGGTTACACTCCGGGCAGGTTATACCCGTTACAGACTCACCTTTCATCTCTCTGTCCGCCTTTTCCAGGTTTTTACGGAATGATTCATAGAACTGGCTTAAAACCTCTGTCCATTTTACCTCTCCGCTCTCAATTCTATCCAGATTGCTTTCCATACGGGCAGTAAAGGCCATATTTAAGATATCCGGAAATCCTTTGACAAGCAGATCAGTGACCAGAAAACCGAGCTCCGTAGGTTTAAACTTCTTTTTTTCAAGGATTACATATTCTTTACTGCTGATATTGGACAGTATTGCAGCGTATGTTGAAGGTCTGCCTATCCCATTTTCTTCAAGCGCTTTTATGAGGGAAGCCTCTGTAAATCGCGGCGGCGGCTGAGTAAAATGCTGAGCAGGTTCCAATTGGACAAGATCAAGAACCTGGCCTTTTGACAGTAATGGAAGCTGATTTTCCTTTTTTTTTTCAGCATCAGGATCAGATACTGCTTCCTGGTACAGGAGAGTAAAGCCCTTGAAAATAATTACAGAGCCCGATGTCTTGAAGGCTGCCTTTCCAGCCTGGATCTCGATATGAGTCTGATCCATAACAGCCGGATTCATTTGACACGCCACAAATCTTTTCCAGACGAGGTTATAAAGAGATTGCTGATCCTTTGTGAGATAAGATGCAACTACGTCTGGTTCAAGATCAACCGAAGTGGGCCTAACGGCCTCATGTGCTTCTTGAGCGCCTTTGCGACTTTTAAAAAAATTAGGCTTAAGTGGAAGATAATCCTTGCCGAATCTCTTATCAATAAAAGTCCTTGCATCTGAAACAGCCTCATCTGAAAGGCGGAATGAATCTGTCCTCATATATGTAATAAGACCTGTCTGACCCTGCTTACCCAATTCAACTCCCTCAAAAAGGGTCTGAGCTATGGACATAGTCTTCTTTGCTGAAAATCCAAGTTTTCTGCTGGCCTCTTGCTGAAGAAGGCTTGTAATAAAAGGAGGCGGAGGGTTTTTCTTCTTCTTTTTTTTCTTAACCGTGGAAACAATAAAAGTCGTATCCTTTGTTTCGGATATTATCTCTTCTGTCTGTTCCTTATTTGCAAGATCAACTTTTTTACCGTCAAACCTGAAAAACACGGCCTGAAAAGGGGGTGGTTTCAGGGATTTGAGATGCGCGGTCAAAGACCAGTATTCCCGAGGATTAAAAGCATGTATCTCACGCTCACGATCGCATATCATTCTGGTTGCTACTGACTGCACACGTCCCGCGCTCAACCCCCTTTTCACCCTGGTCCACAACAGGGGCGAAATTTGATATCCCACAAGACGATCAAGGATCCTCCTGGCCTGCTGAGACTCAAATTTATCCTGATTAAGTTCCTCCGGCGAGGATATTGCCTTCCTGATAGCCTTGGCTGTCAACTCATTAAAAAGCACCCTGAATATCTTCTGATTATCTTTTTTCAGTTCCTGAGCAATATGCCAGGCAATTGCCTCCCCCTCTCTATCAGGGTCAGGGGCAAGATAAATAGCGTCGGCATCCCTGCCTGCTTTTTTGAGAGCGCTTAAGATCTTGCCCTTCCCTTTAATAGTTACATAATCGGGCTCGAAATTATTATCAACATCCACGCCGAGTTTACTGACCGGAAGGTCTTTTAAGTGACCTACTGATGCCATAATATTAAAATCAGGCCCAAGATATTTTTGGATGGTCTTTGCCTTGGCAGGTGATTCTATAATGAGTAAATTTTTTGACATTACAAACCTCTTAGGGACGAGGACGAAATAACATTCCCGGGCAAGCGCACGGATTTAAGGCAGGTTTGTTCGATCTAAAAGCACAAAAGTTGCAGGAATAGTGAGCTATTTCAAGGTTTTTGTACTTTTAGATCGGGCAAAGATGGCCTGAAGCTGAGATGCATAGTTGGGGAAGTTGATTTGTCCCCGTTCCTTACTTCTATTTCTTATCTAACAAACATCTTTCCGGGCAACTGTTTTATTAGTCCCTCTAATTCCATTTTCATCAAAACACTCAACACCATACCTGAATCCATATCCCCTGCCCTGACGATCTGATCAATGTGCATTGGATAATCGCCAATGATGTCATAAATCTTTTTTTCCCCGGCATTTAAGTTCCCGGTAACCGTTGAAGTGTCGTTAACGCTTCCTCCCTTTTGCAAAGGACCGTAGCCGAATCCCAGGTCATCAAGAATATCTTCAGCATTTTCGACCAATTTTGCGCCCTGTTTGATCAAAAAATGAGTACCCGTACTCTTAAAAGAGTGAATACTTCCAGGGACTGCAAAAACTTCACGACCCTGATCAAGAGCAAATGAAGCAGTAATCAAAGAACCGCTTTTCCTGGCAGCTTCAACTACAAGAACGCCTCTGCCAAGACCGCTGATAATCCTGTTACGTATAGGAAAATTCCTGGCTTCAGGAGGTGTGCCAAGCGGAAATTCAGTAATAACGGCTCCGCTTTCTATAATCCGCTCAAAAAGTTTATTGTTAATTGCCGGATAAACAAGGTCGATTCCCGTTCCAATGACAGCTATTGTGAAACCGTTATTTCTCAGACAACCCCAATGTGCCGCGGAATCAACCCCCCTTGCCAGGCCGCTCGCAACACCTATACCACGTCTTGCAAGCCCGGCGCTTATTTCCTCTGCAACCTGCTGCCCGTAATGAGTAGGATTCCTTGAACCTACAACAGAAATAAAAATTTGTTGACTGGAGATATCTTTTCCCCTGGTAAACAGGGTCATTGGAGGATTATATATCTCTTTAAGAAAAGGCGGATAAGTGAAATCAAAAAAAGTTATTACACGTGCGTTCAATTCCTCAAGCTTCCGAAGCTCTTTCTCAGGATCACTGACAAACTGCCGCTTGATAATTTTACGGGCAACCGCTTCACGAACACCTTTTATTTTAATCAATTCTGAAAGACCAACCCCAAAAACGGCTTCAGGACTGCCGAATTCATCAAGCAATCTCCTTAAGAGAATATTGCCTAAGCCCGGGATAAGGGATAAGGCGAGCCAGGAGTATGTGTTATCCTGATGGTCTGTCAAGGTTTATCCATAAATATATTGCGTAAAGAACGAGGACAACTTAATTTCCCCAACTATGCATCACAGCCTCAGGCCATCTTTGCCTGATCTAAAAGTACAAAAATCTTAAAATAGCTCACTATTTCTGCAACTTTTGTGCTTTTAGATCGAACAAACCTGGCCTGAATCCGTACATCTGCCTGGGGATGTTATTTCGTCCTTATCCCTAATCAAAGGGCGAACACAAGGTTCGTCCCTACGCTCGCACAAAATCAATATATATCATATCAACCTTCTACCTTCGAACCCGTGAACGGTTACGAAAAGAGGTAAACGTTTACCTGTTCTCTATGGTCTATATGAACAAAGATGGCGAAGATATAAAACAGAATGGCGTTGCTAAGTCAAGCATTTTTTTATTGAACATCAGGAACCTGGACGAAATAAGCTGAGGTAAGGGCACTCGCAAAAATGACTTAATATCTTGGCATCTCATCTTCAGGACATTTTCGGACAGCCTTACAGGAGAGATGAACAATTGCTTTGATTGGACAAACGGGTATTATGAATAGTCGGACGGCGGGGCTCAATGTTTTCTTTCGACTATATAATTATTTAATTCCAGGAGATTATCTTTAATTGGGGATTCAGGAAAAGGTTGCAGGCATTCCGCCGCCTTATTCACATAAGAACATGCCTCATCCATGATCCGTTCAATAGTGCCGTTATTTCTTGTTAGATGTATCAGATTTCTGTAATCTTCTTCAGTGGCGCTGCTGTTTTTAAATAGTGTTTTTAATCTTTTTCTTTCTGTTTCGTCAAGTTTTATTAAGCAATAGATCAAAGGCAAGGTAATTTTACCCTCTTTCAAATCTTTTCCTACCGGTTTTCCGAATACCTCTTCAGAAGAAGTATAATCGAGAAGATCATCCATGAGCTGAAAGGCGATTCCCATATTCAGCCCAAACTCAGCAAGCGCCTGCTCAATATTATATTCAGCTCCTGAAATTATTGCTCCGCATGCACATGCCGCAGACATGAGAACAGCAGTCTTGGCCTTGATAATTTCCATATACTCTTCTCTTGTTGTATTCCAGTTATTCATATGTATTAACTCCAGCATCTGACCTTCCGCCATCTGTATGGTAGTATCGGTAATTTTCTTTAAAAATCTCAGGTTGCCTGAACTGACTGCAATGGAAAAAGATTTTGAATATAGAAAATCCCCTTCCAATACCGCTGCATGATTACCCCAGATATTATTTGAGGAGGGCTTATTTCTTCTGAGTTCAGCATTATCCAGGACGTCATCATGGAGCAATGAAGCTGTATGAATATACTCGAAAATAGTCGAAACAAGATATAGATTATCTTCCCTGTAATTGCATAGCAGGGAGGAAAGAATGAAAAAAAGGGGTCTTAACCTTTTACCATGTCCAAAAAGGGCGTGATTTCCAATATCTTCGATAATGGCAATTCGAGAGTTGAGCAGTGTATTCAGCTCTTCATCGATTTTATTAATATATTTTTTATATCCATCTAATATTGTACTATCCATATTCATAAGAATTTATAGTTCTCCAAAATCACAATTTTTTATTATACAAAAAGCGTCCAGATTCATTTCTTGAAATCTATAGCTGTAAGGGATGTGGAAAAAATAAGTTACCCATCTCGCATCCCATCTTCAGGCCACCTTCGATCATCACGATTGAGAAAAATCCTCAACGTAGCTGAAATCCCATGAAGGGCAGGATATTATAACATTTAACCCTGAACCCCTGAACCTGTAAACAATTGGATAATATACATAAAAAAAACTCTTATGGCGAGCCCTTAATTTCTCCTATCAGATCATATGCATGAGCATCTGTAATCAATACCGGCATAATCCTGCCTGTCACGCCTTTCCCTTTATTAATCAATACCTGGTCATCCACGTCAGGCGCCATGGTTTGCGTCCTTCCCCTGAGCAATAAATCAGTTTCGGAACACAGGCCTTCAATTAGTACCGGCAGGGTATGTCCTGCTAACTGCCGGTTTTTCCTTTTTAATATACCCTTTTGCAGAGACATTATAATGTTTTTCCTTAGTTCTGCTTCTTTATAGGGCACGGTTGGTTTTAAACGGGCAGCCGGGATGCCCTTTTCACTGCTGAAAATAAAAATGCCTAAGTGGTCAAACCGTGCCAGCTTCACAAAATCATAAAGTTCTTTGAACTTTTTGTCGGTTTCTCCGGGAAAGCCCACCATAAGCGTTGTTCTTATACTGATTTTCCTTGTTCCGGTCCTTATTCTTTCTATCAATTCCAATGGTGTTTCTTTTGTAAGTTCTCTTTTCATTGCCCTGAGGATATCAACATTAACATGCTGCAAAGGAATATCAAGATAAGGGCACAGGACGTCCTCTGAATCCATTATGTCAAGCAACCTTTCCGATATATTTCCGGGGTGACAATAAAGTAAACGAAGCCATCTGATTCCATTAATTTTCAAGAGTGCTTCGATGAGGTCTTCGAGACAGACATCCTCTTCAAGATCTTTACCATAGATGGTAGTATCCTGGGCAATCAGGTTGATCTCCACAACACCCCGGTCAGCCATCTGTTCAGCTTCGATTACGAGGGACTTAAGCTTTCGGCTTCTCAAAGGTCCTCTTAATCCCGGAATAATACAGTAAGAGCACCTGTGTGAACACCCTTCGGCAATCTTAAGATATGTACTGTAAAAAGGGTCTGTCTGTACCCTGTTTATAGTATGATCCGGTAAGTATAAGGGCCTCCCGATAAAAAAAGGGGCTGTTGAGCCCCTGTTATTCAAGCGGATGATCTCCGCAATTCGATGAATTTCACCAGTGCCCAGCCAGCCATCCACTTCCGGTATCTCTCTTTGAAGTTTATAGCCGTAACGCTGAACAAAACAACCGGCGACAAAGACCTTGCTCAACTTTCCCTGCTCCTTGAGTGTTACGGCCTCCAGGATCGTGTCAATGCTCTCTTCTACTGCGGTCCGGATAAACCCGCAGGTATTGATAATAGCAATTCCTGCGCCTTCGATATTTGAAGCCATTTCAAAACCGCATGATTTCAGGATGCCAAGCATTTGTTCGCTGTCAACCAGGTTTTTTGCACATCCCAGGCTAATCAAAAAAATCTTTTCAATTACATTCATATATATTGATTCCGGAATAGCCCCTTAAAAAAGTGGGTAACCGTTCACAGGTTCAGAGCTCAGGGTTCAGGGTTAATAATGCCCAGCACTGTGAAGGAGCAAATCTATGATACAACAGGTTTATAAGAGAACGGGTAAACCCTGACCCTGAACAGGATATAAGTGAGATATTTTTCCAAGAGCATTATTTTCAGGTATACAACAACTTAGCCTGCCTGAAAAGCTTTTCAATATCCAGTTTATTAACCATATCCGTAAAGGTTTCTCCGAGGATGGTGTCAGCCCCGCCTCTGCCCATAATCTTTAACCGCACGTTTTTGCCGCTGATTGTCTGAGTGGCAAGAATTTTTCCATTTTGCAACAACCTTGCTTCATAGCTCATCTTTGCCACCCATTTTCGATCCACCAGATCAAGGACAAACTCGTTTAAAACAATCAGCAAACGGGGTTTTTCATTATATTGGTCCTGGACAAGCTGCAATCCTATATTTTCCAACCTTCTTTTGAATCCCTCTTTTACAATTGCAGAAGGCTTATACAGGCCAATCCTGAAACCGGGTTCATTATAACGGGCAACACTGAAGAAAATATTACCTGAAAAATTTTCAAAATCTTCTTTGGCGCCTTTGCCAAGCACCTCTCTTATCCTTCTCGCATCATCAAATTCATAAACGACCTGTACTTTTCTTAATATGTCGGATCTGCGTGGAAGCTGATAATTGATCTCAAGGCAAGGTATCGATGAACAAGAAATAATGGATGTTAAAAACAGGATAACAAGAATAGTTAAAGCGAACCGTTGATTTCTCTTTTCCATAGATATTTCTCCCTTATTTTTAAGATAATAACGTATAATCAGGATAGTGCCCATAATGAAAATTTCTGTGTTAATCAAGCTCCAATCTATAAACAACAATGGCCATTTTTGGATAAGATAACCATATAACCTATCCAAAAAGGGAAATATGTCAAGAAAAAGGACGTCTATTCAGCCACCGATTCACACAGATAAACGCAGACAGGTTTAAATTCAAAGAAATCACAGATATTATTCTTAGATGTTTTTATGAAACTAAGGAACGAGAACAAATTAACTTCCCTAAATTTGTGCGCCTACCCGGGAAAATTATTTCGTTCTCGTCCCTTATAATGAGCCTGGTGATGGTTTTCTGGAATCCGTCTATGAAAATACCTTATATTATTGTCCTAACTAAGGGAACTTACAGAAAATAATCTCAGTATCCTGCTTGCCCGGCTACCAACTTAAAGCGGGACACTTTCCACTTTTTGGTGGATTCGCTTCGCTTAATCCACCCTACAAAGTTACGTTGGTAACCGACGTAGGGTGGTTTTAGGAGCGTAAGCGACGAATCCACCAAAGCAACTGTTACCACGCCTTGAAGACGAACAAAAATTCTGCGTGATATGCGTATATTGTTTCCTTCGGGTTCCCTGAATTATGAATTATGTGCGGAAAACCGGAATTCAAAAGATTTGTAAATGATACCTAAATGCTGCAAGCGTCGAGTTTGCCGAAGACCTGCCTGCTGCAGGCAGGTGCAAGGCGGCAAGGGCGCAGACGTACTACGATACTTCAAGTC
>JAGGXA010000142.1 GCA_021163285.1 Deltaproteobacteria bacterium | reverse complement strand
GTATCGTAGTACTTCTGCGCCCTTGCCGCCTTGCACCTGCCTGCAGCAGGCAGGTCTTCGGCAAACTCGACGCTTGCAGGATTTAGGTATTATGATAAATATTCGGATACACAGTCTGAAAGCCGAACGCTGAAGGCAAAATACAGGATGCGCAGCCATCCATGCCGTTGCATCTGATAACTGTAGCGGTTCAGGCCACACCGGATATATAACCCGGAATCAACTCAGATTAGGGACGAGGACGAAATAACTTCCCATAGGAGGCTGTCCGAGAATGCCCTTTCCCCAAACTCTGCGTTATGCTCAAAAAGTATCCTGTTCAAAAACCATGGTAAAATTCATTTTCAATTTACAAAAAAACTTTATTTACACATAGTTACTTTTCAACACACTGCCCATTACCATGAAATTTGAATAGGGTGCCTCAAAAGATTATCCTCGGAGGCAAGCGAGCTTGCAAGACTCCGATATCAACTATATGCCTGCGGTAATTTTTTGAGCAAGCCTTGATTTTAGAAAGATTTGTCCTCGTTCCTTATTCAATAATTTTATTTTTTAACGCATCATACGACCAGACAGGCAAAGGCCCTGTTCCACCCGATTCAGGATCCATTCTAAACCTGTATGATGCCTTCACATTCTGGGATTTCATCATCCAGTCCCAACCACGAATAAAATATGGACATTCATCATTAAAACAGACCCACTGAAAAGTCGCACTCCACGTAGAATTAACAGGAGTTTCCCATTTTATCATTTCCGCTCCACAATGAGGACATTTGGGTGTTTCTATGTCGTTCATATATTGCTCCAATTGAAATATTCTGGTTATACCGGTTTCATGAAGATATTCAGTACATGAACAAAAAGTGATAGTTTTCGTTCAAACACTATGTAGTAACTAATTTAATATAAATTACATCAAAACAAAAAGAACCAAACCTCACAGTACCTCCCTGGAGATTTGGTTCTATTTTAGGGTGGACATGTAAAGTTACTGACCGTTAGCCTTTCTGATCTTGATAATACTTCTCTTTTACGCCCATCAAATAAATAACCACCGGCCTAAAAGCCAAGTGTGCCCATTTAGCAAATGGCACCTCAAGAACAAGCATCGGAATAGCCACCATCATGTGAATCACATAAATGATATACGTGATCATCGGCCAGTCCAGCAAACGGCCAAAATGAACTAAAATACCGGTAAGCGTAGTAAGCTGCAAAAGCATCAGGAACATCCAGTCCGTAGCATGAGAATTTTTATAAGGAGCTTTGGTTTTTTTTAGCCGGCCGATCATGGCATAAGTAGTTCCATATAAAATAGCAAAGGTAGCATAATATCCCAAAAGACGCACTGGGTGAAAGAAAGGATAAATTACATCTCTCTGAAACATTATCTTGTCCCAGGAAAGTCCGATAACATGTATTCCACCTGCAAGAAAAACTACAACAAGAAGAAAGACCGTACAATAACCTGTCATAATCATAAGATGTACAAACCATTGAGTCCTGTCTTCACACTTTCCAAAACTCTTCTGGGTAAGAAAGTGTGTCAGGAGTTCCTTGGCCTGACCAATATAGATATCAAGGGGGATTTTCTTGCGCAGGTCTCCCATAACAAATAAAAAACAGCGGTAAGTATTACTCAACAGGAGGAATGCAAGAATGGTCCCCATAATTATATCGGCTATCTCAATTGCGGGCGCCGGCCAGACAGTATTTAAACAGGCATGCTCCATATCAGGGTTAGCTCCATGGAAAATCCATAAAGCAAGTCCTACAAGAACGGCTACAATAGAAATCGCTACAAGCTCAAAACGTTCCGACGTATAAAACTTTCTGGAAAAGCCTGTCCAGTCGTAACAAGAGGTCAGATACCGACGCATTACCATCATTGCCTCTCCCGGATCCGCCCCACGCGGGCAGACATCTGAACATTCGCCACAATAATAACAAAGCCACGGCTCAGGACTCTGTAATATTTTATCTTTTAAACCCATCTGGGCATATTTTATTATCTTTCTTGGAAATGGGTTTTCCGGCGTAGAAAGGGGGCAAACCGCCGTACAGTTCCCACAATGCATGCATTTGTTCGCATCTTTCATCCCAAATGCCTTCAGATCCTTCATAAGATTCGGATCAATTTTGACGCTCATACTTCTACCTCCTAATAGAATTCGGTTTACCTTGAATAGTATCCGTCTAATAGAATGCGGTTTACCTTGAATAGTATCCTGTGATTATAGTTTGCACATTCCCCGGTTTTAAATAATCTATCCAATTTTTGGATGGATACCGGATAGCTCAATGAAAAATATCTCTTTGAGCTATCGGATATATAATTACCATCCCTTGAACGGATTGGGACCTACTTCATCAAGCTGCTCCGCAAATTCGTCGAGGAGAGCAGGGAGTCTATCGTAATCGACGATGGAAATGGGTTCAAACCTTACCCTTTCCGATTCTAATGCCAATCTGTCAAGCGTCTCCGAGACCTTGCTCAACCTGATATCGGCAAGCTCACTACCTTTGATAAAATGGCACTGGTAATCATCTCCATGCTGACAGCCAAGAAGAAATATACCGTCTATGCCTCTGGAAAGGGAATCCGCAATCCATACCAAATTCATAGATCCCAGGCATCGCAACGGAATAACCCTTACCCATGCATTATATTGCATACGGTGAAGTCCAGCCATATCAAGGGCTGCAAAGGCATCATTTTCACATGCAAGCACCAATATACGGGGCTTTTCCTCATCCTCTTCGGGTACTTCAATTGCCTTGATAATTTCCCCGATCATTGCAACCGAATAATTCTTGAAAGAGATGATACGCTCAGGGCAGGCGCCCATGCATATACCGCATCGCCGGCATCGTGTGCGCTCCGGCATAGGATTTCCCTTTTCATCTTCATTGATTGCCCCAAACGGACATTCCACAGTGCATCGCTTGCACTGCGTGCAACGCTGCATGGCAAATTCCGGAAAAGAGGTATCTCCTGCCCTGGGATGGACAGCAGCCCCCTTGGAAGTCAGTTCAATACACTGGATAGCTTTCATAACTGCGCCTGCGGCATCTTCCTGAGCCGTGGCTATTCCCATTGGCCTGCGCACACAACCTGCCACATATATCCCTGTACGCCGGCTTTCATAAGGAAAGCAGATAAAATTAGAATCCGGGAAATCATATCGAAGCGCAGGAAGCTCAGGTCCTTGCCTGTATTCAAGATTGAGGATATTGGAACGTCTTATAAGATCAAGGGGAACCTCTTCCTCTTCTCCCTCTTTCTTTTCCTCCTCTCCTTCATTCTCCTCTATTCCTTCTTCTGTAATATCCTGTCCAAAGGCAGTAACAGGCACCATCCCGGTTGCAAGCACAACCAGATCCAGATCTTCCAGCAGAACCGACTCCCCTAATAATTCATCTTCCGCTTCTACATTGACCTGACTGCCGCTAACCTTAACCTCTGGGGACTGGCACCGGATAAATATAACACCGGCTTCCTGCGCCATGCGGTAAAGTTCTTCAGCCTGACCTGGGGTCCTGACTTCTCTATAAACCATAAATACGTTTGCATCAGGATCCTGGGCCTTGACCTCCAATGCCTGTTTCAAAGCTGTAATACAGCATATAGATGAGCAATATGGAAGATGTTCAGGATCTCTCTGACCTGCACATTGTAAAAATGCAACATTTTTTACATCCCGGCCATCACTTGGTCGGTTGATGCTTCCTTTGTTGTTGATTTCTTCAAACATGACATTGGTAACCACATTTGGAGAAGCGCCAAAGCCGAATCTATCGTCAAGTTTTTCAGGTTCATAAGGCTTCCAGCCTGCGGCAAGCACAATTGCCCCAATCCTGTGTTCCGCTGTTGATCCGTTCTGCTTTATAAAAACCTGAAAGATACCGGGACCACCTTCCGTTTTCTCTATATTAGCGCCGGTATAGACCGTAATTTTATCATTTTGGGTTACTTCCTGTATCAACCCCTGGATATTATTATCCTGAACTTCTTTATAGGGAAAGGTAATGATCTTTTTTACATTTTTCTGATATCCACCCAACTCTGATTCTTTTTCCACCAATACCACTGAACAGCCTGCTTTTGCAGCTTCCAGGGCGGATGTCAAACCCGTGGCGCCCCCTCCGACTACAAGGATATCCCTTGAAATTTCCTCTTCCGGTTTATACGGTTCGGGAAGTTCCATATTCCCTACCTTAGCCAGACCCATCCTGAGGTAATCCTCTGCCATCATCTGGGTGTCTTCATCTCCCGGCTTATGGGACCATACTACCTGCTCCCTAAGATTTACCCTGTCAAGGATACAATTCTCAAATGAGAATGCATCATACATTACCCTGTGCGAGCAGGCCGCTATAACCACGGTGTTGACTTCCTCACCTGAGATATCCTTTTTTATCAGTTCCACCCCTTCTTTACTACAGAGATTCGGATGGATTTTACAGATAGGAACACCACCATCATCCGTGGCTACTTTGCTTAACTGTTCTATGTCAAGGGCATCTCCAATCCCACAACCGGAACAAATATAGACTGCAATCTTTTTCTCCAATGTTCTACCTCCTCACGATCGATTGAATGGCTTTCAGGGCTGCTGCGGTACCATCTTGAACGACTTCAGAAACAAACGTGGGAGTTCTGGTGCAACCGGCAGCATAAATTCCAGGCCTTGCATTCTGTGAAGCCACAAACCCGTAATCATCATAAGGTACCTGAATGGGAAGAGGGTTTTCAGAAGTATTAGGCTGCATCCCTGTTGCAAGAACAACAAGGTCGGCAGGGATCTCTTTTAGCTCCTCTGTAGTGGTATCTTCAACTCGTAATATGAGTCCACCTGATTCGTCCTGAGTGATCTTGGCCACTTTACCCTTAAAAAAACGGATATTTTCATCCTGTTTGACCTTATTATAAAAATCTTCCAGGCGATCCGTTGCCCTGATATCAATATAAAAGATTATTATCTTTGCATCCGGATACTGCTCCCGGACATAAGTAGCCTGCTTCATGGATGCGAGGCAACAGACGCCCGAACAAAATGGGAGATGATTTTCATCCCTTGAGCCGGCACACTGAACAAATGCAACGGTTTCAGGAGCCTTGCCATCCGATGGACGAATAATCTTACCCTTGGTTGGCCCTGACCAGGCTGCCAGCCTTTCCATCATAACATTGGTAATAACATCGGGATATTGACCGAATCCGTATGAATCCAGCTTGTTAGCATCATAAGGTTTCCATCCGGTTGCCCATACAACAGACCCCACCTTTAGATTCATGGTCTTCGGAACCATATCAAGATCTATAGCATCATAAGGACATGCATCTTTGACCTTTTGAGCTTCCTCACTTTGAATAAGCACAGGATCCAGCACATAACGCATTGGAAATGCCATGTCATGCGGCAGGTAAGCCGCCTTTACCTTATCCATCCCATAATTAAATGCATTATCGATCTCTTTTGTACAGGCTTCCGCGCACTTGCCGCAACAGGTGCATTTCGCATTTACGTAGCGAGGATTCAACTTGACAGTAACATCAAAATCACCCTCGTCACCGGAAATACCTTCTACTTCCGCCATAGTAAAAACACGAATTCTCGGGTTCTGCTTTATACGTCGAAAGTTGATTTCCAGTCCGCAATATGGGGGACACAACTTTGGAAAGTAATGATAAAGCTGAGCCACCCTGCCTCCGAGATAGGGATTCTTTTCTACTATATAGACATCGTAGCCCGCTTCCGCAGCTTCGACGGCAGCAGTCAACCCGCTCATGCCGCTGCCAACCACAAGGATACTCTGGGTCTCTGTGTTTGCCATACTTATTCTCCTCAAGTTAATAATATATCAAAAACTCTTTATGAGTTTTATTAAGGGTTCGCACAAAAACAACTTAACATTCCGCATCTCATCTTCAGATCATTTTCTGCGGTTTTAATGAGCACAAACCTTGAAATAATCCACTGTTAGTGCGCCTTTTGCTCTTTATGATCTACCGATCATAACCTAAATCCGGGCGCCAGTTCCGTAAAGTTATTGTTGCGCGAACCCCAAGACCTTCCGGACGCGGTAAAACTTGAATTACAACATTGTAAACTTAGGGCCTCCACCTCCTTCAGGAGGAACCCATGTGATATTTGCAAAAGGACATTTCACGTCACATGTCTTACAGTGGAGACAATTTGAAAAATTAAGTATCATCTTCTGTTCTCCCGTACCCTCTTTGATCTCCATTTCATAGACATTGGCCGGGCAAAATTTAACGCAAGGATTCTGAAATTTTTTCTTGCAACTGGTATAGCAAATATTCAAGTCCGCAATCTTGAGATGGGGAGGTTGTTTTTCTTCATGGGTAGTCCCTGAATAATAAATATCGGTTTCCTTATCAAATGTACGATCTCCATCAAATTTGATGACCCCTATCTGCTCATCCGTTGGGGAATCAGAGCCATATACATCGGATATCTCCTTCAGATGGGTATAATCCGGTGTAGTGGCAAGACGGTTTTTCAGTATTCTGCCTCCAAGGAGAAATTGTAGCCCTCCCTTAATAATTCCGCTCCATAAACCCTTATGAAATGCCTGATGAAAATTCCTCACTTTATAGAGTTCCTTACCAATAATGCTGTTATACAGGTTTGTCTGATAGCTTTCCAACCGGGCCTCGGAATAATCATCTTTTAAAAGGGCCTCAAATATTGTTTCTGCAGCCAACATCCCCGACTTCATAGCTACATGGATTCCTTTGATCTTCTGGCTGATAAAAAGACTCGCAGAATCACCGATAATGAGGGCGCCGTCAAGGACACATTTTGGAATAGAAAAATATCCTCCAACCGGCGCTGTCTTGGCGCCGTACTGAACCATCTTTCCGTCTTTTAAAATTTCGCTAACATAAGGATGAAGCTTAAATTTCTGAAATTCACGATGAGGATCAAGGCAGGGGTCTTTATAATCAAGACCTGTCATAAGGCCTAACGAAACCATATTGTTTTTCATCCCATATATAAAACCGCCGCCATATGTATCATTTTTAAGGGGGTAACCCATAGTATGGATGACATCTCCTGGATTCATCCTTCCTTCAGGCACTTCCCATACCTCTTTAACCCCAACCACATAGTTCTGCGGATTTTTACCCTCATCAAGTTTGAATTTTTCAATAAGGGTCTTGGTCAGACTACCTCTGGAACCTTCACCAAAGACCGTTACCTTGGCTTCCAGATCTATTCCAGGTTCAAAGTTTGATTTTTTACTGCCATCAGAATCAATACCTTTGTCGCCTGTCCTTATACCTTTCACGCGGTTACCGTCATAGAGTACTTCCGTGCCAGCAAAACCTGGAAAGATATCAATTCCAGCCTCTTCTACCAGCCCGCCAAGCCATTCAGTCATCTTCGAAAGTGAAATAACATAAAATCCATGGTTATCGAGAGGAGGAGGCGTTATCGGGGCTTTAATCTGCCCTTTTTTGGTCAGAAAACAAACATCCTCCTTTGTTACTTCTCCCTCAAGCGGCGCTCCCTTTTCAAGAAAGTCCGGAACAAGTTCTTTAAGCGAAACAGGATCCATAACAGCCCCGGAAATGCTATGTGAGCCAATAAATGCGCTCTTTTCCAGGATGGCTATCATTATTTCATCTAACTTTTTCCCTTCTCCCCCCTGTTCGTTATGTTTTTTTATAAGATTTGCAAGATGAAGCGCACCGCTCAGGCTGGCTACTCCTCCCCCTGCAAAGAGAACATCTACCTCCATTACATCTCTTTCTTCCACCGGTTACCCTCCACTTGAATAGTTTGAGAAGTAGTGATATTGCCAAAATGCCCCGAACACCCGATTTAACGGCGAACGGGGCATATTTTCAGTTCATATTATTAAATTATACACCCGGGATATTCCATACATCCCTTTTCATCATTTCCCACTCACCCGTGCCTGGATTCCAACGGCAATTGGCAAAGCATTTCCAGTTTTCTTCATCCATCTTAGGAGTATCAGCCCTGAAATAGTATCCGGGCCATCTCGTCTCCTCTCTGAACAGCATGGTGCGTATGTGTGATTCCGCAATCCACATTCTTTGAATATTCTCCCATACCCTCATGAGATCATGAAGATTGTCTGCAGCCTGCTTGTCTGCATCTTCTTTCAGAAAAGCCATCAACTCAAGGCCTCTCTCAAGAAGCGCCTTGCTTGTCTTAAAAGCAGCGGTCACGCCACCTGCATACTCGTCCATAATCTTCTGGAGACGATGCAGGAATTGCCTCGGCATAATATAATGAGTATTGACTTCCGGATCCGTTGTCTCATCCTTATGAGCATCGTACAGTTCCATAGGCTTAAGAATACATTTCTTCATCTCTTCAACCTTGGCCATATCAACATTGGGCTCAGCACCTTTCTCAAGGATGTATTTAATGGCAGCTTTCCCTGCGATCCTGCCTTCGGTATTGGAACCGGAAGAAAACTTATGGCTGGAAGCGCCGGACGCATCGCCAACAGCAAAAAGACCTTCTACCGTGGTCATATTTTCATATCCCCACTTATAAGGTGTATCCAGGTCCTCAGGGCCGCTTACCCAGGCTCCTGAAGCGCCGGAGTGTGAACCGATAAAGTAGGGCTCACAAGCAGAAATTTCCGAGTGGCTTTCCTCAGGTTTAACATTCTGTGATGCCCAGAGAATGGCCTGTGAGATGGTCATATCGAGGAAATCTTCCCATGCCTCACTCTCAAGTTCCTTCATTTTTTTCTTAAAGGCCTTTTTATCATCCTTATATTCGCTGGCCAGCTTTTGAATAGCCTCGTTAGTCTCCATGTACAGAGGTCCAAGACCTTCATCCACATCCAGCATACCAAGATAATTTCTAAGGTTGGCAGGGATAGGTTTGGCCAATCCATAAGGGGCCCAATTATTCAGTTCATCCTTTCTGACCGCCATGTATTCACCGCCTTCGGCGCTGATTGCGCGGGATTTAAAGAGGAGAAACCATGCACCCACAGGGCCATAGGCATCTTTGAACCTGACAGGGATAAAACGGACTTCCTGACATGTCATCTCCGCGCCGGCCTTGAGTGTAAGATATGCGCTGGAACCGGAGTTAAACGGCGGATACCAGGAGCGGCCAAAACCTTCGCCCACAGATTTTGGACGGAATACGTGAACTGCGCCGCCAAGAGCGGTGATCACCGCTTTCGCCTTGAATACATAGAATTTTTCCTCACGGGTACTGAAACCGACAGCGCCCACGCACTTATCACCATCCATAATAGGATCAACAATAAAAACTCTCTCAAATATCTCGCCGCCTACTTCGGCCATGGCATTTTTTGCCGCTTCCGCAACGAGTATCTTATAGGACTCACCATTGATCATGATCTGCCAGCGGCCTTCACGAACATATTTACCGTTTTCATCTATCCAGATTTTCAGGCCCCATTTCTCAAACATATGAACAGTTGAATCCACATGCCGTGCGATATTATAGACCAGGTCCTCTCTTGAAATTCCCATAAGGTCCTGACGGACATAGCGCACATAATCTTCAATGGTATTATCACCAACCGCAACACCAATATACTGGTTAATGGCTGAAAGACCCATAGCAACTGCGCCGCTTCTGTCCATAGCGGCCTTATCTACAAGTGTCACCTTCAGGTTATTTTTTTTTGCCCAATAAGCAGCCTCGGTAGCTGCTCCACAAGCTGACATACCCCCGCCAAGGATCAGGAGGTCAGTGTTAACTTCTACTGTTTCAAAATTTGCCATATTCCAAATACCTCCTTAATTATATTGTAGGAACAGCATCGAGTTTCAGGGATGCCGGTTCAGTTGCCAGTGCATTGCTGTTAATATCATCATGAGTGGCAAACCCGGCCAATGGGTCAGCAGAACCTTCAGGAGTAGTCCTGGTAGGAAATTTAAATCGCTTAATAGAACCATCACGAAACTTTACTGTCCACATGATATCCTCTGAACCCCTCAAAGGAGTGGCACTGCCTCCAAGAGGCATAAAATCGGCATAACCGCGTACATCCATGGCCTGCTGCGGGCAAATTTTGACACAGCACATGCATTCCCAGCACATCTGAGGATCCCGGTTATATGCCTTCATTCTCTCTTTATCCAAAACCATAAGGTCGTTCGGGCAGATATACATACAGGCTGTTTTGTCCTGCCCCTTACAGCCATCGCATTTTTCTACTATTACATAACTTGGCATTATTATACCTCCTGAATTAGCAAATTAAATATCTAAGCGCATCTTGATAGTTGATAACTTAATTTATTTTGCACCTCCTTTCTTAGAGATTACACAAGTCCATAATCAATCTTAATGATCTTAATTTAAAGTTGAAAAAATAATCAAAATATTACCTTGTGCATTTCGTAACAATCGGTTCATATATATATTATTTATTTGTTATGTCAAGGAAAATGTCAAAATATTTTTATTATACTAGGAGGTTGTCCGGGAATGCCCTTTTTCCCAAACTCTGCGTTATGCTCAAAAAATTATCCTCGAAATATCAACTATATGTCTGCGGTAATTTTTTGAGCAAGCCTTGATTTTGAAAAAAATTGCTATTCCCGGACAACCTC
>JAGGXA010000129.1 GCA_021163285.1 Deltaproteobacteria bacterium | reverse complement strand
CAATTTTTTTCAAAATCAAGGCTTGCTCAAAAAATTACCGCAGACATATAGTTGATATTTCGAGGATAATTTTTTGAGCATAACGCAGAGTTTGGGAAAAAGGGCATTCTCGGACAGCCTCCTAGTGCAAAGTAACGAGGTCTTATTTTACTATTTCGGGACTTATCCCCAGGTTATTCCAGAATTGTTTTCTAACTTCAGGCGCAGGAGGAAAGTCCGATAATTTATTAATGAGAGGAGGTCCATTTTCACATTTTTTCCAGAATTTTTCTTCGGTCATTCTTATGGCATCAAAATCCATTTCGCGACGGCCTGTATCCAACTCATAGTCAAATTGTTGAATAAGAGTTCTTGCTTTAGTTTTAAGCGTTATTACATTCCAAGAGTTAAGTACCCAATGATTAGAAGGTTTCAGTTGTTTCCACTTCCGATCCATTATCTTAAAAATTTTTCCTTCCTTATCAAACTGTTCTTCATGTAACCTTAAAAAGTTATGCCTCTCTATCCATATTACACTCTTTCCCATGTAGAAATCAGGATAGATTTTGGATTTAACCCTCTCTATTACCAGGCAATCATTACCATTGAAATTATCTTCTCCTAAAATTCTATATTCATTATCCCAGGGTTGATGAAAATGATAATCATACCAACTTAGCTCTGTGCCAAGAATGGAATCTCCATTTTGAAGAGCCGGGACCCGGCTTACTCTTCTTGTCTTTTTGCTATAGTGAAAAAAATCAGCCGGGTTGGGAAATTCTTTTGAAGTTAAATAAGTATAGCAGCAATTGCCATCTCGTTCCACCTCCGGTGGAAACATTACGATGCTAAATCACCTTCTCATTGTATCTCCGGGATCAATCCCTACCAGATTTACCAAAGCTGCTTTACTTTTATAGCAGTAGATCTCTCTTTGCGTGAACGTTTTCCTAAGCACTTTTTGTCCGGGTAAATAGTTATAAAAGTTAGTGCAGCATGTCCAATCATGATATCCTGGTTCCGTGTTACAGAAAGAGTAAGTCATAACTTCAAGCCCGGTAAATCCGTATTTTTTTATATTCTCCTTTTCTGTTTCTGTCAGCTTTTTCTCTCCCCGTTGAAGTCGAACCTCGTTGGGATCTTTAAAACGGTCTTTGGGATTCACCCACTGACTGGCAAAAGAAAAAGAAACATAATAAGATAAAAAGATAATTAAGCTCGCCAGTAATATTTTTCCTTTTAATTTTAAACTCATTTTTTCCTCCTTTTCTAATTTGGCAGTTATTAGTTTTTTACCCAAAACGATTTGTTGCATCGGTGATGCCCGGGAATTTTCTTGTAATAATCCTCTAAAATTCATATTTTACCTCCAGAAACAGATTGTCTTGATCGCCGTACGGATGATCAAAATAGAGGTTAAAGCCTATATTAAACAACCAGTTATTTGTAACCTTAAATTTGCATCGGCCCCGAACCCACGAATTTCCATCATCTTGATATACCCATAACAGGTCAGGCTGTACCCTTTCCTGTAAATAATCAGTGGAAAGGAAAAGGGAAAGCAAATTTTCTGACTTATCTACAGTATATTCATCTTTGTAATCTAAAGTGTTAAATTGAAAGAACTGTAATTTTACCAGGTAGTCAGTAAATACATACTTATACAATGCCAAATAATAGTTAAAAGAATCGGTTTTGGCCATCTTTATACCTAGCGGGTTAGCAGGATCAGAAAAGGGGCATACATAAAAAACCCTGTCATTTAAATGGACAGCCACCTCTCCATCCAATGACACCCCTTCCACACCAAAAAAACGATTAAACGTTTTAGTAAAAGAACCTCCTAAGGTATGCATTCGATGATATTTTAAACTATAATTTGTAGAAGAATCAAAATGTCCTGCAGTATATATCCCCGGCACATCACTCCAATGATAAAAGTAGTTGAGGCTATATTCTAAACTAGGCAGATTTTGATACCATCTAACCCCGATTTCCATATTCTTTATATTCTGAGGCACGCTTTTCCCGGCATTTGGGGCGCTATCCAAGTTGATTATACCTTGATCCTCAAGTTTTTGGAGTTTGTTAGTAAATTGAGAGGCAAAGGGATAACCGGCTGGCGGTAAATAATTAGGTTCGATATCAGGAATACAAAGTAACTGGAAACTGGTCCCCATTATGGCAGGATAATATGTAAAATTTGCCATCCACAAAGGGATGTGGGAATCCTCAAAGTCTAATTGATTAAGTTCTCTCATATCCTGAGGATTGATCACATCCAACATTTTTACCCCGATAGCTTCACCCCAGCCTACCTGCTGTTTTCCCAATCTCATGAAGAGCCTTTCCCAGGTAATGTCGGCATAGAATTCTCGTATAGGGTCGGAAACGGTATCTGCGTTATGCCTTCTTATTTCATTCTTAAACCGGAACTCGTCTGTCCATCCGCTTTTTTCCAAATCAAATACGGCATCGTAATAGGCCCTGAAAACTCCATGAAACTCAATATATTGATTAAGACGAAATTGAGGCTCTACTTCGAAAATATTTACACATTTCTGCAAGTGAGTGGAATTTCCCTCACTTATCTGAAAACTGCTTGCATTTTTAATAAAACCTTTTATCCGCCATCTTTTCTCTTCGCTGCTTTCCTGAGAAAAAGCCAGCATATGATTAAAAAAAATATATAATATTATTATCCCTATAAAAAAAAACTTTTTGCTCCACGGCAAACTTTTTTTTAAAATCGCAACATACCTGATCATAAAAAATTGCCTCCTGTTTTTAAAAATACTATAAAAAATTTGCTGATTATAACGGATTCAGGAGAGGCATCCCTTTTGATAATTTCGGCTACCAATTTAATGCGGGACACTTCCCGCTTTTTGGTGGATTCGCTTCGCTTAATCCACCCTGCGTCGGCTTACCAACGTAACTTTGCAGGGTGGATTAAGGAGCGTAAGCGACAAATCCACCAAAGCAACTGTCCCGCCTTACGTTGATAGTCATAATTTCAATGGGTTACAGCATGACACATGTTATTTCTACAAAGAAAATAATCGGGTTAATATACCATTAGGAGCTTTTTGGGAATACTCCCGTAACTTACCGGGCTAACATTTCTTTTTTTGACAGCTTTTACAAAGATCTAACACCTGGAACGGACAATAAATAAGGTTGTATAGGGTCGCATCTTAAATATTAATTATTTGTAACATACAGTTAATAATTAAGATGCGACCCTGTTTCGTTTTCCCGATCCAGACAAATCCTGAAAAAGCTGTTTTCTATATAATAGCAGAGCCGGGGGGATAAAACCGGACTTGTCCAACAAACGGTTCAGATTGTGGTTTGTGCCTCACACAATCCAACCTTATTTATTATGTGGTATTAGTCAATCATATTCCTAAGGCATTACGTTTTCCCTCTATAACTTCTATTATCGTTTTGGCTGATTCATATGGATCAGCTTCAACGTAAAATTTCCCCCCAAAAATTTTCTCAACATCATCGGTTAGCCAATTAACTACTCTTTTACTTGCCGCTACATTTGGCTGGTCTCCTAAATGTGTAAAAATTCCTAAAGATACTGTCCAAAATCCTATTGGGATTGCTTTTTCTGCGATATATTCAGGCGCGGAACCGGCTATTGGAAGCTGATCTATGCGTACACCGATATGATTTGCAACTGCATTCAGAACCTCTTCTATTCTGGAGTTATCAACGCAAGCACCCATAAAAATACATGGGGGAATTGCCTCAATACCATTTGCCTTTGCTATCACATCCATGACTTTCGATAAATTTTTACCGACACCCGGATAGTTAGGATCAGGTTTCAGAAGGTCCCAATAGGAAGCAATGGTTGCAACACATCCGGTAAGGACAACAAGAACATCGTTCTTGACAAGTTCCCGAATCAGTTGAACTGTCCTGTATCCATAATCATCCCTTGGAGTGACACAGCCAATTACGGCAGCAATTCCACGAATATTTCCATTCTTGATATTATCCACTAATGCCCCAACCGGATCTCCTGGCTTTACCTTGTCCAGAACTGCTACAAGCTGTTCCGTTGAAAAACCAGCTATCATGTCATGCGGCTCATATTTTGGAACAAAGACTTTGCTGTGGTCTCTGTTGGTGTAATTATCAACCGCTATTTTTATCAATTTTCTGCCGATCTCCTCAGCTCTATCAGCTTCGAATTCAATATATGTTGTCCCCTCTATCTTTGACATTGGATCTGTGGTAACAATTTTTGTATGTACTTTTTTTGCTGCCTCCACAATAGCAGGCTGGGTGCATTGAATATCTACAACTATAAGCTCAAGTGCACCGGTGGCTATGGCAAGCTCCTGCTGTAAGATATCCCCGGCAAAGTTAACGCCTTTTCGCATCAGAACTTCCATGCCAGTGCAACAGAGACCAATGACATTAATCTTTGGCTCATTATTGACACCTGAATTGTATTCCTCAGCAGCTCCTATCACGGCATCTGCTAAAAATGGGATGTGCCCATGTACTGCAACATTAATCTGGTCTGGTTTTATGACGGTAAGGTTTGTTTTTATCTGAACAATCTTGGGAATACCAAGAAGAATATCCTGAACCACCGTTGCCGGATACATTCCGCAATAAGCATCAACAAGGCCAAGCCGACAGGCACCCAAAAGCAGGTTTTCCACATCATGATCCATGCCCATGGCAATTCTGTTCATCGCCTCCATTATCTCAGAGCATCCACCATCAATTAGAATTCCCCTTTTATCCCATACTTTTCTTCGTTCTTCCAGAGCTTTAAAAACCAGCATTTTTGGGGTACCCGCTAACTTTGATATATCCTCTAAAATCGCATCTGCTATTGCAACCGCTT
>JAGGXA010000226.1 GCA_021163285.1 Deltaproteobacteria bacterium | reverse complement strand
TTGATAACAGGGTAAAATGGCATTTTTTGAATGTTGAATATCGAACAGGGAATTATGCATATCGAAGGAACAGGACAAATTTGATCCTGAGGAACAGCTAAGGAACTGGAGATAAATAAGTTGAACAGAAATTGACAGGATTTTTTATTGTATTCAAAGCGCGGGGAGGGAGCGTAACGGGTTATGTGATCGACGAATAATAAGGAAGACGGCAAAAAAAACATTAATTTGTTCAAGTTATTTATTGTACGTTCCTAATCGGGTTTGTCGTACGTGTTATTCGAACGGCAGAGTTATTGCCAAAAGAAAAAGGACCGACATTCGACATTAAATCAGAATGTTAAACAAAAAGCATCCTTTATCTGAAAAATGTCCTTTTTTTGTATTGCACCCGAATTTAATCAATAGGTCAAAAAGCTGACCGCTAATGGCTAAAAACTAACTGCGCGGAACAAATAATTTCAAAAATATTTGACATCCTTCATTTTGAGGTAAAAGTAGTTGACACTTTTATTGGAACTAAAAATTGTAAATTGCAGAAGAGGCTTATAGCTTCTTAAATCAGCGGCAGGATGTCGCTGCCACTTTTCTGCCAAGTGTAAAGTAAAAATGAAGGATGCCGAAAATTTGAACAAAAAGCAGACATACCCATAACTTTTGGACAAGGGACGAGAACGAAATAACTTCCCCAAGCAGGCGCACAGATTCAGGTCGGGTTTGTTCGATCTAAAAGCACAAAAGTTGCAGAAATAGTGAGCTATTTCAAGGTTTTGCACTTTTAGATTGGGCAAAGATGGCCTGAAGCTGTGACGCGTAGCCGGGGAAGTTAATTTGTCCTCGCTCCTAACCTTTTTGAAATTTAATATGTGACTATCTATAACCCATAATTCATCATTGTATTTGATTACTCAAGGTAATATAATGATCTGCAGCTGTTCACTGCTTCAATGGTTCAGGGTTTCAGATTGTATTCGCCCTTAATCCTGATTTCGATGTTCCGTGAACGGTTACGATAATTTTTTGAGTATAATAAAAAGTTTGGGGAAAAAGGCATCCCCGGACAGCTTCATAATATCTAGGAGACTGTCCGGGAATACCTAAATAGCCGGAAATACCGGATTCCCGCGTTCGCGGGAATGACATCGTTGGTGTTCTGCTTTCTTCCACATCAAACACTTGGTAATACAATAAGAGTCTATTCAGGGAGAATGATAAAATGGACTTCACACCTGTCAAAAAATCTCCGAATACCTGGATTATCCAGCCTAATATGCCGGATTACAACAAAACTTATGAAAGTTTTTCATGGGAGGCAATCCGGGCTGAGTTTGAAGGTCTGCCGGACGGAAAAGGCTTGAACATTGCGCATGAGGCGGTAGACCGTCATGCAAACGGCCCGTTGTGTGACCGGACGGCCATCAGGTGGCTTGGCAAGGAGGGCAATGTTCTCGACCTTAGTTTCAAGGAACTCAAGGCCGGAAGCAACCAGTTTGCCAATCTGCTTTGTCGGTCAGGCGTGCGAAAAGGCGAGCGGGTATTTGTCATGGCGGGGCGTATCCCGGAGCTTTATATCGCCGCGATCGGCGCCCTTAAAAATATCAGCGTATTTTGTCCCCTCTTTTCCGCTTTTGGACCCGAACCTGTTTACCAGCGTCTTGAAAGAGGTGATGCCCGTGTCCTTATAACCCGGAAAAAGCTTTACAAGCAGAAAATAGCCGGCCTGCGTAAACGTCTTCCAAAACTTGAATACATATTCCTTACAGATACAAAGGAGGATGAAGACGATGGCGTCTGCTCTTTGTCAAGGCATCTCGCTGAAATGAGCACGGATTTTCATATCCCGCCTACCGACCCTGAAGACATGGCCCTTTTGCACTTTACAAGCGGTACTACCGGGATGCCAAAGGGCGCGATCCATGTCCATAACGCCCTTCTTACACATTATATGACCGGAAAGTATGTGCTTGATCTCCATCCCGGAGATATCTTCTGGTGCACGGCTGACCCCGGATGGGTGACAGGCACATCCTACGGCATATTTGCGCCACTTGTACATGGTGTGACAAATATAGTCGATGAAGCCGATTTTGATGCTGAACGCTGGTACCGCATCCTCGAAAAACAGAAGGTGAACGTCTGGTATACTGCTCCATCTGCAATCCGCAGGTTGATGCGTCTTGATATCAAACCGTTAAAACAATACAACCTGAAGAACCTGCGCATCATCCATAGCGTCGGAGAACCGCTCAACCCGGATGCGGTCGTTTGGGGAGAAAAGACACTCGGTCTGCCAATCCATGACAACTGGTGGCAGACCGAAACCGGCGGTATCATGATCTCCAACTACATGTCCATGGAGATCAGGCCGGGATCAATGGGGCGGCCCCTGCCCGGCATAGAAGCAGCCATAATCCATCGGGCAGGCAATGAAACCGTAGAGGTCATGGAAGAGCCTGATATTCAGGGCGAGCTGGCGCTAAGACCCGGCTGGCCTTCCATGTTTCGTGGATATCTGCATGAAGAAGAACGCTACAAAAAGAGCTTTGTTGACGGCTGGTATATCACTGGAGACCTTGCAAGCTGCGACAAGGATGGTTATTTCTGGTTTATCGGACGAGCCGATGATATCATAAAGACATCCGGTCACATGGTAGGCCCTTTTGAGGTGGAAAGCGCCCTGACAGAACATCCTGCGGTTGCGGAAGCAGGCGTTATCGGCAAACCCAATCCATTAATAGGCGAACTCGTCAAGGCCTTTGTCTCTCTTAAGCCGGGCATTATACCGGATGACAAACTGCGTCTCGAGCTTATCGGTTTTGCGCGTAAAAAATTAGGATCAGCAGTTGCGCCCAAAGAGATCGAGTTTATGAAAGACCTGCCCAAGAACAATTCGGGCAAGATCATGCGGCGTCTGCTCAAGGCCCGCGAGTCAGGGCCGCCCGAGAAGGCTGTCCGGGAATAGCAATCTTTTTCAAAACCAGGGCTTGCTCAAAAAATTACCGCAGACATATAGTTGATATCGGAGTCTCGCAAGCTCGCTTACCTTCGAAGATAATTTTTTTAGTATAACGTAGATTTTGGGAAAAAGGGCATTCCCGGACAGCCTCCGAGGGAGATACCTCAACACTGGAGGCAAACAAATGAACATGGAATCAACAAAAAAAGGGGAACGGACAGATATTGAAAGAGGGCATGCGTTTCACCTGCTCTACGAGATGCTCCGTATCCGTCGTTTTGAAGAGAGGTGTGCGGAACTTTACAGCGCATCGAAAATACGTGGATTTATGCACCTGTACGTTGGCGAAGAGGCAGTTGCCGTCGGCGTGATAGATGCCTTAAAACCTGAGGACAGTGTGGTTGCCACCTACCGCGAACATGGACATGCCCTTATTCGGGGTATCCCTGCCGGTGCGATCATGGCGGAGATGTTTGGAAAAGTGGAAGGATGCAGCCGCGGCCGGGGAGGATCGATGCACCTGTTTGATGACAAGACCCACTTCTATGGCGGCAATGCAATAGTAGGAGGAGGCCTGCCTGTTGCAGTGGGCATGGCTCTTGCCAGCAAGATGAAAAAAGAGAAAGGGGTGACCTGCTGTTTCTTTGGTGAGGGCGCCGTAGCCGAGGGTGAGTTCCATGAATCAATGAACCTTGCAGCTCTATGGAAACTGCCTGTCATATTCGTGTGTGAGAACAACCTTTATGCGATGGGAACAGCGCTCACACTCTCAGAGTCTGTTACGGATATTTCAAAAAAAGCGGAAAGTTATAATATTATCTCTGATCCTGTTGACGGGATGGATGTGCTCGCGGTCGAAAAGGCCGCCCAAAAAGCTTTAACGGCCGTACGCGCCGGCAATGGACCATATTTTCTTGAATGCCGGACCTATCGCTTTCGGGCACATTCCATGTTTGACCCGGAACTATATCGCAAAAAGACCGAGGTAGAGGAATGGAAGAAACATGGCCCAATAGTTCGTTTCACCCGGTATCTTAAAGAAAACGACCTGCTGAATGACAAGGACCTTGATGATATCGAGCAGAAAATTGCCTCGGAAATAGAAGAGGCAGTAGCCTTTGCCGATGCAGGCAGACCTGAACCGGTGGAAGACCTGACACGCTTTGTCTACTCTGAAGGAGGAAAGTCATGAATACACAGGATAGAGAAATCACTTACCGGGAGGCGGTCCGGGAGGCAATCAGAGAGGCAATGCAGAAAGACGAGCGGGTGTTTCTTATGGGGGAGGATGTGGGTCGCTACGGGGGCTGCTTTGCCGTGAGCAAGGATATGCTTGACGAGTTCGGTCAGGAACGGATCCGGGATACCCCTCTTTCGGAATCAGCCTTCGTTGGAGCCGGTATCGGCGCAGCCTTAGGGGGCATGCTGCCTGTAGTGGAGATCATGACGGTAAACTTCAGTCTCCTTGCATTAGACCAGATCGTTAATAATGCTGCCAAATACCTGCATATGTCCGGTGGTCTCTTTAACGTGCCGGTCGTCATCCGAATGGCAACCGGCGGAGGCAAGCAACTCGCTGCCCAGCACTCACACAGTCTCGAAGGCTGGTACGCCCATATCCCCGGAATCAAGGTACTGACCCCGGCCACGATTGAAGATGCCCGGGGAATGCTTTGGACAGCTCTTATGGACCCGGATCCGGTGCTTATTTTTGAAAACAACACACTGTACAATATGAAGGGTCATCTCCCTGCAAATCCGGTTCCGGTGGACATCGATCATGCGATTGTCAGGAGGCCCGGCACGGACATAACCGTCATCACCTATGGCGTCGGGCTCTTTAAGGCCCTGGATGCAGCAGAGAAGTTATCGGAGGATGATATTGAGACCGAGGTTATCGATTTAAGGACCCTTCGCCCCCTGGATGATGAGACCTTCCTCGCATCGGTTGCAAAAACCCACCGGGTCTTGATCGTAGATGAAGGCTGGCGCAGCGGAGGAATCTCGGCAGAGATCAGCGCTCGTATAATGGAGCGCTCCTTTTACGATCTTGATGCCCCGACCGAACGTCTATGCGGCGTTGAAGTGCCAATGCCATATGCCGGACATCTCGAACAGGCGGCCCTGCCGCAAACAGAAGATATTATCTCAATTGTCAAAAGGATGGTGAAATCAAATGGCTGAATTTCGAATGCCCAGTCTGGGCGCTGACATGGAAGAGGGAATACTGGTTGAGTGGAAGGTAAAAACCGGTGATCACGTCAAGCGTGGCGATATCATCGCCGAGGTGGAGACACAAAAAGGGATCATAGAGATCGAAGTCTTTGAGGATGGTGTGGTAGAGCAAATCCTGGTTCAGCCGGGAGAAAAGGTGCCTGTCGGAACGGCGCTGGCTATTATCCGTGCCGAGGGGGAGGAAGAAAGACCTGAGACTGCCGAAGCAAAAAAGACAACACCTTCAACTGAAGAGAAAAAAGCCGCGCCTGAAAAACCAAAGCCGCAACCTGCCATTAAGAGGGAAAAACGGATCAGGATCTCGCCTCTTGCACGCAGGTTTGCTGCTGAACTTGCAATCGACCTGAGCAAGGTGGATGGAACAGGGCCGGATGGGGCAATCAACCGTGCAGATGTTGAACGGGCAGCGGCCCAGGCAAAAAAGCCGGAAAAGCATGTTCCGGAACAGCCGCCTGAAAAGAAAGAGCGGGCGGCAGGCTTTCATGAGGGCATAAGAAAGGCAATCGCGGCAGCCATGGCCCGTTCAAACCGGGAAATCCCTCATTATTATCTTGAAACACGCATTGATATGAGCCGGGCCCTAAAAGGACTTGAAGCGGAAAACAGGAAACGTTCAGTCAAAGAACGTATCCTGCCTGCAGTGCTTTTGATTAAGGCCGTTGCGCTGGCCCTGGGGGATGTGCCCGCATTAAACGGGTACTGGATAGACGGCGTTCACCGGCCCCAGGAAGCAATCCATATAGGATTTGCAATCTCTCTCAGGCAGGGAGGCCTTGTTACGCCTGCCATTCACCATGCCGATCTCAAGAGCCTGGACGAACTGATGGAGGCATTACGTGATCTCATAATTCGTACAAGGGCAGGCCGCCTTCGCAGTTCGGAGATGACCGATTCCACTATCACTATCACAAATCTTGGTGACATAGGCGTGGAAACAGTCTATGGCGTCATCTATCCTCCCCAGGTTGCGCTGACAGGTTTCGGCAGGATAACCGAACAACCCTGGGTGGAAAACGGTATGATCGGGATCCGACCGGTATTAACTGCAACTCTTGCAGGGGATCACAGGGCAACCGACGGGCATACCGGTGCCAGATTCCTTGACGCCATAAATAAACATTTACAGGATTGGGAAAAGCTATGAACGAAGAACAGATCAGAAAGACTATTGTTGATGTCCTCGGCCAGATCGCGCCTGAGGCGGATTTCGATGAATTATCCCCGGATGACAACATCCAGAAGACACTTGATATCGATTCCTTTGATTTCCTGAATTTCATCATAGGGCTTAATGATAAACTCGGAGTGGATATCCCTGAATCGGATTATGGTCAGCTTGCCACGCCGGCGAAGATAATCAGTTATATTTCAGCACACGTTGAGTGAAGAAAGACATCGGTAAAATGACCCTCTTCTCATAAATATGCATCCTAAATGCAGTTCAGGGTCAAGAATGGAACCTTGAACCCTGAACCATTAAACCGGTAAACGCTTAGGGACAAGGACGAAACAGCTTCCCCAAGCAGGCGCACAGATTCAGGTCAGTTTGTCCTCGTTCCTTAACCTCTATTTTACCTCAAAGGTCAATATGGCGGCATATTGATCAACATCACACTCCGATTTGTCCTTGCGCACTTTTTTCAACGGAATCTTGACCCACCAGATACCCGGCTGTGTGATGCGGATGTTCACTATTCCATCCGTGTCTGTTCTGGCAGTGAACGGGTATTCCTCCCTTGTTGAAAAACCGACATACGTCGCATAAACAAACTCTCCTGCCAGGGATTTTCCCTTAAAGAGTACTTTTAGCGGAAGATAATCGCCCGATTTAAGCAGGCAGGGATCTTTTTGTGGAATCATTTCAATTGTATGTCCTAAAACTGTTTTATAGGAGGAACCGCCCGGCTTTCCGGCATAAAAGATCGCTTTGGCAAAAAATTCCACGTGCCGGCAGGATATGGCATCGGGAAGTTCTTTTTTACTTTTTCTTTTCCTCCCTTCAGGAGTTACGCTGACAAATACAGGCTCCATGGCTGCAACGGCAAGATAGGTTCCCCCTTTTCGCATGTTCAAACCAACGCCCACCTCATTAAAAAAAGATTCGGGATCGTATTTTTTTAATTCAAAATCCATCTTTTTCCCGGACGGCGCAAGACAGAAAAAATCTTTCATCCTTTCCGGTCTTCCCAGGTCGGCAAAAGGAAGTGAATGGGCAAGATATAAAAAGACTTTTGCAGTATCTCCGACCTTTTGATCATAATGATCAAGACCCAGCCACAGGTTGTGCGCAGATGATTGTGAAACAGCCAACAATAGAACTATAACCGCAATAACAAATCCTGACAGTTTTTTCCCTTTCATTCTACGTTTCATTTGCTTTACTCCTTCATTTAAATGTTTAAAAAAATAAACTCCAAACCGCCATATACAATGTCACAAATATAGGTTAGTCTGAGCTCTTCCTATCTTTAATGCCTGATTAAAACTTTCCGCTTACAGTAAATATCGCCGTAAAAGGCGAGCCGGCAAAGTAGTCTGCACCTGTTCCGGTATCACTCGCTTCAATTGCGCCAACGTATCTTTCATTAAATAAATTACTAAGTTCAAGACCGACTTTTGCTTCTCTCAACCCCCAAAAATCATCTATTGTATAGCTTAAATTTAAGTCAACAACCGCGTAATCATCAATTTTTTCTTTGTTCAAGGCATCGCCGTATCTGCTGTCAATCCATTTGACTGTCGGGCTGATCTCAAAATTGTTAATCGTGTAGATCAAGCCTGACTTAACAATCCACTCCGGCGTATCGGGAATCTGGTTGTCTTTAATTTTTAGAGTCTTATCACCTCTCTTGAAGTCATCGTCAAAACTCATATCAGTGTAACTGGGATTAAAATAAACAATCAAGTTTTTTGATGGATAAAAATTCAGCTCCAATTCAAATCCGTATGAGGTGGCATCGCCGACATTTTGATAATATGCAACCGGCTTGCTTGTTTTGGGATTAATTATTCCCGGATCATCAATGCTGGCCATTAAGTCATTATGTTTGCTGTAGAAAAAGACAGGAGTTATGGAAAAATATTTATGGTTGTATCTGAAACTCAAGTCAAAGTTGTCTGATGTCTCCATTTCCCAATCATCAAATATATCCTGCAATGTCATACCG
>JAGGXA010000218.1 GCA_021163285.1 Deltaproteobacteria bacterium | reverse complement strand
GGTCGCCCCCCGTGCGGGGGCGTGGATTGAAACAACACACGCATCTAATAATAATGGCACATGAGGAGTCGCCCCCCGTGCGGGGGCGTGGATTGAAACCAATCTTTTTTTAGCAACGATCCCTTGCCATTTTGTCGCCCCCCGTGCGGGGGCGTGGATTGAAACTACGATTGTGGACGGCATTTTAACAGCAACTGTGTCGCCCCCCGTGCGGGGGCGTGGATTGAAACTTCCTGGACAAAACCTCCTGCGCATACTGAAGCAGTCGCCCCCCGTGCGGGGGCGTGGATTGAAACACCGTTTGAGAGGAAATATGTTCACATTTGGAATTGTGAATCACCCTTTTTATATTCTTGTTTTACTTTTCGTCTGATTCCCATTCTCCAGCGTAGAAACCCGTATGGTATGCATTCCCACGCTGGAGCGTGGGAACGGGAAACATTCAAATTGTAAACTATTTTTTGAACTTATTGTAAGGATGCCTTTATTTCAAATATATATCTTCTTGTCTTTCTACGCATTGTTTTGGCGGCCTTACTTTAGGAACGAGGACAAATTAACTTCCCCAACCATGCATTACAGCTTCAGGTCATCTTTGCCGATCTAAAAGTACAAATAACTTGAAATAGCTCACTATTCCTGCAACTTTTGTACTTTTAGATCGAACAAACCTGATCTATATCCGTGCGCCTACCTGGGGATGTTATTTCGTCCTTGTCCCTTATTTTGTTAGAACATAAATTATGCATTTAAGGTAAATGTTTTCTAAAATTCTAAAACAGGGAAAAGAATGCTTTAATTTTTTTTCTCCTTCTGATAAAATTATTACTAACTTGAGAGTGCAAAGTTTATTTAAGAGTGCAAAGTTTATTTAGGCTTGCGCAAAAATAACTTAACATTTTGGCATCTCATCTTCAGGTCATTTCGGCAGATTTTAAACGGCAAAATCTTGAAATAGGCCACTATTTCTGCGCTTTTTGCTCTTCATAATCTACCGAACCTAACCTGAAACCGAGCGCCAGCTCTCGAAAGTTATTGTTGAGCGAACACTTAGTGCTTTTGTGTTCCCGGCGTTAATTTATTTACGACATCATTTCGATGATAACAGGAATCCAGAATAATTCCAAGAGCATAATGAAGCTGGATACCGGATTGAGTCCGACATGACGGTAAAACTTTGGACGGTTGAGTTATTAAAATGAAACAGGTTCATATACAATCATGGTCAATTTATAAGGCTGATTATATGGCAAGGTTATTGCTTTAATTTGCTTCAAATAGCGCCTGACCTAAAACCTGAGTTTTTCGTTCAGGTGTTAAAATAAATTATGTCGAATAAGAGCAACAATATGAATCAATTCCTGTTTCAGCAATGTTATAAATGCATCGTCTCTGTTTTTGCAGCTATTGCCTTATCAGTCTTAACCTTTCCTGCCAGCGCTGATAGTCTTTCTATTTTTAAAAAAAGTATTATTGAGTACAACCTTAAGCATCTCGAAAAAAGCCTTTCAGACGGGTCATATCGAGGTGAGGAGGGAATACTCAGGATCTCCCCAGAAATTGCTTCCTCTTTTGGCCTGAAGGTTGTTGTAAATCAGGACTATCTTGATTCAAAAGAACTGTTTGAAAAAGCGGACAGGTTTTATAAGAAAGCCGTTGATTTTATGACCACACAGGAAAAAGAGAGTTTTAAAGGGGCTTATGCCCGGATGATTGCAAAAAATGCAGCTCTTTATAACGAAAGCATTGAACTTGCCAGGGAAAAATTGATAGTTTACAGGTCAAAGCTGTCACCATCTGTTGATGAAAGACTGAATGAGGATATATGTTCCAGGCTTCTTATCAGATTATTGCAAGAGTGCCTGATAAAATCGGCCTATAATCTCAGAGATGGACTCGGTTGTTTTTATAACCGATGTCGGGATATAAAAGATAAGAAGGGGCCTCTTAATACGCGAAATATACGTTTTGTCAATCAAGTGTTCCACGAGTTTGACAAAAAGGCGTTTCCAAAAGACAAAGAACGTTTTGACCTTGACAGGTATAACGGAAACATGGAATATCCAGGTTCTGCATGGGAACATGTGGTCGGAAGCTCGGGTTTCCGTTATATATCTTTTCTGGAATCAGCAACCAGGAAATATCAAAAGGCAGATTGCCCTGTTAACCCGCTCCTTTTTGTGGCCCTGATGAGGAGGGAATCAAGGTTCAACCCTAATGCCGTATCCAGTGTTGGTGCCGCAGGTCTGACACAGATAATGCCGGGAACTGCGAGAAGCCTCGGAATGGATAATGTCTTTATGCCTGCATATTTTGCCGAAGCCAGATCTGTATTGGTACGTGAAAGAAGGTTTAAAAATAAGGCCAGGGCGATCCTTCTAAAGATAACCGGGGAAAATATGCTTAAACAGGCCGACCATGCACGGGAAATGATGATTAAGTCCCGCGAATATGGAAAGAAACGGGCGGAATTATACGCCAGGTACAAACAGGAGCTTTTGTTAAAAGGGGCTGATGATCGTCTGAATCCCGGTAAAGCAATCAAGTTTGGTCTGAAATATCTGGCCGAGATGATGAAAAGACAGAAAGGTGATATAAGCCTGGCGCTTGCTTCCTATAACGCCGGGCCGGGAAAGATAAAACAATATAAAGGAATTCCTCCCTATTCTGAGACGATCTGCTATAGAAACAGTATATTAAAATATTACAGGTCGTATCTTAAAAAACTCAATAATTACCACGCAGGGCTTGTTCGACAGAAAGGGTATTAGGAACGAGGACAAATTAACTTCCCCAACTATGCATCACAGCTTGCCAGGGGATGTTATTTCCTCCTCGTCCCTTAGGGGAACTTACAGAAAATAATTCGAGCTGTGCGATTAGCGATTAGCATTGATATATACAGGATGTAACATATAGAGAATTTCAGCGTGCAATACAAAAAATAATTGATAACAGTGTAAAATGGCATTTTTTTATAATCGGGTTTGTCGTACGTGTTATTCAAACGGCAGAGTTGTTATCAAAAAGAAAAAGGACAAGACTTCATAATTCGCAATTCCTCGTTCGACATTCGACATTAAATCAGCATGCTAACGAAAAGCATCCTTTATCTGAAAAATGTCCTTTTTTTGTATTGCGCCCGGATTCAATCAATAGGTCAAAAAGCTGACTGCACAGGACGAAATAATCTACGCATCCTGCTTGCCCTTTTGGCCGTCTTTTACATTGCGGTAACAGGAGTTTGGCAGATACGGGTTTCAAGCTCCGTATCTGCTATGCAACTGTTGCCACGTTTTGAAGATGAACAAAAAATCTGAGCGATATGCTGAGATTATTTCCTTTTTAGTTCCCTGAATTGGTTCAAAAATAATGAGGTAATTTATGAATCCGGGTATTTTAGTAAACAGCGATTTTGACGATATTAAATTTTTAAAAAGAGGAAAGGTTCGGGATCTATATGAGATTGATGAACGACTTTTGATTGTGGCAAGTGACCGTATTTCAGCTTTTGATGTGATAATGGGAGAGCCGGTTCCTGATAAAGGCAAGATATTAACAGGTATCTCCCTTTTCTGGTTCCGGAAAACGGGATTGCTTGTTGAGAACCATTTAATAAGCAGCGATCCTGAAGAATACCCTGAAGTATGCCTTAAGTATAAAGATCAGTTAAAGGGAAGGAGTATGCTTGTTAAAAAGACAATACCTTTGCCTATAGAATGTATTGTCAGAGGGTATTTGTCAGGTTCAGGCTGGCTTGAATACCAGTCAAAGGGAAGTGTCTGTGGTATTCCGCTTCCAGCCGGTCTCAGGGAATCGGAAAAGCTTCCTGAACCCATTTTTACGCCTTCCACTAAAGCGGAAGAAGATATGCACGATGAAAATATTTCTTTTGACAGGGCCATGCAGCTTGTTGGAAAGGAGGTTGCAGAAGAGGTAAGGCGATTGAGCATAAAGATCTATGAGCTTGGAAGAGACAATGCGGCTGAAAAAGGGATCATTATCGCTGATACCAAGTTTGAGTTTGGTTTTAAGGACCACAGATTGATGCTGATAGATGAGGTTCTTACACCCGATTCATCAAGATTCTGGCCTGTGGATGAATACAGTCCTGGTAGGCCACAGAAAAGTTTTGATAAGCAGTTTTTGAGGGATTATCTTGTCGAGATCAACTGGCCGAAAAAACCGCCTCCACCTGTATTGCCCCCCGAGATAATAGAAAAGACAAGGGAAAAATACCTCGAAGCACTTGTAAAGTTGACCGGGCGTGGACTTTGAGCGTAAACGAAAAGACCGTTTAATTAGGGAGAATAACTGATGAAACCTGTAATATTTTTTATTGATGATTCAAAGTTTGAACATGATCTTGTAAGAAATGAGATTGCCCCGTTTGCCCCTGATTGCGAATTTATGCAGGCCTGTACTTTTGAAGAGGCAAGGGCTGAGCTGGGTGCAAAAACCCCTGCCCTTTTTCTCCTTGATCTGTGGGGGAAGGATGATGATGTCCGGGAGCCCTGCCTGACTTCTAAAGAAGAACTTGAAAAAAAAATCGCAGGCTTTATTGCTCTTGAGGATGTCTTCAAGGGACTGGATAATTTTGAAGGGGACAGGTTCAACGAGTATCTGAAAAGACTCTTTGCTATTGTAGATAGCTGGCGTTCTCTGTTTGAGGAAGTCTGTGCACGGATCGGTCAAAACAGGAAGTACGGTCTTTATAATCTAGGCCAGGCAAGGATGCATTATCCTGATGTTCCTGCGGTCTTTTACACCAGAAAATCTCTGATCAACGATGCGGTTGCCATGTTTAAAGCAGGCAGTGATGGCCTGTTTATCAAGCCCACAGGGCCGAATGACGAGGAAACCAGACGTCTTACAAGGGAATATGCTCCTATCCTTATTCGTGATTTGAAACTAATAATAGCTTCAAAGAGCGCTAATTCATCATTATAACCGTTCATGATAACTGTTCATGGTTGCATTTCTCCCTTTCTCTTTCAGTAATATTATATTATGGATGAACCCATGTTACAGGGGCAGGCACAGGGGCCTGCCCCTTCCCCAACTATGCATCACAGCTTCAGGTACGTTTTTTATGCATCCAGACTGTCAACCTTGTAACTTGCTGTTTTTACAGCTATAAAATATTTATGGGTAAAGGGCAGGCCTGCCTGGGGAAATTCTTTCGTTCTCGTCCCTAATCCCGATCCATATTTAAGGCAGGTCGAAGAGGTATGAAAAATTTGCTGCCGGGACCTTGTCAGTCAAATCTTGACAAAGTTGTTTTGATGCTTACTGTATCGTTTAAGGTTTATCACTAAATTTTATACCACGTCAGTTAGTTATAACTGTTCAGGACAAGTGGTGAAAAATCGGAAACCGTGAACAGTACTGCATATTTTTAGGAGTTAATTGTGGTTAAGGTAAATGTGACTAATAATGAAAGCGTGGAAGATAATAAGAAAAATGGCTCTATGGAAGAAATGGCCACTGAACCGGATAAGCTCGAATCGGGAAAAGAGGATGAAAAAGAACCCCCCTTAGAGGAGATGTCAAAGACGGAATTGCTTGAGAAGATTAAGGAAGTCAGTGAATCTGCCGACAAGAACTTTGATCTTTATATGCGTTGCCAGGCGGATATTGAAAATATGAAGAAAAGGTTTCAAAAGGAGAAAGAAAGTTTTATAAAATATTCAAACGAGACCTTGATAAAGCAATTATTGACTGTAGTGGACAATCTGGAAAAGGCAGTTATTTATTCTGAAGATGAAAATTCGTTCGCTGCTCTCAAGGAGGGTATCGAACTTACGTTGAAAGGTCTTTCGGATACCCTGAAAAAATCGGGTGTGGAAGAGATCAAGGCATCAGGAGAGTTATTTGACCCTAACATTCATGAAGCGGTCTTTCAGGAGGAAGATAATACAAAAAAACCGGGCACGATCATTCAGGAGATTCAAAAGGGTTACTTGCTTAATAAAAGACTGATCAGGCCTTCATTGGTCTCGGTCAGTAAAAGCAAGGATTAATTTGAGGTTCCCTAAGGGCTTGCGCTAAAATAACTTTACATTTTGGCATTGCATCTTCAGGTCATTTTCGGTAGATTCTAAAGAGCAAAGACCTTGAATAGCCCACTATTACTGCGCTTTTTGCTTTTCAAAATCTACCGAACCTATCCTGAAACTGAGCGCCAATTCCGTAAAGTTATTGTTGCGCGAATCCTAAGTTCGTACTCCTGATGAACGGTTATGATTTGAACTTTTTATATTTGAACTCTCTTTCTCGTTCCCACGGCTCCAGCGTGGGAATGCATATCATACGGGTTTCCGCGGAGGATGCCCGGGAATAGCAACTTTTTTCAAAATCAGGGCTTGCTCAAAAAATTATTGCAGACATATAGTTGATATTTCGAGGATAATTTTTTTCGTGTAACGCAGAATTTGGAAAAAAAGGCATTTTCGGACAGTCTCCTACGCTGGAGCATGGGAACCAGGTGATAAATGAAGAATATTGAACTTTTAAAATTTACTATAGATGCGCGGAGATTGCAAAGAGAGCGATTTTTCTTTTAAACCAGGCAGGAATTTCGCATAATAATACAAGATGGTGATTTAAGGAGGCAGGAATATGGGAAAACTGATAGGCATTGATCTCGGGACAACTAATTCATGTGTCGCGGTAATGGAGGGAGGGGATGCTGTTGTTATAGCAAATGCAGAAGGTTCCAGAACAACTCCTTCCATGGTTGCCTTTACCGATAGCGGTGATAGGTTGGTGGGCCAGACTGCAAAGAGGCAGGCTGTAACCAATCCTGAAAATACGGTGTTTGCAGTCAAGAGACTTATTGGCCGAAAGTATGGTTCGGTTGAAGTTCAAAATGATATAAAGGTACTCCCTTATAAAATAGAGCAGGCATCCAACGGTGATGTTACTGTCGATATCAAGGGGAAACATTACAGTCCCGCTGAAATTTCTTCAATGATACTCCAAAAGATGAAACAGACAGCGGAAGATTATCTTGGAGAGAAGGTCACAGAGGCGGTAATCACTGTCCCGGCATATTTTAATGACAGTCAGAGACAGGCTACCAAAGATGCCGGTCGCATCGCAGGTCTGAACGTCGAGAGAATAATAAATGAACCAACTGCCGCTTCTCTTGCATTCGGGGTGGATAAAAAAGGGGATAAAAAGATCGCTGTCTTTGATTTAGGTGGTGGGACTTTTGATATATCGATCATGGACATAGGTGATGGGGTGTTTGAGGTCAAATCTACTAATGGCGACACTCACCTGGGCGGCGAAGATTTTGATTTGAGGATTATCGAGTACCTTGCAGATGAATTCAAAAAGGATCAGGGTATTGATCTTAGAAATGATAAAATGGCCCTTCAGAGGCTCAAAGAAGGAGCGGAAAAGGCCAAAATTGAATTGTCGGGCTCCATGGAGACCGATGTCAATCTTCCTTTTATTACGGCCGATGCAAGTGGTCCGAAACACCTGAACCTGAAATTGAGCCGGGCCAAACTTGAAGCCCTTGTTGACGATCTTATTCAAAAAATAGTGACTCCATGTAAGACAGTGCTTAAAGATGCCGGGTATAGCCCTTCCGATATTGATGAAGTTATTCTCGTGGGTGGCATGACAAGGATGCCCAAGGTACAGCTAAAGGTGAAAGAGATCTTTGGAAAAGAACCGAATAAAGGCGTAAATCCCGATGAAGTTGTCGCTATCGGTGCTGCCATTCAGGGAGGGGTATTAAAGGGCGAAGTCAAGGATGTCCTGTTGCTTGATGTGACGCCTCTGTCCCTTGGTATTGAAACTCTTGGCGGTGTTTTTACAAAGCTGATTGAAAAGAACACCACAATCCCCACAAAAAAGAGTCAGATTTTTTCTACTGCAGCGGATAACCAGCCGGCGGTTGAGATACATGTGCTTCAGGGTGAACGTGAGATGGCGGCAAATAATAAAACTCTTGGAAGATTCCAGCTCATGGGTATTCCGCCGGCGCCCAGGGGTGTTCCACAGATAGAAGTAACTTTTGATATAGATGCAAACGGCATAGTGAATGTCTCTGCCAAGGACATGGGAACAGGAAAGGAACAGTCGATCAAGATCACTGCTTCGAGCGGTCTGAGTGAAGAAGAAATTGATAAACTTGTAAAAGATGCTGAAATTCATGCGGATGAGGACAAAAAAAAGCGGGAATTAATAGATGCCCGCAATATGGCTGATTCCTTGATCTATTCTACTGAAAAGTCTGTTAAAGAAGCGGGAGACAAGCTTGATGATTCTACAAAGTCGAGCATTAATCTTGCTGTTGAAAATCTGAAAAAGGCTATGGAACTGGATAATACCGACGAAATAAAGAAGTTGACTGAAGAGCTTACTCAGGCCTCACACAAATTGGCGGAAGTATTATATGCCCAGGCCGCTCAACAGCAGGGCGGTACAGGCGGTCCCACCGGCGCCGAAGGCGCCGGCCCTGATGCAGAGCCAGGGCCGTCAAAAGACGAAGATGTAGTAGATGCCGATTTTGAGGAAATCAAAAAGTGATTAAAACTCCTTCTAACTGGAAAAAGGCTATCCCCGCCCTGATGGCGGGGATAGCCTTTTTTTTGATAAGTTGCCATACCCTCCTTCCCGTTAAAAAGGAGGTTGAAAGCAGGGCATTATCGCGGCGTTTTGCTGTAGCCGAGGAATACAGGAAAAAAGCCGAGTTGAACAAGGCACTTTCCGCTTATAAAGACTATCTTGAACAGGCCCCGGCAGGAATTAATGCTGCACAGGCTGCTCACAGGACAGGAGAGATATATTTACAAACAGGGGACTATGAAAAGGCCCTTATATTTTTAAAAAAGGTCGTTGTAAAATATCCCCGCTATCCTGAATTACCCACCGTTGAATACCTCATCGCAAAGTGTTTTTTGCTTAAGCACGAATACAGGCTTTCAATGGATGAAGCACTGAAATGGCTTGAAAAATACCCGGGTCATCCCTTAGTTGGAGATACCTGTTTGCTGTTAGGGGATAATTGCAGGGCTATTGGTGATAATTTCCAGGCCTTTAAATGGTGGTTTAAGGCAGAAGAGGAATTGCGCCATAATATAATGAAGCAGGGGGAGATCGATGAAAAACTTGTTGAATTGATTAAGGATATGGAGTTCAACGAGCTTGAGCAATCAGAGGAATTTGCCGCCGGGACCAGGTATTTACAGGAGATATATTACAGGGCTGCGCTCATTTTATTTGAGCAGGATGAACCGGAAAAAGCAAAAAGGGTGGTCACGGCCCTCCTTCTTTCAACGACTGATCAATCCTGGGTTTTTAAAGCAAGGAAACTTTTGGAGATGATAGACAGCGAGATGTCGGTCAACAAAAATGCTGTTGGATGTCTATTGCCTCTAAGTGGTATTTTTTCAATTTATGGTGAAAAGGTCTTAAACGGAATTCAACTTGGAATTGCGGTCTTTGATAAAACCGGACCTTTTTCCGATATTGAGCTTGTCATCAGAGATACGGAGGGTGAACCGGGAAGCGCGCAAACAGAACTCGAAGACCTGGTAAAGAATGAAAAAGTAATAGCTGTAATCGGTCCGATCTTAAGCAAAACAGCCCTTGCCTGCGCAAAGAAAGCAAAAGAACTCGGTGTTCCGATGATCGCCCTTTCCCAAAAAGCAGGGATAGTGAATGAGGGAGACATGGTCTTTCGCAATTTTTTGACTCCGGCGCATGAGGTAGATACAACTATTGATGAAGTGACAGGTAAAATGGGGCTTACACGGTTTGCAATCCTTTATCCTGACAATTCCTACGGCAATTTTTTTATGAATCTTTTCTGGGATGGAATAGAGAAAAAGGACTGCGTGGTTTCGGCAGTGGAGTCCTATGATCCGGATATTACCGATTTTTCTGAACAGATAAAAAAAATGACAGGTCTTTATTACCCGAGACCCAAATCTATCAAAGAAAAGCTCAAAGCATTGCATCTCAAGGAAAATGAAGAAAACGAAGAAAATGAAAAAAATGAGGACAATGAGAAGAAAGAGGAGGAATCAGGGCCTATCATAGATTTTGATGCTGTTTTTATACCTGATAATTACCAGAGAGTCGCAATGATTGCCCCTCAACTCGCTTACCATGATGTAACAAATGTCCTTTTGATTGGCACGAGTATGTGGCAATCACCTGAACTTATAGATACGGCAAGGGATTATGTACAGGGAGCAATTTTTACATCAGGCTTTTTTGAGAAATCGGGTAATCCCGGAGTTCAAGCCTTTGTCAGGGATTACAAGACCAATTTTGAGACTACCCCGGAGATTCTTGCTGCTAACGGGTATGATACGATAAGGCTGTTAATCAAGGTAATGAAAGATAAGAATATAAAGACGAGAAAGTCCTTTAAAAAAGCGCTTCTTAATTGCCGGGGTTTTGAAGGCGTAACAGGAAAGATAGCATTTGATTCAAATGGAGAGGTAACAAAAAAACCCTTGTTATTGACCATTCATGGCAATGAAATGCGCCTTTTTCATTAGAAAACAGGAATTGGAAATTCAGGCTTCATACTTTGTTTCCAATTTAAAAACCGTACCCGGCAGAAGCAGGGGCAGGCCTCTGTGCCTGCCCTTTGACCGTGGTTTATCCTTAAACATAATGTCGGTGGAAAAAAACAAGTGAAAGGCAACCTTGAACCTGTGAACGGTTACGGAGATTCAGGTTCAACGCTTTCATCCTTTCCTTCTCTCTTTTTTCGTGCAAATAAAGAGGTTATAATCCCAACTTCATATAATATGATGAGCGGGCCGGCCATCATACACTGGGTTATGACATCAGGAGGCGTCAGTATGGCGCTCAACACAAATGCTAATAATATTGCATACTTACGCTTCTGTCTCAACATGGCGGTTGTAATCAGACCAATTTTTGTCAGAAAGAAAATAATTACCGGCAGTTCAAAGACGACACCAAATGCAAAAAGCAGTTTCAGGGAAAACGAAAAGTATTCTTTTACCGATGGAAGGGCCTTTACATATTCGTTTGAAAACCCTATAAAAAATTTAAAGCCGAAAGGAAAAACAATAAAATAACCAAAAAGGGCTCCTCCAATAAAAAGAAATGTGGATGAGATAACAAAGGGGATTAATAATTTTTGTTCTCTCGGATAAAGTCCGGGAGCAATAAACAGCCAGATTTGGTAGAAGATTACAGGGGATGAAACCATAATGCCGGCAATAAAAGATACCTTGAGATATGTGAAGAACATCTCCGGCAGGTTTGTGAAAATGAGGTGATCACCCTCCGGCATAACTGCTTTGAGGGGTTCAACCAATAATTGAAAAAGCCTGTCCGAAAAAAAATAGGTGACAACAAAACCGATTCCAATAGCTATGGTGCAGGATACAAGCCTTTTGCGAAGTTCTTCGAGGTGATTCATAAGAGGCTGTTTTTCTAAGCTATCCATCCTCATTTCTCTCACCTGTTAAATTAGGATCCTTTGATTCCCCCTCTTTTTTTCGAGATTTCAGGGCTTCCGTTTCAGGGGCCTTTGCCGATTTGTCTATATTATCATGTTCCGGCTGTTTTTCTTTATAAGTTCCGGATGATTCAGGGCCTTCCGGCCTGTCAAGACCGCTTATGGAATCGATCAGGTCTTCCTTTGCCCTTTTTAGGTCTTCTTCCACATCCAGGCTTTTTTTGATATCCTGGGTCGCTTTTTTAAATTCCGCCATACCCTTTCCCAGGGACCTTGCAAGATCCGGGAGTTTACTGGGGCCGATGACAATCAGGGCTATAACCAGAATAATAATCAGTTCAGGCATGCCAATGCCAAACATTTTATGCTCCTTAAAAAGGTTCAGGGTTTTCGTTCCGGCAGTATTTACAGGAAGAGGTTCCTCTTGCCTTCTTTCCCACGCAGGAGCGTGGGAAAGAGGGCGGTGAACGCTCACCGAATTACAGGGTTTATGGAACGTAATCCGGGTTTTTAACTCCAGGAACCAGGAGGCTGCCCGAGAATGCCCTTTTTCCCAAACTCTGCGTTATGTTCAAAAAATTATCCTCGAAATATCAACTATATGTCTGCGGTAATTTTTTAAGCAAGCCTTGATTTTGAAAAAATTGCTATTCCCGGACAGCCTCCTGTAATTTCTATAAATCTATCGTTAATGCTGTCTCATCACAGTTATCAGGGAACTTGGGACATTTTACACAATCGGCCCAGATCTTCTGAGGAAGGACTGATTTATCTACCACTTTAAAGCCTGATTTAATAAAAAAATCGGGGGCGGAAGTAAGCGTAAAAATCTTTTGAATCCCAAGTTGTCTTGCTTCGGTTAAACATGCTTTAACTAAGCTGCCGCCCCAGCCTGCGCCTTGCTGGTCTTCGCAAACGGCAAGTGATTTGATCTCGGCAAGGTCTTCCCAGTATATGCCAAGTCCGCATACTCCACGTATTTCTCCCTCCTTTTTTCCCCGCTTATCCATGCCTTGTTGCCGGATTTTACCGTCAAAATCAGAACGGGCAGTCTCAGTATCCAGCAGATCCTTCTTTTCAAGGACAAAATACTCCCTCATGTGATTATAGAGTTCACTCAAGGGTCTTGCCAGCATAAGGTCATGCCTGGAATAATGTATTATAATTTTGTAAATAGATTGTATGTCACTGATAACTGCTTTTCTGATATTGATTGAAGTCATTTTTTTGCTAATTATTCCTGGCGACAAACCCTGATATTTTCTCCTCTTTTGTCAACTTTCTTTTTAGAGCAAGCGCCTGCTTTCGGTTGTCGAAGTTGCCACATCTTACCCTGTAAAATGTCTTTCCCTTGAGATTTACCTTAAAATAATAAGTGGGATAGCCTCGCTTTAATAACCGGTTAACCAACTTTGAAGCCATGATCTTTGTTTCAAGAGAGGCTATCTGCACCGTGTAGGCGCCACCTTTTTTTAGAGGTTTCCTGCTATTAGATACTGTTTTCGGTTTTGAGACTCTGGCCTGTTTATTTTTATTAACAGAGGGTTTAGTTTTTTTCTTCTCTGCCTGTTTCACCTTTTTTTTGGATAGCTGGTGATTTTTTTTTGCTGCTGCTTCTTTTTTTTGAGAAAGTTCATCATAAAATTTAAATTTTGGGTCTTTATTGAAATTTGTAAAGACATCCAGGTCTGATAGTTTATTGTCCCCAGCAGTATTTTCTGCACTTTCGAACGAGGACTCTGTTTGCAGGGAAGACCCCGTTTGAGACAGAAAACCCCTGCCCACGAATATTCCAAGCACAAATATCCAGCCAAGGAACAAAAAAAGTCCGAGACTCCAAAAGAAGATTGAGGCAATGGAAAGCTCTATCTGATAACTTTTGCTCTTTTTTCGGGTCTTGGTCTTTTTTTTTGCAGGCATATATTTGCCACCTTTAGGGCCTCGGCAATAAAAAATTGCGCCGGAAGACAAGCTGGGTGTGTGAGCATTTCCTGTCGAGCCCCTTACATCTCCTCAGGGGCGGTTATGCCGAGAAGATTAAGACCGTTTGCTGTTATAATCCTTACAGCATCAGCGAGGCACAGTCTTGCCCGGCTCAACTCCTTATCGTCAGTAACAATCCTGTGCTCGGGAATTTTTGTTCCCAGGTTAAAATATTTATGGAATGAGGCTGATAACAGAGACAGGTAAGAGGTCAAACGATGCGGTTCCAGAGATCTGCATATATCTTTTAAAAGTGAAGGGAATTCTTCCATCTGTCTGATCATTTGCATCTCTTCATTCAACACCAACCTGTTAAGGAGTATCTCGGGGGGATCAGGCATTGATATACCCTCGGATGCAGCCTTTCTGAAAATGCTGCATATCCTCGCATGCGCATATTGAACATAATAGACAGGGTTGTTGCTGTCCAGTTTTTTTACCAGGTCAATATCAAAATCGAGGGTGGAGTCATGGTTTTTGATCAGAAATATAAACCGCGCAGCATCAACTCCGACCTCATTCAACAGCTCATCTAAGGAGACAAAGTTTCCTGCCCTTTTGGACATCTTGATTTCATTCCCATCCTTCCAGAGCTTTACAAGCTGAATAAGTAAGACCGATAACCAGTTTTCAGGAAGACCTTGCGCCTTGAGCGCAGCCTTCATACGGGGAACGTACCCATGGTGATCTGCCCCCCATAAATTAATTGCCTTGTCAAAACCTCTTTTTTTCTTTTCAAGATGATAGGAGATATCAGATGCAAAATAAGTGAGGAAACCATCTTTTTTTCGGATAACCCGGTCTTTATCATCCCCGAAGTCGGAGGTCTTGATCCAGGTTGCCCCATCCTTTTCATAGAGGTGTCCTTTTTTTTCGATCATTTCCAGGTTGTCTTTGACAAGACCGGAATCGACAAGGTCGCTCTCATTTGTCCAGTAATCGAATTTGACCCTGAATCGGGAGAGAACGTGCCTGATTTCATCAAGCATTATGGCCTTGCCCTTCTGTATGCAGATATTCAGGGTTTCATCTTCAGGCAGAGCGTTTAAGGATACCTCTTGAGATATTTTCTTTGCCAGTTCCTGGATATAATCACCGTGATAACCCTTTTCAGGGAATGGATAATCCGGGTCTTGCATTTGCTTAAAGCGGCTGAAAATTGATTCGCCCAGGAGCCTTATCTGCTGCCCCGCATCATTTATATAAAACTCCCGCGCTACATCATACCCACAGAAGGAGAGAATCCTGCAAAGGGTATCTCCCAATGCGGCGCCTCTTCCATGTCCAAGGTGTAAGGGGCCTGTGGGGTTGGCGCTTACGAATTCGACCAGCACCTTTTCATCTTTTCCCATTTTATTCCGGCCGTAATGTTCTCTGAGACTGACAATTTCAGAAAGGACCTGATACCATTTATCAGGGTTCACCCAGAAATTAATAAAGCCGGGGCCGGCAACTTCTGCTTTTTCAAGGAGATTGTCATTATCAATTATATGTTCAATCAGGATTGAGGCGATCTCCCTCGGCGGCCGTTTCCGGCCTGTCGCAAGAGTTAATGGCAGGTTGGTGGCGAAGTGGCCGTGAGCCGTGTTATTGGGCGCCTCAATTGTATAAGCAGGCAGGGATGTGTTTTTTAACAGCCCCCTCTTAAAACATTCCTCGATAGTGGTTTTTAATAAAGAGTCAAGTTTGAGTTTCATCTTATGTATTCCTTTATATTTTGCCTGCCAATAGAACAAAAGATATCGTATGATATAGTGTCTGCCCAGCTTGCCATGTCATCACCGGTAATTGTTTCATCTCTTTGGGAACCGAGAAAAACCGATTCATCACCCGGTTCCACCTTCCGTATATCGCTTATATCACAAATGGTAAGATTCATGCAGATCCTTCCCACAATCGGGGCTTTTTTGCCTTCAATAAGCACCTTTCCCATGTTTGAGATGGATATTGGAAGCCCATCCCCATATCCTGCCGAAAGCACTGCTATCCGGCGCGGCCCTTTTGTATAATAAGTTCTTCCATAGCTTATTGGAGTTTGATCCGGCAAGTCCCTGACTTGTAATACCCTTCCTTTAAAAGACATGGCGGGTTTGATCCGGGCAGAACTGATAAATCCGGGAGAAGGAAGCCCACCATAAAGCATTATTCCCGGCCGGACCATTCCATAGTGAGATTTTTTGTAAGCCATGATACCGGCGCTGTTAGCGAGGCTGTTAAAGGGCAGGTCAAGTCCTGTTGAACGTCCGGCAGCAATTGCCCTGTCAAACTGTCTTATCTGTTCCTCTGTAAAATCGTTTTCGACCTCATCTGCGGATGAGAGGTGAGAAATAAGGGCCTCAATTGTCAGTGACTTTAAGGCAATGATCCGCCGGATATAATCTCCCGCATCGGCACAGGAGATTCCGAGCCGCCCCATGCCCGTATCCAGTTTCAGATGCACAGGTGTTTTTTTGCCCTGCCCGGCGCTTTCCCGGGCCAGGGTTTCAGCAGATGTCAGGTCAAACAGGACAGGGGTAAGGTTATTTTGGACTACCGCTCTGGATTCATCTCTTGTGCGTATACCGTTCAAGATTATAACAGGTACTTTAATCCCTTTTTTCCTCAGTTCAAGGGCTTCAAAGAGGCAGGCTACGCCGAGACAATCAATATTATTTGTTTCAAGCGTCTGAGATACAGGCAGAAGGCCATGTCCATAGGCATCTGATTTGACAATGCCCATGATCCTTGTGCAGGGCTTAACAAGCTTTTTTATTTCGTTAAGATTATGAGCCAGGGCCTTAAGATCTATAATAACTTTATTGTGATCGTTGATCATTTTAAAAAAAATTTTCAGGATTCAATCTTGTAAAGAAGTTAACGAATATTTGTCCATAGATCAAGCAGTATATCCGAATTCCTGCACTTTTGTGCTTTTAGATCGAACAAACCCGACCTAAATCTGTGCGCCTGTTTGGGGATGTTATTTCGTCCCCGTCCCTAATGATTTCGAAACATTAGTCGATATGTTGACAGTGGAACTTATAGGGACTATGATAAATTCAAAGCTGAGTAATTACGAATTATGAATTTTCGACTTCATTGTTTTAGTGATTGAACCGGAATTCTGAATAACCTCTTGATTTTTTAAGGGTAATTATAACATGAAGTTATTCATTTGTCTTTTGGGGCTTGTTCTTATCGTAGAGGGGCTTCCATACTTTGCATTCCCTTCAAAGATGAAAGAATGGATATTAAACGTTCAGAAAATTCCTGATTCATACCTCAGGACACTGGGGTTTCTGTCAATGATAATCGGGCTTTTGATTGTATATTTTTTCAGAAAGTAATGATCACGTCCGGAGGTCCGGGTTTTCCATATTGGAATAAACAGTTTGACATTATTGTGAATGTTGTTTAGCCTAACGTCTTTAAAAAACAAGGTGTTTGGTAACCGTTCACGGGTTTAATGGTTCAAGGTTAATAATATCTCCCCTTTATTGGATTGCGGCAACCTTTTACAGACCGGTTAAAAAGAAAGTCGGATTCGTCGTAATTTCAACGTGGAGGAACAACTCCGTGATATAACTGGTTTATATAGGAGGCTGTCAGGGAATAGCAACTTTTTTTCAAAATCAAGGCTTGCTCAAAAAATTACCGCAGACATATAGTTGATATCGGAGTCTCGCAAGCTCGCTTACCTTCGAGGATAATTTTTTGAGCATAACGCAGAGTTTGAGGAAAAGGGCATTGTCGGACAGCCTCAAAGATATAATATCGCTGAAAGAGAACAAGCAAAAGCTGAGGAACGGATAAACCCGGAACCTGTGAACAGTTACGATGTTTGATATAAAGAATTATGATTACAAACTGCCACCCGGATTGATTGCTCAGATCCCGGCTGACAAGAGGGATAGTTCGCGGCTGTTGGTTCTTGATCGTCAAAGAATATCCATGACGGACAGTCATTTTTTTGACCTTCCAAGGTATCTTACGGCAGGCGATCTCCTTGTTGTGAATAATACCAGGGTTGTTCCGGCGCGTTTATTCGGTCGGAAAGAGAGTGGGGGTAAGGTTGAGATTCTGGTGCTCGAACACCATGGTTCAAACGGCGACGCATCGGCAACCCGTTTATGCATGTTGAAATCATCCAGACGTCCAACAAAAGGAAGCCTCCTTTTTTTTGAGGGAGATATTTCCGGACGGGTTCGGGAGATACTTGAAAACGGCCTTATCAGGATTGAATTTTCAGGTCATCGAACTGTTGATTCTCTGCTCGACGAAAAGGGGCGTATGCCATTGCCTCCTTATATCAGGCGAGAAAATAATAATTATTCGCAGCTTGACAGGGAGCGATATCAGACAGTTTTTTCCAGGATTAATGGAGCAGTTGCAGCTCCTACCGCGGGTCTCCATTTTACAGCAACGCTTATCGAGAGGCTTAAACAATCGGGAGTTTTGTTCCGCCCCCTGACACTTCATGTAGGATATGGGACTTTTGGTCCGGTTCGGACAATGGATATCAGGGAGCATATTCTCGGTGAGGAGTCTTACAGCATTTCCAAAAAAACCGCAGAAGCCATCAATCGTACCAAAAAAAATGGAGGCAGGGTAATTGCTGTCGGCACTACTGTTGTCAGGGCGCTTGAGTCCGCAGTTTCCCCTGACGGTTCAATACGGCAGGGCGATGGAAAGACCAGTCTGCTTGTTACACCAGGTTTTGCATTTAAGGTTATAGATGCCCTGATAACAAATTTCCATCTGCCTAAGAGCTCCCTGCTTTTTCTGGTGTCCGCTTTTGCAGGTCTGGAATTCATAAAAAAGGCCTATTGTGCGGCCGTTAACAGGGAGTACAGGTTTTACAGTTATGGAGATGCAATGCTGATCGTTTGAAATTCCTCGATCTTTGAAATAACATAAAAAGAGTGATTAAGAGACTTCCCCTTCGGGCATTATTTATGCAGGTTTCAGGTGAAATTTAATATAACTTACAGGTCAGGGGAATGCAGGGCCAGGACAGGAGAGATTGAGACCTTTCATGGAAAATTTAAAACGCCTGTTTTTATGCCGGTTGGGACCCAGGCCTCTGTAAAGGCCGTCTCTCCCGAAGAATTGTATGATGCGGGCGTAAAGATTATACTGGCAAACACTTATCACCTTTTCCTGCGGCCGGGCCATAATATTATTGAAGGATTAGGCGGACTGCATCAATTTATGAACTGGTCTGCTCCAATACTGACAGATAGCGGAGGGTTTCAGGTCTTCAGTCTTTCCCGATTAAGGACTATATCAGAAAAAGGTGTAATTTTTCAGTCCCACCTTGATGGGTCAAGGCATTTTATCGGACCGGAAGAGGCCATTGATATACAAAAGGCCCTGGGTGCGGATATTATCATGGCCTTTGACGAATGTGCGCCATATCCTTCCGAATATGAGTATGTGCTTAATTCAGTTAATTTGACGGCAAAATGGGCCAGCAGGTGTCTTGAACGAAAAGATAACCCGGTCCAGTCCCTTTTTGGAATTGTTCAGGGCGGTATGTTCAGAGATTTAAGGGAGATGAGCGCCGGGCAACTTGTTGATATGGATTTTGACGGTTATGCTATTGGTGGGCTTTCCGTTGGTGAAGGTCGTAAAACCAGGTTAAGGGTTATAGAAGATACTATGCCGCTTCTTCCTGAAGACAAGCCGGTTTACCTGATGGGGGTTGGGGCGCCTGAAGACCTGGTTGAAGCGGTTATGCTCGGTGTGGACATGTTTGATTGTGTAATGCCTACCCGGAATGCAAGAAATGGTACTCTTTTCACCGTCGGAGGGAAACTTAATATCAAAAATGCAAGGTATATTAATGATGAAAAACCGGTTGATGAAAACTGCAGGTGCTATACGTGTACACATTTTTCAAGGGCCTACCTGAGGCACCTCTTTATGGCAAGAGAGCTCCTGGCATATCGATTGAATACAATACACAATCTTTACTATTACACACACCTGATGAAGGAGATGAGAAAGGCAATAAAAGAGGATAGAATAGAGAGCTTCAGAAAATCGTTTTACGAAAGACGGAAGTTATTAAAATCATAAATTAATTTTGAGCATCTATATGGTCAGGTCTGCGCATTTGATACAAAAAGGTGTTAAATGCGCAGATCTGACCCTTAAGAACGAGGGACGACATAAATCATATAAGGAGGACATAATCAATGAATTCATTAGTGTATGCCATGGGGGGTATGGGAAGCGGAGGAGCAGGAGGCCAGGGCAGTGGTATAACTACCTTCATACCCCTGATCTTAATGTTTGTGATATTCTACTTTCTGCTTATCAGGCCCCAGCAAAAGAAAACCAAACAGCATAGAGAGTTGCTTTCCGCCTTGAAAAAGGGCGACCGTATCGTTAGCTCAGGCGGACTTCACGGTGTAATTACAGGCCTGGCAAATGATGTCATAACCGTGGAAATAGCCCCAAAGATCAGGGTCAAGGTATCGAGGAATTCCATTGCAGGGGTCATTTCCAAAGGGCAGTAATGTGCATTCATCAACAGCACAAAAGTATGGAGGCCGAATTACCAATTCCTGATTCTCCTGAGCGTTTACAGTGTTAGTGCCCATCCATAAATAGATTTTGGGCACTAGGAGGCTGTCCGGGAATAGCAATTTTTTTCAAAATCAAGGCTTGCTCAAAAAATTACCGCAGACATATAGTTGATATTTCGAGGATAATTTTTTGAGTATAACGCAGAGTTTGGGAAAAAAGGCATTCCCGGACAGCCTCCTATCGAGTTTCCAATGCATAAATGAGATATTTTTTACACTCTCAGCGTCAATCTGCCGGATCACTTGTGTGGCGTACTACAGTACGCCTCCGAGTAATTCCTTGATTTCCTTGATCTTGTAAAAAAATAGCCATTTATGGGCATCTTTCATTTTTACTTTACACTTGGCAGAAAAGCGGCAGTGGTATCCTGCTGCTGATTTAAGAGGCTATAAGCCTCTTCTGCAATTTACAATTTTTAGTTCCAATAAAAGTGTTAACTACTTTTACCTCAAAATGAAGGATGCCCATTTATAGATGGAAACTGGTTAACAGTTGAAAAAGACAGTAAAATTCGGCTGCCAATTTAAAGCGGGAGACTTGTTTTGCTATTTTGAACTGCAGGGTAGATTAAAGGAGCGTAAGCGACGAATCCACCAAAGTAGCCTGGTTTCGGCCTGTTCCCCAAGCGTAGCTTGTAACCGTAAACGCTTACAAAAAATCTATAAAACTTAACCTCGGAGTAGAGAAAGTGTCAAAAAATTTAGGGTGGCGTGTTTTAATCGTACTGTTAACGGTTGTAATGTCTGTAATATACCTAACGCCTTCTCTTACGGAGAAACTTCCAGGTTGGTGGTCTGATATGCTGCCCACGGAAAAGATCAATCTTGGTCTTGACCTGCAGGGAGGTATGCATCTTGTCCTTGAAGTAAAGACAGAAAAGGCCGTCGAAACGCATCTGGAGCGGGTTGTGGAGGAGGTAAGACAGGACCTTCGCAAGAGCAAGCTCAGGTATTTGGAGCTAAAACGTCATGGCTCCGACAAGATAAACTTGATTTTGATGAGAGCAGGGATGAAGGATGCTTTTATTAAAATGGCTGAGGCTAATTATCCCGATTTTGAGGTAAAAGTGATACCTGGTGACCGAAAACACGTGGCATTTCAACTAATTTTGCTGCAAAAAGAAAAGACACATATCATGAAAATGGCTGCGGATCAGGCGCTTGAGACGATCAGAAACAGGATTGACCAGTTTGGTGTAAGCGAACCGGATATCAGGCCCCAGCAGGATCAAAAGATTTTAATACAGTTACCGGGAATAAAAGACACCAGGAGGGCTGTCGAACTTATTGGCAAGACGGCTCAGCTTGAATTTAAGCTCGTTGATGATGAAAACAGCCTGCAGGAAGCTCTGAAAGGAAATATTCCCGCTGAAGATGAGATCCTTTATCGGGTAGCAGTTAATCCTGACACCGGTCGCAGGGAAAGCGCCCCTTTTCTCTTAAAAAAGAGGGTGCTTCTTACCGGAGAATATATCACGGACGCAAGGGTACAGATCGACAGTCATAACAATGAACCATACGTCTCTTTATCGTTTGATTCAACGGGCGCGAGATTATTCGAGAGCATAACCGGCCGGAATGTCAAAAAAAGACTGGCCATAGTCCTTGATAATCATGTCTATTCAGCGCCTGTTATCCAGAGCAGGATCTCTGGAGGAAAAGCCCAGATTACAGGGAGATTCAGCATGGATGAGGCGCGCGACCTTTCAATTGTACTCAGGGCCGGCGCTTTACCTGCGCCTGTTAAAATAATTGAAAAACGAACAGTAGGGCCGTCTCTCGGAAAAGACTCAATAGAAAAGGGCTTTAAATCCATAATCATCGGAGGTCTTGCCGTTATCACCTTTATGGCAATCTACTATGGTCTTTCAGGGATGACTGCAGACCTTGCACTATTGCTGAATATCCTTTTTATCATGTCGGGTCTCGCCTTTTTCAACGCAACTTTAACCCTTCCGGGAATTGCAGGTATTATTCTTACCATCGGTATGTCGGTTGATGCCAATGTGTTGATCTTTGAGCGTATCAAGGAAGAGCTAAGATTGGGAAAGACGCCGCGCACCTCTATTGAGGGAGGATATGGAAAGGCATTTATGACAATACTTGACGCTAATGTAACAACACTAATTGCGGCGCTTGTCCTGTTTCAGTTTGGAACCGGACCTGTCAAAGGGTTTGCCGTGACCCTCAGCATCGGTATTGTTGCCAGTTTATTTACTGCAATCTTTGTAACGAGGATCGTTTTTGATTATTTATATATCCTTCGGAGAATGAAGAAGGTCAGCATATAAATTGTGTCTGAACGAAAAAGACCGTTCAGACACAATTTTGAATGTTGAATGTTGAATTGAGAAAAAAACATTCAATTTCACCATTTCGGTAATTTAGAGTTTTGAAAACCGGAGCATTGAAAGAATGGAATTTATTAAACCTGGCACTAATATTGATTTTATTGGGAAGCGGAATATTGCATTTCTGATATCCGCATGTATTATCATTTTGACGATTTTATTGCTGATATGGAAGTCCGGTCCCAACTATGGCGTTGATTTTTCAGGCGGTGTCTTGATACAGGTAAAATTTGATCAGAAACGCTCTCCTGACGAAATCAGGGCCGCTCTCAAATCAGTACAGCTTGAAAATAGCATTATTCAGGAGTTTGGAGAAAAGGGGCAATTTGAATTCCTGATCCGCATCAGAAAGACAGATGTTGAACTTACAGGCCTGGGTGAGAAGGTTAAACAGGCCCTGATTCTTGACTTTGGCAAAGGTGTCGAAATGAGGCGGGTAGAGATGGTGGGCCCTAAAGTGGGAGAGGATTTAAGGCAGAAGGCACTTTTTGCCATTTTTTTTGCCACGCTCTTTATAGCTGTTTATATTTCAGGCCGTTTTGAACAGAAATGGGTGATCAGCATCGTGATGGCTTTTTTTCTTTTCGTTATCGTCTATGTCGCCTTTGGTCTTGGCATGAGCGTCACATGGCTTATACTGATTGCCATGATTGTTACCCTTGGCTTTTGCTGGTTTCTTAAATTGAAATATGCCCTTGGCGCAATTATTGCCTTGATACATGATGTTACTATTACCATGGGAGCCTTTGTCTTTCTTGATAAGGAGATATCCCTTTCTATCATCGCGGCTTTCCTTACAATAGTAGGATATTCCTTAAATGACACCATTATCGTCTTTGACAGGATCAGGGAAAACATGAGACGTTTTCGGAGACGACCGTTTGATGAGGTAATGAATAAAAGCATTAATGAGACATTGAGCCGTACCTTTCTTACATCCACAACCACTCTGGTTGTTGTCTTGGCCCTTTTTTTTCTCGGTGGTGGCGTAATACATGATTTTGCCTTTGCCATGCTGGTTGGAATTGTTGTTGGGACATATTCATCCGTCTTTATCGCAAGTCCGATTCTGTTAATCTGGGAGGGGGCTTTCGGTCGGAAAGTTGATCCTGAAAAGTCTAAAGTCAGGTAAGTCCCTTTTATTGCGGAAAATGGAGCCGGTTTCGAAGCGTTTCAGTTTGTTCAAAGTTCTGGAAGTGGAAAGTTTTAACCTCGAAAATACATTAGGTGTTTAAAGGATTAAAATTTGAGACTGACACGGAGATTGGGCGGATAAGCGCAGACTTCGCAATAGGGTATTCTGAAATTGCTTCAACAGAGAAGGAAAAAAAAGTGATTCGAAGGCCTTTTTCCTGGATTATCCTCCTGCTGGTTTTAATAGTCTTCATCTCAGTCTGGATGTTCCGGCACGGTATATTTATCAGCCCTCCCCGGTTTAATTCTATCCTGCTCAGCATTAATCATGAACCCCAAAAGGTCCTTTCCGGTGAGAAGATCTTTCTCCGTCCGGAAGACAAGATCAAGATCCTGGATATCTCTACAAATATTTTATTCAATCTACATGTGCGTCTCGTTGCTAAAGACCTGGATGTGACCGCGCTTCAGTATGAAGAAATAAAGCTTGCCGACTTGTTGCCGGATCATGAGATATTTGCTCATTATTGTTTCCGGATTAAGGTAAAGTATCGCAACCGGTTTATGGGCAAGATAGACCTGGATTGCAGGCCTTATACCGAGGACTGGATCGACAGGGCCGACAAAATTATAGATAAAGATAAACGATTAGTTTTTCTGGAACGTGCCAGGCATTTTCTGCCCGAAGAACCGGAAATCACAAAAAGACTCATTATCGAGTATAAATCTCATAAATCATGGAAAAAAGCCGCATTTATGCTTGAAGATTTGGCCGCAAAAAAACCTGATCAAGAGATACTTTATGATCTTCTTGATGTATACAGGGCCATGAAAAGCAGGGACAGCGTGATTGCGGTATTAAAAAGACTATCCAATTTGAACCCCGATGACCTTGAATTGCATTTCCAGCTTGCTGAGGCATTTGAGAATAATGGACAATTTACAGAGGCAATCCAGGAATATAAAGGCCTGTTGAAGAAAATGAACAAGGAGGACAGTCTGTCGGTCTATAAACATTTAGGCTATATATATACAGAGAGCGGGCAATTCAAAAAGGCTATTTCTTTTTATCTCAAGGCGGAAAAATTAGACCATGAGGATATGAATCTATATTATAATCTCTCCTATCTATTCGAAAAGATAAATAAAAGTGAGAGCGCTGATAAATACCTTGAAAAGGCGGTCAGGTTAAAGTCCGAAGATGTGGAAAGCCGCCTGAAACTGTCTCAAAACCTGATCAAAAAAGGAAGACTGGAAGAAGCCCAAAAATATCTCAGGGAAATCTTAAGCAGGAAACCTGACTCAACGAACGCCCTTTCTTTAATGGCGCATCTATTGCATAAAAAAGGTGATGTTAAGGGATTAAAAAAGGTTTATAAAAAGATCCTTGCATTGGAACCTGAAAACAAAACAGTAATGTATAACCTCGGTATCCTTGAATATGAAGGAGGAAACCAGAAAGCGAGTCTTAAATATTTTAACGGTTACTTGAGATTATACCCAAAGGATGCCTCAGTCCATGAAATTCTGTTTGATATATATCAAAAACAGAAGAATATTCAGATGGCCTTTAATGAGGCCATGATCCTTGTTGAATTAAGACCTGAAGACCTTGGGGCATACCGATTAATATTTAATTATTTATATGTACGCTGCAAGTATGAAAAAATTATCAGTATAATGAAAAAGGGGTTGAAAGCAAATCCAGGCCAGACAAAATTGAGGAAATACCTTTTATCTGCTTATTTAAAAAAAGGAAAAGATGAAGAGGCGATCAAGCAGATAAAAGAACTTCTGAAAACCGACCCGAAAAATATTGATTTATTATTCCAATTGGCCCGGCTCCAGGAGCAGCGGGACAGACCTGAAAAGGCTGTTGATATTTATAAGAAGATTATTCAATTATCGCCTGCCAATGAAAAGGCTAAGGATGCCTATCTCAGCTTGAGATTAAAGGGAGTCAAAGATAAAGATGGGAAATAGCAAGCCCCATTTTAATGTGGCTGCTGCCATAATTTTAAAAAATGACAGGGTGTTGATAACAAAACGCCTCAAAGGAAGTCACCTTGAAGGTTTTTGGGAGTTTCCCGGTGGTAAACAGGAGAAAGGTGAGAGCCTGGAGGATTGCCTTGAGAGAGAGATTGATGAGGAACTTGGACTTAAGATCAGAGCAAATAATTCCCTTTTAATCGTCAATCATGATTATGGCTTTAAGAGTATCTCCATTTATGTCTTTGATTGTACCATAATTGCGGGTGAGCCAAGGGCTTTGCAGTGTCTGGAAATAAGATGGGTAGACCCGGCTGATCTTGAAAAATTTGAATTTCCACCTCCGGATCTAAAGATAATCGAGTTACTAAACCTTTAAGGAGGTTATCCCAAATCCGGAAGACCATAAAATGGGAAATCTAATACCATGAGCCTGATTTCGTACCCGTTCCCTCTCGGGATAGTATTACCTAAAACCTGCATAAACTATTTTCAAGAAGAAAATTATGCTTTTAATATCAACGAATTACAGAAATGTTGTGCTTGTATAACACGCATTAATTT
>JAGGXA010000097.1 GCA_021163285.1 Deltaproteobacteria bacterium | reverse complement strand
TCCGGCAAACCCTCCGCTTCCGGCTTTGTTCAGCTTGCCGCGCTTCAGCTTAAGGGCTATTTCCAGACGTTGATATTGATCTAAAAGTTCCATCATGCCGTTGATAAAAAACTGTGAAGGGTCGTTCTGGGAATAGATTGAATAAGTGGGCTGGTCTATGGCTTTCACGTCAACTTTATGTTTTTTCAGCTCTCTTTGGATGAGAACCTTGACCAAATCCGAACGCCATAATCTTGATGTATTAAGGACAACAACATAATCGGGCCTGATGCTCTTGATATTCGCCAGCATAAGCTGCAAACCTTCCCTGTCAATTGTCAGGTTTTTTTCATCAGCACTGGCTCCGGATATGCCTCTGTCTTCATAAATGCCTGCAAGTTCTAGATTATGTGTCATGCAATAATTTTCTATTTGTTTTTTCTGAATCTTTAACCCCTGTCCTTCTCTGACCTGTGTTTCGGTACTTACCCTGATGTATCCCACTGCCTTCATATTATGCTTATGCTCCTTTTCCGACTTAAAATTTAAAGGTTATCTGCCCTAAAGGGAGGAGGGGAGGGTCCCAAAATCCTCCCAGCGAAGCTGATATCAACAGGTTTTTTGGCATCTTTCATTTTTACGTTACACTTGGCAGAAAAGTGGCAGCGGCATCCTGCCGCTGATTTAAGAGGCTATAAGCCTCTTCTGCAATTTACAATTTTTAGTTCCAATAAAAGTGTCTACTACTTTTACCTCAAAATGAAGGATGCCTAAATGGGAGTTAGTAAAATGATAATGAACATAAATTATTCAAAAGGATGTTTGCTCATATTATTAATAATATTTTTGTTTATTCACACAGGCAGGGATGCTTTCTGCGACAATTTGATCCGGTATCAGGATATGGGATCAGGGCCTGTTTCCGTTATTAATCAGACCCCCATGCAGCTCCTTTTTCTCCAGCCTGCCCCTGATCGCGCCGAAACTCTGCCACAAGGAGCGTGGATACTAAGACTTAATAATGTTACAACAAATACACTTCTCTCTGAAAGCTCCGGTTTATATTCCGGTCATGTAGATATGGAAATGATTCGGAATGCCATATCAGTACAGTATGGACTTCATCCCCGTTTCGAATTGAACATCACTTTACCCTTTATGTATAGCTATTCAGGTTATATGGATCATACTATCAAGCATGTTGAATCTTTTTTTGGAAATACCAGGAAAGTCAGAGAAAAACAAGACATAGACAGGTATGAATATCATATAGAAAAAAACGGCAAGACTTTCATAGGCGGCAATAAGAGGTGTTCAGGGGTAGGAGATCTCTCGTTCGGCATAAAGGGAAAGATATGGAAAGAGACTGATTATTTACCTTGCCTGTCAACAAGGCTTCTATTTAAGGCGCCTACAGGTGATGAAGACAGGTCGCTTGGGAGCGGAAAACCTGATTTAAGCCTTGGCATATTGCTCCAAAAGGAGATTAACAGCTTTAAGGCATATTTGAATGCTGATGTCATTTTTCCCGGGGATGCATTTGATTCAGAGGATGTGTCAGTCAACCGGTTTTATATTGCATTGCTTGCGCTGGAATACAGGCTGGATTCAAAATGGTCATGCATAGTCCAGGGCAGGTACACCTCAAGGCCCTTTGAGCATACCGGCCTGAAGATGCTGGAAACAAGGATATTTGATGTGTTGATCGGGGTTAATTATCAAGTAAAAGGAGGCTATTTCATCCAGGCAGGGGGAGTGGAAGATTGCTGGACCTCCGATGATGCAAGTGCTGATGTCACATTTTTCCTTAATTTAGGGAAGGTCTTTTTTTAGTAACCGTTCACAGGTTCAGGGTTCAAGGTTAAATGGTAACCGTTCGCAGGTTCAATAATGGTTCAGGATATAATGATATGCGTTGCCACGCTGGAGCGTGGTAACGAGGGATGCGGGGAGTTATCGTTTCCGCGCTCTGCGTGGGGATGCATGCCAAACCGGGTATTGACAGTCCCTGCCCATGTTGCCGGCAACATGGATATTTATTCCCGCCTTGTATCCGGGACTCCTGAATATTGAGCTGTTACCATTAAACCCGTGAACGGTTACGTTAAATGGTATGTAGCGTCTGAACAAAAATTATCTGTCCTCTTGATAAAACAACTGTTTCCAATCTTCATTTTCTGATCTCAACGCTCCGTAAGGAACGCACAATAAATAACTTGAACAAATTAATGTTTTTTTTGCCGTCTTCCTTGTTGTTCGTCGATCACATAACCCGTTACGCTCGCTCTTCGCACCTTGAATACAACAAAAAATCCTGTCAATTTTTTTTCAACTTATTTATCTCCCGTTCCTAAACAGTTAAAAATTCCCTGCTATTTTCGAGCAACTTCTTAAATACTTATAGTGTACTAAAACCCCTGTTCATCTTTCCAGGCACATACCCTTCAAGGTCGAGCGCAACGTGATCAAAACCTGCCTTGCGGAATCTTTCTGTAATTACCTCACGACAATTTTTGCGAGTCACCTTTTCAAGATCATTGATACCCGCCTCAATAATTGCAACGGAGCCATAATGCCTGACTCTTGACCTGATAAAACCGAGTCCCGCAAGAAAGGCTTCCGTCTCTTCCACCATCTTTAATTTTTTATCCGTAATGAGGTTTCGATAAGGGATCCTGCTTGCAAGACATGGCATTGATGGTTTGTCCCAGGTTGAAAGGCCCATTTCCCTTGAAAGGAAACGGATCTCTTCTTTATGAAGTTGAGCCTCTATTAAAGGGGCGATAACACCTGCCTCATGAGCTGCCCTGAACCCGGGACGGAAATCCTTCAGATCATCAAGGTTCGCTCCATGCGCCACATGTTTAATATTTCTTTCATCAGCGATAGAAAAAAGTTTTTTAAAGAGATGCCGCTTGCAATAATAACAACGCTCAGGGCCATTTGCTTGAAAATCCTTGAGCTTCATTACATCTGAGCGGAAAACAACATGCTTTATACCATACTTTCCGGCAAAATCGCAGGCATCTTTTATTTCCCCTGCAGGATGTATAACCGAGCTTGCCGTTACCGCCAGGGTCTTCTCTCTTAGGACTTGATGGGAAACGGCAAGGAGAAAAGAGCTGTCAACGCCACCGGAAAACGCTGTAAGAAGAGACCCCAAACGCCGAAGCCTTCTAATAAGGTCTTCTTTTTTTTGCCTGACCGCTTTTTTATCCATTTCTCTTCTTGTCTGTTTTGTAACTGCTGGCTGCCAACTTAAAGCGAGACACTTTCCGCTTTTTGGTGGAGTCGCTTCGCTTAATCCACCCTGCAAAGTTACTTTGGTAACCGACGTAGGGTGGATTAAGGAGAGTAAGCGACGGATCCACCAAAGCAACTGCCAAAGATGCTCCTCTTCCCGTAAGGAACGAGGGCAAAGTAAACTTCCCCAAGTAGGCGCAGTTCAGGGATAAGAATGAAACCTTGAACCCGTGAACGGTTACAACCTTTCAGTTTCACATTTACTCTCTGTCCATCGATACTCTGAAAGGGTATTTCTTACGGCCTTGACAAACTGATAAAAGATCATGGTGGGACCTTTCCTGTTCAAGACCATAAGCCCCTTGAACATTGCGTTACGGAGACCTGCCGTAATCTCTAATTGCACTCCCTTTCTCAGGCTGCTTCGATTGCAGATGTTTTTGGGATTTACACCTGGAAAACGTGTATCTTCCATGACGGAAAAGCCGGCATTTTCGAAAGATTCTTTCAGCTTTTCCTTTAAGATGATGTCACGTCCCCCGATATAAACTGCTTCTTCCTTTCCCTTGCACCCATGGAATGTAAGAATTGTCTTTGAATCATTTGCGATCCCTGTCCCTGTAGGTTCATCAAATTGCCTGCTTGTAATGTGGAGATCCAGGTTCCCCTTCTTCTTTAATCCCATAAAACTGTAAAATGAATGATCTGCTCCTGCAACGGCCCTGGCTATTTCTGTTGTGCCTGGCTCGATCCCTCCACCATGGTGCGCCATAATCGCGAACCCTGATCCGCCATTTTGCCATACTATTTGATAATCTATTCCCTGAATTTCCTTTTCCTGAAGTTGCTCGAATGTATTATATTTCCCAAAAATACACATCGGATATGAACGGGTATCGGATGGAACCTGTTTTTTATTAATATTTTTTATCATTATTATTTTTTCTACATCCCTTTCAGCGTAACCCGGGTCTGAAGGCGCAAATCCATAACGCGGCAGGTTCATACATGCTTAGGGTTTGCGCAAAAATAACTTTACAGAATTGGCGCTCATATTTAGGTTAGGTTCGGCAGGGCTTAAAGAGCAAAAGCCGCAGTAATAGTGGACTATTTCAAGGTTTTTGCTCTTTAAAATCTGTCGAAAATGACCTGATGATGAGATGCCGAAATGTTAAGTTTTTTTGCGCGAGCCCTTAATACTGCTGAAAGAAAACAAACGAAAGGTAACCCTGAACAGCTACCATAATTTTTTGTTTTGAGCAAACAGATAGTTGTGTCATAATAATCTTCAATATAGGAGGCTGTCCGAGAATAGCAATTTTTTTCAAAATCAGGGCTTGCTCAAAAAATTACCGCAGACATATAGTTGATATTTCGAGGATAACTTTTTGAGCATAACGCAGAGTTTGGGAAAAAGGGTATTCCCGGACAGCCTCATAGACAATTAACCATAAGGTGCAACGAAAACATGAAAGACCAACTTTGTCGTGAACTTATTTTTTCGAATTTCTTAATCCGGGGAGGAGATTTATTGTGACTGACGATCAAATAAAAAAAAAGACTCAGGAGACGGCAAAAAAACTGTTTGGCAAGGGTGTCAAGATGGATCCCCCATATTTGATGTGGAAGGAGTTTGACAAAGACCTGGCAAATGATTTTTCGAGATTTATTACGGGCAACCTCTATTCCCGTACCGTTCTGTCATTACCCGAAAGACAGATGGTAGCGTGTGCCATCCTCGCTGCCATAAATGCAACGGATGAATTAAGATTGCATGTAAATGCCGCATTAAATGTCGGTTGTGATCCTGCGAAACTCACTGAAGTTTTTTTTCAGGTAGCAACCTACGCCGGTATGCCCGCTGTAAATCAGGCGCTTGAGGTATATCGTGACGTCCTAAAGGAGAGGGGTGAGTGGCCTGTTAAGCGTGCTCAGGTTTGACTCTTAAGGACGGTCAGGGACGAGGACGAAATAACATACCCAGGCAGGCACACTGATTCAGGTCAGGTTTGTTCAATCTATAAGCACAAAAGTTGCAGGAATAGTAAGCTATTTCAAGATTTCTGTACTTTTAGACCGGGCAAAGATGGCCTGAAGCTGTGATGCATAGTTGGGGAAATTAATTTGTCTTCGTTCCTTAAAATCTATTTTTCTATTCAAGGAACTAAAAGGAAATAATCTCAGCATATCGCGCAGATTTTTTGTTCGTCTTCAAGGCGTGATAACAGTTGCATGGTAGATACGGGTTGAAACCCGTATCTACCAAACCCCTATTGCCAAAACGTAGAAGACAGGCAAAAGGGCAAGCAGGATGCTGAGATTATTTTCTGTAAGTTCTCTCAGGTGGATATTATGAAATGTGTGCTCTTGGGGTCAGGGGGTATGATGCCTATGCCTTACCGCAGTCTGATCTCTCTTGTTATCCGTTTTCAGGGCTGTTTATACATGTTTGATGCCGGTGAAGGCGTCCAGGTAGGTCTCAAAAAGGTAAGGCTCGGCATAAAACCCTTGAGGGTTATTGCAATAAGCCACCTTCATGGCGATCATTGTCTGGGGTTACCGGGCATTTTGATGATGAGAGCGCAGGTGCCGGAGCCGGGTCTCCTCACAATCATTGGTCCGCCTGGAATTAAGCGATTTGTCTTACAGTTGAAGGAAATACTCGGTTTTGTTTTAAACTACCCGATCAGTTTTATTGAATGGGATGAAAAGGCCCCTGAAATTGCGTATGAAGATGAATTAGTCCGGGTTATCTGGGGTACACTGAAGCATACGACTTTCTGCCTTGGATATCGTTTTGAAGAACATGCCCGTCCCGGAAAATTCAGGCCGGATTCAGCTATCGCACTTGGGATACCCAAAGGCCCGGCCTGGGGAAAATTACAAAAGGGAGAAAATGTGACCCTGGAAAATGGTGCCTGTATCCCGGCAGAGCAGGTTCTTGGAAAACCCAGGCCGGGTCGTAATGTCTGTTATGGAGTTGATACTATAGCAAATAAGGCCCTTTACCGCCTCTGTAAGGATGTTGATATTGCTTTTTTGGACGGTATGTTTATGCCGGAACATCAGGAGGAAGCTACTGCCAAGGGACATATGACAGTGGATGATGCAGCCCGTGTGGCCCTGAGGGCGGGAGCCAGGAAAGCGGTGCTTGTGCATATCAGTCCGAGGTACACAGATGAAGATCTTAATAAACTGACCGAGGCCGCAGTCAAGAGGTTTGGGGCAGCCGAAATAGGAAGAGATTTTCAATCATATGATATAGGCCTCCGTGACGAGTAAAAGGGTAAGGGTTCGCACAAAAATAACTTTACAGAATTGGCGCTCAGATTCTGGTTAGGTTCGGTAAATTTTAAAGAGCAAAAGGTGGGTATCCTTCATTTTGAGGCGAAAGTAGTTGACACTTTTATTGGAACTAAAAATTGTAAATTGCAGAAGAGGCTTATAGCCTCTTAAATCAGCGGCAGGATGCCGCTGCCGCTTTTCTGCCAAGTTTAAAGTAAAAAAGGTGCAGTAATAGTGGACTATTCCAAGGTTTT
>JAGGXA010000004.1 GCA_021163285.1 Deltaproteobacteria bacterium | reverse complement strand
CTTGAAGTATCGTAGTACGTCTGCGCCCTTGCCGCCTTGCACCTGCCTGCAGCAAGCAGGTCTTCGGCAAACTCGACGCTTGCAGGATTTAGGTTAAATCACAAAAAAATATGCACAGGGGTCTGCCGGAAAGATGAATGTCTCTGCAAAATCAGGTAAAATTAAAGGCTTATGCTCTGTTATTATTGTCAATTTCAATGCGGGAGCGTTTCTGGCGGATTGTGTTCAATCTGTCCTTTCCTCTACACAACCTGTTGAAATCCTGGTTGTGGATAATGCATCTGTTGATAACAGCCTAAGGGTAATGGCTGAAAGAACCGGTAACGACCCTCGTGTCCTGATTATCAGGAATAAACGGAATATCGGTTTTGCCGCCGCGGCAAACCTTGGGTTAGTCAGGGTGCAGGGAAAGAGGGTCCTGTTTCTTAATCCGGACTGTATTATTCAGCCTGATACAATTTATCGCATGAATGAGGTATTGGATAGATATCCGGATGCGGCTATGGCAGGTCCGGTCATCCTGAATCCTGACGGCACTGAGCAGGAGGGAGCGAGACGCACTATTCCTACCCCTTGGCGTTCTTTTGTGCGTGCCTTTGGATTGTCGCGACTGTTTCACGATTTTCTTTTAAACAAGGATTCCCTGCCCGATGAACCTGTGAGTGTGGAAGCTATATCAGGGTCATTTATGTTTGTAAGGCAATCCGCTATTGAAGATGCAGGGCCGTTGGATGACGGCTATTTTCTTCACTGCGAGGATTTGGACTGGTGTGTACGTTTCGGGCGGAAGGGCTGGAAGATTCTGTTTGTGCCCGGTATCTCCGTAAAGCACTATAAAGGTGCATGCAGTATCAATCGTCCCGTATTTGTTGAATGGCAAAAACACAAGGGGATGATTCGATTTTATAAAAAAATTTTTCGTCGTCAGTATCCATTGGCGCTGATGGGGTTGGTTATCTTCGGAGTCTGGTTTCGGTTTTCTGCAATAGCTCTCTTATTTCTGGCAAGGCGGATAATAAATGGAATCAAACAAAAGTAATTCCGAATCAAGGGTCATTATTACAGGCTGTACGAGTTTGGTCGGCCTTTTTCTGTTGCCTGAACTGATTAGGTCAGGAAAGGTATTATCCGTTGTCAGCAGAAAACCTGCGCCCAAAAACCGAATGAATAAATCTATTTATATTTCGTGGCATCAGTGTGCACCTTTTTCAGGGAAATGCGTGCCGAAATTACCTGTGGCTGATACCCTGATTCATTTGGCGCCATTGTGGGTATTGCCCGGCTTTTTAGAAGATTTTTCCGTGTCAGGGGGAAAACGGCTTATCGCATTCAGCTCTACAAGTCGTTTTACAAAGATAACATCAAATAATCCTGTCGAGCGAAACATAGCTGAAAGGCTTATTAAGGCGGAAAATGATATTATTTCTATGTGTGAGGAATCAGGAATTGCCTGGACAATCTTCCGGCCGACACTTATTTATGGCTCCGGTCTGGACAAAAATATCTCTTTTATAATGCATTTTATCAGGCGTTATGGTTTTTTCCCGTTACCCGGCAAGTGTGAAGGATTGCGGCAGCCTGTTCATGCAGATGATCTGGCATCGGCATCTGTTTCCGTTATTGCCTGCAAAGCCGCTTTTAACAAATCATATAATCTCACGGGAGGCGAAACGATTTCTTACCGGGAATTGGTGGAATTGATTTTTTCTTCTTTAGGCAGGAAAAAAAAGATTATTCAGATTCCGGTTTCGATTTTTGGATTATTAGTCAGGATATTATCATGTATACCGAAATACCGTTATTTAAACAAAGAAATGTTGACCCGCATGGATAAAGATTTATGTTTTGACTCTTCTGATGCTGTAAGAGATTTTGGTTATTCAGCAAGAGGCATCACGCAAGAGATAAGCAAGGGATAAAAACTGCCTGTAGATGAAATGCCAAATGGAGCATTTTAAACTTCTTCATATTTGAATAAAGGGCAACCTTTACAGATATCCATACCGGGCCAGGGTTCTCCGCCTTTGCCAAGGACTGAAGGCCCACCCGTTTCTGCAACACGACCGATCAATTGAGCTGCTACCTCTTTTATCTGGTTTCCTGGAATAAAGACATTTATCATGCTCATATCGGTCTTTCCGGATGTTTTGCTTCCCGCACACATGGTGGTCATGTTTGCAGTATGGTTGTTGAATGCCCAAACGGAGCCTGAACAAACAGCAGAGTTGGGCGTATGATGGAAATCAAGACTGCTGCGCCCTGTTCCTCCCATATAGTCATTTAAAATATGATAGGCCTGATATGGGGAGCACATAAAATATACAATATCAGGGCCTGATTCTGCTTCTTCAAACATGGCCAGTGGGGCCACATGTATACCTTTACATTTTCCAGGAGGTAGCTTCTCTTTTTCTTGAGGCGCCTGTAAGGCAAGCTTTTTATCTCCAAGATATTTCATATGTCTTTCCGTGTCCTTTTCCTTTTCCAGTTCCCTGAAACCGAATACAAGCGCTGCATTTTGGCATAAGCATCTGTCTGAAGGCATAAAAGCTGCCTTGTGTCCTCCCCTTGCCATCGCAAGATATTGACAAAAAGTGAGTTTTGTCCTGACCCTGATATTAACCGGGTATTTTGCGATTTCGGTGTCATTCATACAGTACTTGATCCCTACCGGATCAAAATCGAGCCTGATATAGTAGATATAGACATCCGAGATGTCGGAATAAGACAACTTCGCAGGTTCTGTTTTGTTGAGTCCGGCCATTGCTTCTTTAAGTATCATATCTTTTTCCTTCCAAGCCAATGTCAAAACGCCCACTTTTGCCCGATCTCTGTGTCAGAGGATCTGGGTTTAACTGTTCAGGTTTAAGGACAAAGCAAGGTATTGAAGAGACGAAGTCCTCGTTACAATTTCTTGTTTCCCCATGTAATTGCCAATTTGGCTCCAAATTTCGGATTAGTTCTGCCAAAGATAACCATCTTCCCGTAAATACTCATTGTAAATGCAGTCCAGGAACAAGAACAGAACCTCTGAACAGTTATTTATTTTTTTCTACTTACCTGATTAATATATTTTTTTTATTTCAACAAGTCAATCTGAAAGGACTTCCTCATTGTCTTTCAGGGGCGCAATACAAAAAAGCAAGGGTTTCCTTTGCTTCAGGGTTCTGTCCTGTTCGTCTGCATTCACAGGCTCTGCCTTTTAATATTGTTAAAGCTTTTTCGTTGGCAGGTTCTTCCTATGCCGGCGGATACAAAAAATTAAAATCGATGTCCGTATTTTATGAAAAACCCATTTCTGTTTTGTTGTATCAGCTATCAAGGCGGATCCTTGCGATATGCATTCTCAGGCAGAGCCTGGGAACGGAAAAAATTTGTCACGCTCCTTTTAATTACTTTTTTGTATTGCACCCGTCTTTCAGTCGCCGGATAAAATAGAACTTTTTTGCTAAAAAATCTTGACTTTTGAATTACAATTCATAAAAATAGATGTCCAACAAATGATGGATACATTTATCATGCTGAAAAACACGCTTAAACCATGAGACGGAATTGTAATTCAATCTGGTAAGGAACGAGGACAAATTAACTTTCCCGGCAATGCATCACAGCTTCAGGCCATCTTGGCCCGATTTAAAAGTACAAAAATCTTGAAACAGCACACTATTCCCGCAGCTTTTGTGCTTTCAGACCGGGCAAACCTGACCTGAATCCGTGCGCCTGCCCGGGGATGTTATTTCGTCCTCGTCCCTAAATGTTTTGACCTGTACCGGGATTGCGGAACAGATCATTTAAAAGACATGCACTGATTTAACAGTTGCATTAATCAGTGACCATCGAGAAATGAGGATTTTCGGAGTCTCGCAGGCTCGCTTACCTGTTCAAGATTAAGGCATGCGAAAAAAATAACCGCAGGTATATAAGATTATGATAAGCCCGCTTGAAAAGGCACACCAGTACCCGGATTCAATGAAAGCGAAGATATTGATGGCTGCCAAGCGAATCTTTGGTCTGTATGGTTTTCATGGAACAACCACGCGTATGATTGCCCGGGATGTGGGGATAGATGTTTCCACGCTCTATTACCATTGGGGTGAAAAAGGTGATCTCTATGAGGCTGTAGTACTGGATACAAACGAGGCCCTTCGCAGAAAATTTGTAGCGCTTGAAAGTGAAATTCATAATTTTAAACTATCTAAGAGAATAGAGCTGGCAATTAATCCGATTGTCGATTATTTATTCGAATATCCTGAAATAACCAACTTGATCCTGTCCCGCTATTTTGTAAAAATTCGTCACAGGGCAAGCCAGAATCTTGAGGTGCCGGAATATATTTCTAATATTGCTTATTCAATGGGACTCAGTGAGGATAGGCATAAAGTTCCCGTTCAACATAAGATGCAGCTTTTGGCCATTACAAATGCCCTGTATGTCTTTGTTTCGGGGGCGGTTTTTTTTCAGGAAAGTCTCAAAATCAAGAAAGATGAATATATCCGTCTTGTTAAAAAAACCGTGCATTTTATTATGATTCCTGCCTTTGTCAGTCCAATAGATGGGGATATGAAGAAGATGTACCAAAAAGATACGGCAAAGACGTAAACAGATAAGTAACTGTTCATGGATTCAGGATTTCATTCTTATTCTTAGGGACGAGGACGAAATAACATCCCCGGGCAGGCGCACGGATTCAGGTCAGGTTTGTTCGATCTAAAAGCTCAGAAGTTGCAGGAATAGTGAGCTGTTTCAAGATTTTTGCACTTTTAGATGGGGCAAAGATGGCCTGAAGCTGCGATACATAGTTGGGGAAATTAATTTGTCCCCGTTCCTTAGATTGAATTTATAATGTGTATTTACGAGAAGACCTTCTTTTGCAGATATAATCCGAAATTAAAAGCCCATCCCTATAAAGAATAATATACATTTTACGGGGCAGGCAGGAATGGTTTCTCTATTTCGGGAACGTTTCGATTGAGGGTCGGATAAAGATGAACTGAAGAGAAAAGGTTAAGTGAAAGTTTTTCACGTGTCTGATGCGCCGCCTTTGGCGGAACAGTAAAAACAAATAAATAATTGAAGGAGGTTAGTTAATGGCAATACCAACATACACGGAATGGAAACAGGTAGAAAATTATGATTATGATGATGTAATCTATGAGAAAAAATATACGGATCTTGGCGGGATTGCAAGAATGACTATTAATCGTCCTAAAACGTTGAACGCTTTTACCGGCGATACAATGCGTCATTTATGGGAATGCGTATATGACATTAATGCTGATCCCTCAATTGGGGTTGTACTCCTGACAGGCGCTGGTGACAAGGCTTTTTGCACTGGTGGCGATGTAGGCTCGGAAGCTGCAGGTGAATTTGAAGATGCGATCTTTATGCAGTGCAATAATCTTATCGTGCAATGCAGGAAGCCTATAATTGCTGTTGTCAAAGGGTGGTGCGTCGGTGGTGGAAATCATATGGCCTATTGCTGTGATTTTACCATTGCCGCTGATAATGCAAGGTTTGCCCAAAATGGTCCCAGGGTAGGAAGCCCGGCAAGCGGTTGGCCTATTCAGTATGCGATCAGAGTGGTTGGCGCCAAAAAGGCGAGGGAAATGTGGATGCTCTGCCGAAGGTACAGCGCTCAGGAAGCCCTGGAAATGGGTCTGGTAAATTCTGTTGTTCCTCTTGACAAGATTGATGAAGAAGTTGATCAATGGTGCAGTGAGATACTTGATAAGAGTCCCACATGCATTGAGATATTAAAGAGAAGCTTTGATATGGAATTTAATTATATGAGATATGACGAGGCAGGATATCTCGAAAAGATAATTGCTCCCACTTTCACGAATAGTGAAGAGCAAAATGAAGCTCAGAACGCCTTTTTTGAGAAAAGAAAACCTGATTTTCTGAAGTTTAGAGAAGGCGCATACGAACAGTATATCAAGAACAGAATAAAAACGACAATGAAGTAGGTTTAAGACGCCTGATGCCCTGACTTTTATATCGGTCAGGGCTAAGGATCATGGCAAAAACCCGTGTTACGGAAGATATTACCCAGTTATTATGTCAAAAACTGTTTTAACAGCGGCTTTTCCGTAAATACGGGTTAAAATAAAGAGGGTATGTGATGGATTTTGAATTAACAAGTGAACACTTAATGTTAAAGGAAAGCGCCGCATCTTTTGTAAAAAAAGAGCATTCCTTTGAACGGTTAAGGAAATTACATAATGATCCCCTGGGTTATACCGATGATGTCTATAAAAAAATGGCGGAATTAGGCTGGATGTCGCTCATCTATCCCGAGGAGTATGGCGGTCTTGGATTGGATTTTAGTTTTGCGCTCGGTTTGCTTGAGGAATTCGGCAGAGGGTTATTGCCGGAACCCTGGCTGTCAACTGTTATGTTAGGCGGAAATCTTGTGTTGATGGGCGGCTCTGAATCTCAGAAGGAAGAGATACTTCCTGAAATAGCGTCCGGTGATTTGAAAATGACAGCAGCATACCTCGAAGATGATGGTATGTATGAACTCAATTTCTGTTCCGTTTCAGCGACAAAAAATGGAGAAGGTTTTTCGATATCAGGCAAGAAGATATTTGTCCTGGATGGTTGTTCCGCGGACAAATTCATTGTTACCACCAGGACATCAGGTTCTGTTACGGATAAAGAAGGAATTACTCTCTTTATCGTTCCACGTGATGCAGCGGGGCTGGAGATAAAACCTGTCAAGACAATGGATGGGCGAAACGCCTGCATGCTGGAATTCAAGGATGTATCTGTCCCTGAAAGCGCAATGTTAGGTGAGCTGGATCACGGTTTGCCTGTCTTTTCAGAGGTCATGGATCAGGCAACAGCCGCTATTTGCGCGGAGATGGTCGGCGGCATGAGCGCCGCTATCGACATAACCTGCGAATATATTTCAGAAAGGGTACAGTTTGGGAAAGCGATAGGAACCTTTCAGGCCCTGCAGCACAAGGCTGCCGACATGTTTATACAAAAAGAGCTGTCAGCGTCGGCCATGTATTATGCCTTCGCTTCAATAGAGGAAAAAACAGAGGACAGGGCAATGGCAGTATCGGTTGCAAAGGCAAAGTGTTCCGCTGCATATCTCGATGTCACCAAGACGGCATTCCAGTTGTGCGGGGCAATTGCCTTTACGAGGGAAGCGGATATCGGATTTTTTCTGATGCGGGCGGAGGTAGCTGGAATCCTTTTCGGAGATACCGACTATCATCTTGACCGCTATGCAACTTTAAAGGGTTATTGATTTTAAGGAGTTAACAATATGCAAGTCTCATATTCTCAGGATGAACAGAAATTTCGGGATGAAGTCAGGGCCTGGTTAAAAGAAAACACCCCTGATGAAATAATAGCCCAGACCCTTGGAGGCAGCACCCTCGATCCTGAATTACAAAAAAAGTATCACAAGATCCTTGCAGAGAAAGGGTGGATAGGTCCCGCTTTCCCCAAGGAACTCGGTGGCGCCGGTTTCGGGGAGATGGAGCAGTTTATCTTTAATTATGAATACAGTGTGTCAGGAGCTCCAAGGCTAAAGACCCAGCTCATGTCTGTCGGGATGATCGGCCCGCTGCTGTTGCAGTTTGGAACGAAGGAACAACAGGAACGATTTATTCCTGATATGTTGTCGGGCGAGACAATATGGTGCCAGGGCTTTTCAGAGCCTAACGCCGGGTCAGACCTGGCCAGCCTGAAGACAAAGGCAGAGCTTGACGGAGATGAATTAGTTTTATATGGTCAAAAAACATGGATTAGTATCGCCGATCATGCCGACTGGATGTTTACGCTTGTGCGCACGGATTCATCAGGGAGAAAACAACAGGGAATAACTTTCCTGCTTGTGGATCTTAAAAGCCCCGGCGTAACTGTTCGACCAATCGAAGCGTTGACCGATCATGCTCCGTTTTGCGAGATATTTTTTGATAATGTCAGGGTTCCTGTTGCAAATATAGTAGGAAAAATGCATGATGGATGGAATATTGCCAAGGCCCTTATGCAGCATGAAAGGTTGAACGCATTTCCTATAGGCGAGCTGGTTTACGCAGTTGAAACTGTGCGTAAAAACGCTGAAAAGACAAAGTTCAGGGGCAAACCTCTTATTGAAGATCCTGTCTTCAGGCGAAAATACAGCCTTTTGGAGATAGACTGTCAGGCACTTCTCGATACCTTTTTCATGTTAATATCACAACTAAAGACCGGGACTGCTCCGGGGCCTCAAACTTCCTTTCTGAAAGTATATGGAGGAGAACTCTATCAACGCGTTATGGACCTGGATCATGAGGCCATAGGCTCATACGGCATGTCATGGTATAACGAGGAATTCGGCAATGATGTCCACCAGGCTACCATGGGAATGATCAACTCAAGAAGTCTGACTATCTGGGGCGGTTCTTCTGAAATACAACGGACAATTATTGCGACACAGGTTTTAAACCTGCCTCGTAAATAACATAAATTGCAAGCTTTTTATGAAATGAGTGGTGAGGAGGATTATTTAATTGGGTATATTTAAAGAAGAACATGAAATTTTTCGCAAGAGTGTTAAGAAATTTATCGAAAACGAGATGGTGCCGCATATTGAGGAATGGGAAGAGGCAGGTGAGATCCCGCGCTCTCTCTGGAAAAAGATGGGTGAACAGGGATATCTCGCAACATGGGTAGATGAGAAATATGGTGGAAGCGGCGCCGGTTTTGAATATTCAGTGGTTGTTATTCATGAGCTTGCAAGGGCCGATATCGGTCTCGGCATAGCAAGCCATAGTGATATCATGGTCCCTTATATTGCGGATTTCGGGACAGAGGAGCAGAAGCAGAAATGGCTGCCCGGATGCGTAAGCGGTGACAATATAGTCTCAATTTGTATGTCCGAAGCAAATACCGGTTCTGATCTGCAGGCAATAAAAACAACCGCCAAAAGAGATGGTGATTATTACGTTGTAAATGGACAAAAGACCTTTATCACAAATGGCGCCTCAACAGATACTGCCGTAGTTGCGGTAAAGACGGATACTACGGCTGTTCCTCCTTCCAAAGGAGTAAGTCTGTTATGCATTGAGGCCGGTACTCCCGGTTTTATCAAAGGCAGAAAGTTAAATAAGTTAGGTCTGCATTCCGAAGATACTTCAGAGCTCATTTTCGAGGATTGCCGCGTCCCTGTTTCCAACCTGCTTTATGAGGAAGGGAGAGGTTTTAAGTGCCTGATGAGTGAACTTCAGAGAGAGCGGGTATCAGTTACTATCTGGGCTCAGGGCATGGCAGAGCGAATATTGGAAGATGTCATGGAATATGCAAAGACAAGGGAGGCATTTGGAAAGCCGATCGGCTGCCATCAGCATAATGCCTTCAAGATTGCTGAAATGGCTACTGAGGTGGAGCTTGGGCGTGCACTTTTAGATAAGCTGATAGAAGACTATATAGCAGGCAAAGATATTGTGACGAAGGTTTCAATGGCCAAATGGTGGATCGCAGAAATGACCAACAGGTTGGCTTACAACGCTCTCCAGCTTCATGGAAGCTACGGCTATATGGAGGAATATCCCATTGCCCGGTTATACCGTGACGCAAGGGCGCAGAGTCTGTATGCAGGCACAACAGAGATCATGAAACTTATTATTTCGAGGAATCTCGGTTTCAGGGCATGATAATGTAATAAAATCAGGTGTGTATCGTTAAGGGTTCGCGCAAGAATAACTTTACAGAATCGGCGCCCGGATTTGTGCGGGCGCTAACCGGCCGCCGGAATCAGTCAACGATATATTAACAGGCATTGACTTTTCCGGCAGAATAAGTATCAGGCGCTTTAAAGATCATTTTAACAGTATTTATGAGGACTATTAAAGGAGGTAAAAATGGATTTACACTTAGCTGGAAAGACGGTTATCGTTACTGGTGGCGGATCAAATATAGGCAGGGCGATTTGCCTCGGTTTTGGCGATGAAAAGGCAAACGTTGTTATTGCGGATTGGGACGAAGTAATGGGCAAGAGCGCGGCTGAAGAAGTCTCAAAAGCAGGCGCTGATTGCATCTTTTTAAAAACTGACATTACTGATAATGATAATGTGCAGGACACGGTCAAGCAAGCAACGGAAAAGTTTGGACAGGTAGATATTATGGTCAATAACGTTGGCTGGAACGTTGACCAGCTTTTTATGCAAGAGACGAGGGATAAGTGGGAAAAGACTGTTGCCATTAATTTTTGGGGTATGTTGAATTGCACCCGGGCTGTCCTTGACCAGATGATTGAGCGAAAAAACGGCACTATTGTAAATCTCGGATCAGATGCAGGGAGAATGGGTGAATTCAGGGAAGTCGTTTATTCCGGCTGCAAAGGCGGCGTAATAGCTTTTACCAAGGCCCTGGCGAGAGAGGTAGGTAGATACGGCATCAGACTGAACGTTGTATGTCCCGGACTGACTGTTCCTGAGGGTAAAGAAGTGGTCGGAGAGAAAAGTCTGTGGGCCGGCGATATGTTGAAGATATTTACGCCCGAGGCACAGCAGAAAGCTGCGAAGGCATATCCCTTAAAAAAACTTGGAAAGGCGACTGACCTTGCAGATGCAGTCCTTTTCATGGCTTCAGACAGGGCCGGTCATATTACAGGGCAGACACTCAGCGTCAGTGGCGGATATACAATGATGTAGTCTTTTTTTAAAATGACTATCGATAATTTGCGTCGGATAAGCTGCACCTTGTCCCATGTATTAATTAAGAGCCTATGAGGCTGTTAATATTATCAGCGCATATTATTGGCGCAAAAGATGACGGCTCACTGCATTTTTTGCGCTTCTGCGATAAAAATGAAACCACACTGTTCAGAAATAATAGAGAACTGTTCGGTTAGTCGTTGGCAATTACTGGTTAGTTGCAGGCAATTAGCATTATATACGGGATGTAACATATAGAGCATTTAAGGGAACTTACAGAAAATAATCTACACATCCTGTTTGTGCTTGCCCTTTTGCCCGTCTTTTACGTTGCAGCAACAGTTGTATAGTTCACTATGCGACTGTTGCCGCACCTTGAAGAAGAACAAAAAACCTGCTCGATATGCATAGATTATTTCTTTCCAGTTCCCTAATCAATAGCTCAATGAGTTAGAGAGGATGCTGAACAGTTTTATCCAAAAGCTAACCGCACAGGACGAATAATTCTGTTTAATTTTCCTAAATAGCGCCTGAACGAAAAAGGACTTTTTCGTTCAGGCGCGGGATAAAATCTGATTTCAAAAGAGGCAGGAATGGAAAACGTTTTGTTTGATAAAAAAGATGGTATTTGCACCATTACCTTGAATCAGCCCAAAAAGATGAATGGATTAAGCGAAGGTATGGTAACGGATTTATTAAGCGCTCTTGATAAAGCTGATCAAGATGATGAGGTAAAAGTAATCGTTATTACCGGTCAGGGTAAAATATTCTGTGCCGGCGGTGACATAAGTATATTTGATGGTGATATCCCAAGCGGTTATAAGTATCTTCAATTGGTGCTTAGGGGCTTCGGTAAAATCGAGAAGATATCAAAACCGATTATAGGCGCTGTAAACGGAATGGCTCTTGGCGGTGGAACAGAGCTGACTATTGTATGCGACATAGCCATTGCTTCCGATAGTGCGATATTCGGGCTTCCTGAAGTGGGAATCGGGATCATGCCCGGTTTTGCAATATTGAGACTCCATCAAATTATCGGCAGGACCAGAGCAAAAGAGCTAATCCTGACAGGAAAGAAGATTGATGCAACGGAAGCGGAAAGAATAGGATTGATTAATAAAGTAGTTCCGGCAGACAAATTAATGGATGCCGTTCAGGAGGAGGCCGGGATTTTGATGAGCAAGGCGCCATTTTCTCTTAAACTTGCCAAAGCAATTGTGAACAAGGATTTAGGCGGCGAAGAGTTAGTAAGCGCAGTAAATGCTACCTCCTTATTTTTTGGTCTGGATGATTTAAAAGAAGGGAGAAACTCCTTTTTTGAGAAACGAAAACCGAATTTCAAAGGAAAATAATTTGATATCTGTATTTACGACAAGTGCTTTATCTCTGTCAGATTTAATCCTGAATTTGGAACCAAATTGGCAATTACCTGGAAAAATTTGTAACGAGGAGCTCGGGTTTTCAAAGCCTCCTTTCTCCTTAACCCTGAACCTGTGAACGGTTTTGTTTCATATCCCTTAATAACAACATATCCTGCAATAATATACTGTTGACGATTCCCGGTTAACGGTTGGGAAAAAAACGGAAGATAGAGCGACTATTTCCTTTAAAAGTTGTTATAGTAATTGCCAGGTCGCCTTTAGCTCCTCGCAATGACAGGGCCGGTTACGAGTTGAACTGCTATCATTGCGAGTGAAGCGGAGCAATATCAAGGGATAGCAAATTCAACAGAAATTGCTGAAGGTAGAGGGGAATGATGGGGTTACCTTCTGAAGATTCAGGAATTTGGAAAAAAGCTTATTCCTTATCAGCATGTCTTTGCATGATTCATTGAAGAAAAATATGAACTGTGAACTGACAACCGTGAACGGTTATCTCTCTTATTTTCCAGCCAAAGTATAGTTCAATTATATAAGGTGAAGGCTTTCCTTTCCCCATTTCAAAAAAAATGATAGTTAGCGTCCGAACTAAAATCAGTATTTTTGTTCGAGCCAGGGAAGACGCCCCAATTTTAAATCAGGTTTAACCTCAGAAATACATTGAGGATTTTGAGGATCAGAATTTGAGACTGACTCAGAAATTGGGGAAATCAACAGTTTTCGTTCAGACGCTGTTTAGTAATTACTAATTACGAAGGTATCAAATATTTACCTCCGGTAATTCTTATAACGGAAAACCATATATTGTGAGGAATATTTTATGGATTTTAAGTTTACGGAAGAACAGGTTCAATTTCGAGAAGAGGTTAAAGAATTTGTAACAACCGAAAAAGAGAAAGGAATTTTTCCATTCGGCAATAATTGCTGGATGCACCTCTCTTCCATGGAGTTCTCAAAGGAAGTGGCAAAAAACGGGTTGATAGGAATCGCCTGGCCCAAAGAGCACGGCGGCAGAGGCATGGGTTATGTTGATCGGGTGATTATGTTAGAGGAGATGTTCCGGGCGGGAGCTCCTGTTGCGTATCATTTTATGGCGGATCGCCAGGTTGCGCCCGGTATCATACATTTTGGCTCCGATTTCCTGAAAAAGGAGTTTTTGCCGAAGATAAGAAATGCTGAAGTATGTTTCTGCCTTTTATTCAGTGAACCTGATGCAGGATCCGACCTGGCCAATTGCAGGACGACAGCGGTTGAGGAAGGTGATTATTACATCGTAAACGGACAAAAAGTATGGACATCAAATGGTCATATTGCCGATTATGGGTGGGCTCTTGTAAAAACCAACCTGGATCCCGCGGTTTCAAGGTATAATGCATTCAGCGAGATGGTCATTGATATGAAAAGCCCTGGTGTTACCGTCCGCCCGCTTATCAACTCGGCAGGGGCACATTCCTTTAATGAGGTCTATTTTGATAATGTCAAGGTACCGAAGGAGTACCTGGTCGGCACAAAGGATAATGGTTTTCGCCAGATCATGACGAACCTTGATTTTGAAAGGGCAGGGATCGAAAGGCTTATGCAGAATTCCTTAACCCTGGATTCCTTGAAAGACTATGTAAAAACCAATGACAAAGGGGGAAAACCCCTCTCACAGGACCCTCTTATAAGAGATTCTATCGCAAAGTTAGAGATAGAGTTCGAAGTTGGAAAACTCTTTATCTATTATGTGGCAAGTCTGTTGGACAAGGGGAAGATTCCAAGTTATGAGGCGGCAATGGGCAAAACCTTTTGCACGCTCTATGAGGCCAAACTGGCAGATGTCGCAACAACCTTGATGGGTTTGCCGGGTCTGCTTATGCCGGGTTCACCTGAAGCTCCCTGTAATGGCATGGCATGTGAGGATTACCTCTGGAGCCCTTCATATACACTGCAGGGCGGTGTAGTAGAGGTATTGAAAAATATCGTTGCACAGCGAGGTTTAAAACTGGGCAGGAAAAAGAAATAGTTGGCGCCAAATCAGATTGCGGGAGGAGTCTAATGGACTTTAATTTTAATGAAGAACAGCAAATGGTGTATGATTCGACAAAAAAGTTTTTTGAGAAGGAAACTTCCGGCACACTTCTCAGGGAGTTGATGGAAGATGATAAGGGTTATTCTCCCGAGGTATGGAAGAAGATGGCTGAACTTGGCTGGATGGGTCTTCTTTTTAAGGAGGAATATGGGGGGTTTGAAGGAAGTTTTCTGGATTTTGCATTAATCCTGGAGGGAATGGGAAAATCTGCCATGCCCAGCCCTTTTTTATCAACTGTAATCCTTACAGGACTTATAATCCAGGATAATGGATCTGAGGAGCTCAAAAAGGAATATCTGCCAAAAATAGCTGAAGGTGAATGCATATCAACCCTGGCATTTTTGGGTAGAAAAGGTCTGTATAGCAAGAGTGAACTTGAGTTGGAGGCAAAACAGGTTAACGGCGGCTACAGGATCTCGGGAGCCGCTTCCTTTGTGCCGTATGCCCATGTTGCAGATAATATTCTGTGTGCGGCTAAGACAACGGATAGCGAGGGGGTTACTCTTTTCATACTGGATGGCAAGGCAGCGGGGATTGAGACGATCAACCTGCATTCCATTTCCGGAAAAGGAGTTGATTGCCTTGTAAATTTCAAGGATGTTCAGGCAACCCCAGCGCAGATTGTAGGTGAAGCAGGAAAGGGATGGGAATACATTGAAGCCCAGTGGCCGAAAGTAGCTGTTGCTTTGAGCTGCGAATGCGTGGGAGGCATGGACAGGGTCATGGAGATGACCTTGAATCATGTAAATGAAAGGATACAGTTCGGAAAACCTTTGTCGGCACTTCAGGTCGTCCAGCATATGTGTGTGGATATGGCAATGAAACTGGAAACATCAAGACATACGGCACATTACGCAGCGTGGCAGGTTAATGAAGGGCTTGACTGCACAAAAGAGGCCGCTATCGCCAAGTCATGGTGCGGTGAAGCTTTTAAGGTGGTGACAAAGATTGGCCACCAGCTTACAGGCGGAATTGGGTTTAGCGAAGAATTTGATCTCTTTCTTTATACCAGGAACGCCAAAAAGCTGGAACTATTATTCGGGGATGGTTCTTTTCAAAGAGCCATAGTGGCGGATAATATTGGGTTGTAGATTGGTATTTAATTAAAAATATTGAAGTTCGTAATAGTTCAGCAGGGATAGGAACATACGTAAATTCCTGACTTTAAGGAGGAAACATTATGATCGGTATCCGTTCTTATGGGGCATATATCCCCCGGTACAGACTGAACCGCAAAAAGATTTTTGAGAACATGGGGTGGCTTAACTCTGCAACAGCCGCGCACTCCCGTGGAGAGAAGGCCGTGGCCAATTTTGATGAAGACCCTGTCACAATGGCTGTAGCAGCAGGAATGAATTGCAATAACGGGTTTGAACGTACTGAACCCGATGGTGTATATTTTGCTTCTACAACTCTGCCTTATAAAGAAAGACAAAATGCCGGCATTATTGCAACTGCCCTTGGAATGAGAGAAAATGTCAGGTCTGCTGATTTTACAGGGGCATTGAAGTCCGGGACAACGGCCATGCTTTCCGCTCTCGAAGCGGTTGGTTCCGGAGAGATGAAAAATATGCTGGTATGTGCTTCGGATTGTCGTTTAGGAAAGATGGGAAGTCCCCAGGAGATGATTTTCGGAGATGGGGCCGCTGCGTTTCTGATTAGCGACCACGATGTTATCGCCGAGTATAAGGGTTCATACTCCATTACAAGTGATTTTGTTGATCATTTCCGCGGCAGTTTCGAAAAATTTGACAGGCAGTGGGAGGACAGATGGATAAGAGATATTGGATATGAGGACCTGATACCCAAGACTGTTGAAGGCCTTCTGAAAAAAAATGCCCTTAAAATAGATGATTTCGCAAAGGTAATCTATGCCTGCCATTATACAGGTGAAAGAAAAAAATTAAACAAGAACCTCGGTGTGGATCCTGAAAAGGTTCAGGATATCATGTTAGGTGAGATAGGAGATATGGGCGCAGCTCAACCGATGGTCATGCTTGCCGGGGCGCTTGAAGATGCAAAACCGGGAGATAAGATCCTGGTCGTCAGCTTTGGCAGCGGATGCGATGCCATCTATTTTGAAATAACCGACAAGATAAATGATCTTAAAAAGAGAAAAGGAGTTATATGGCATCTCGCAAATAAGGCTGAGCTGGATACATACGCGAAGTATCTCGTCTGGAGAAATATTATCCCGTTTGAGACAGGCCTGCGTGGTGAGGAAGATTCACCAACGCGGTGGTCAATGATCTGGAGATATAATAAAGCGATTTATGGTTTCTGCGGCAGTAAATGTAAAAAATGCGGAACACCCCAGTTTCCTCCTCAGCGGATATGTGTAAATCCCGAATGTGGCGCTCGGGATGAGATGGAAGAATACTATTTTTCAGATAAAACCGCCAAGATTGCCAGTTATACCGGAGACAATCTCGTTGCTTCCATAAATCCTCCGCAAATATATGGTAATATTCTGTTTGAAGGCGGAGGCAAGACCATGATGGATTTCACTGATTGTGATTTGGAATCTCTAAAGGTAGGAATGTCTGTAGCTCCTGCCTTCAGGATTAAATATTATGATGAAAGAAGGGGGATAGTCAGGTATTTCTGGAAGGCAGTACCTGTAAAGGAGGTGGAGTAGTATGGCAAAAGGAATCAAAGATAAGGTTGCTGTTTTGGGAATGGGATGTTCCAGGTTTGGTGAGCGTTGGGATATGGAGTCCGAGGACTTGATGATAGAGGCCTTTACGGAATGCATTGCAGATGCAGGTATTGAAAAAAAGCAGTTAGAGGCCTGCTGGCTCGGTTCCTATTTTATTGAAATAAATATTGGGAAGGCAGGAATCCCGGCCGCTGTTGCCCTGAAATTACCCTTTCTGCCGGTTACTCGAGTGGAAAACAAATGTGCATCAGGTTCAGAGGCCTTTCGCGGGGCCTGCTATGCAGTGGCTTCAGGGGCCTGTGATTTTGCTCTTGCTATAGGGGCCGAGAAGTTAAAAGACGCAGGTTATGGCGGTCTTCCTGCAATTGCCGTTGATGGTCAAATGGAGGTAATGCTCCATGCGGATTGGACAGCTCCCGGCGCATTTGCGCAACTTGCTTCAGCATATCAGGCTAAATATGGAATGTCCATGGAGCAGTTAAAAGAAGCCATGGCCTATGTTTCCTGGAAGAGCCATCAGAATGGCGTTATGAATCCCCGTGCCCATTTGAGGAGAGATGTAACCAAGGAGCAGATAATAAAGTCGCCTATGATTGCGTATCCTCTCGGTCTGTTCGATTGTTGCGGTGTTAGTGACGGCGCTGCCGCTGCCATCGTAACTACTCCTGAAATAGCGAGGAGTCTCAAAAAGGATGAAGAAATTGTCTATGTTAAGTCCCTGCAGATAGCGTGCAGTTCAGGGGAGGAGGCCATGTATACTGACTGGGACGGCACCAGTGTGATGTCTACCACACTTGCTGCGCAAAGGGCATATGATGAGGCTGGAATAAAAAATCCTCGTGAAGAGATCAGTATGATGGAAGTCCATGATTGCTTCTCTATCACTGAATTAGTAACCATGGAAGACCTTCAGATATCACAAAGGGGAAAAGCGCCCGAAGATATTTTAAACGGTTTTTATGATCTTAAGGGCGGGGGCGTACCGTGCCAGACCGATGGTGGTCTGAAATGTTTCGGGCACCCGATCGGGGCATCAGGTCTGAGAATGATCTATGAAATGTATAGCCAGCTTCTTCAGAGATGGCCCGAGGAGAGGTCAGTCAAAGACCCGCGCCTAGCATTGACCCATAACCTTGGTGGCATTCCCAACAGGAATGTTGTAAGTCTTGTTATTTTGGGAAAATAGGTAAATGTTCACCGGCACTCCATCTGCCGAAGCGCATGTAATTACAGGTAAATCAGGCGGGATAAACCTGTTTTCAGAAGACCACGGAGGTAAGATGAATGATTGATAAGAAATACAAAAATATACTGGTTAAAACGGAAAATCAAATCACAAAAGTTGTCTTGAACAGACCTGAGAAATTCAATGCGATATCTCCGGAATTAATAAATGACTTAACGGATGCAATGCCTTTGATTGGCAGTGATGATGATACCAGGGCGGTGGTTATTACAGGCACTGGAAAGGCATTTTGTGCGGGCGGAGATATCCAGGAAGACCTGATTCCAGTCTCAAAAATGAGCCCAAAAGAGTGGAGAGCGTATATCGGGAGTTTTTGTGATGTTATCAGGACCTTGAACCGATTGCCCAAACCTGTGATCGCCGCCATCAACGGTGTTACCGTTGGGGGCGGGTGTGATCTTGCAATGTCCTGTGATATTCGTATAGCATCGGACAAGGCCAGATTCGGCTATGGATATATCCAGATGGCTATTATCTCCGACATGGGGGGGCATTTCATGCTTCCAAGGTTAATCGGTCCGGGAAGGGCTAAGCTGTTCGCCTTTACCGGCGATTTAATAGACGCCGCGGAGGCGGAAAGGATCGGTCTTGTGGACAGACTGGCGCCGGATGACCAATTCGACGATGCTGTGGATAAACTCGCGACCAAGATCGCAACAGGTCCTACTGCAGCAATAGTTTTGATAAAAGAAGCTATTCGAAGGTCAGCCACAATGGACCTTGACACATCGCTTGATTATGCCCTGAATCTTCAAAGTTCTATCCTTGACAGTGAAGATTTGAAAGAGGGATGCAACGCCTTTTTAGAGAAGAGGAAACCGAATTTTAAAGGGAAATAAAGGGTAACCGTTCACAGGTTCAGGTGGCAACGTTCAGGGTTAAGGACAAGGAAGACATTGAAGACTCATGATCCTCGATACAACTGCTCTGTTTCACGGTTAATAGCCAATTTGGCTCAAAATTCCATTTTAGATCTACCAAAGATTATTCCTTCTCGTAAATACGCATTCTAAATGCAGTCCGGGAATAAGAATGGGACCTTGAATCTATAGCCCTTTGAACCCGTGAACGGTTACAATAAAGGAGTGTTATATGGAGAAGCTCTTGAAAAGGATTGGGGAAATTACCTCGGATCCATACGCATATGTAGCCCGGCTTAAAGAAGAAAAAGAGAAAAGAATCATAGGCTGTTTTCCCATGCAGGTGCCTGAAGAAATAGTGCATGCTGCAGGTCTTATTCCAGTGGTTATATGGAGAGGCAATGAAGCGGTTACGTGGGGACACTCGCATATCCCACCATATTATTGCGGCATCGTCAGGAGCTTTATTGATGATGCAGTAAGGGGGAAACTCGGCTTTATGGATGGAATGATCTTCCATGTAAGGCAATGTCTGCTGATAATGGATATTCCACTTATCATTGAAAGACATGTTAAACCGGAATATATGAAACTCCTATACCTTCCCCCTGTTTATCCTGGTAAAGCAACAAGGGATTTTTTAAGAAGCGACCTGGAACTTTTTAAAAAATCTCTTGAAGAATATACAGGCAACACCATAACTGATGACATGTTAAAGAGCAGCATTGCGGTTTATAATGAGAATCGGAGCTTATTGGAAAGGCTCTACGAGATCAGGAGAAAAAAGCCTCGGATATTGACCTCTGCCGAGATAACAAAAATAGTCTGGGCAGGGATGTTGATGCAGAAAGAAGACCACAATGAATTGTTAAGAGATTTGATTCCCCTGATGGAGGCCAGGACGGTAGAGACCGCAACGACAAAGATCAAGGTCATTCCGGTAGGCTGTCTTTGCCAGGCCCCCCCGTTTGATGTCCTTAACATGATTGAGGATCTGGGGATGGTCATACCTGATGATGACCTTTATGTCGGTTCGAGATATTTTGCAAATAAAGTCAATATAGATGATAATCCAATTGAAGCCCTGGCGGAACGGCATCTCAAAAAGACGCCGGTCTGTCCAACAAAAGGGGTATGGGATGTCCTCTGGGCTGATGATGTTGAAGAAATGGTAAAACTGAATAATGCAAGCGGCGTGATTAGTATTCATGTGAAATTTTGTCCTCCTCATGCCTGTTATTATCCCGATTTCAAGTCCAGGATGATTGAAAAGGGAATCCCTGAAATTCTTGTTCAGGTAGAACATGAGATGCTCTCCATGGAAGGTATTAAAACAAGATTGCAGTCATTTACAGAGTCATTAGGAGGGAATAATGGAGAAAAAATATAAATTAAACAGGTTAAAAACGACAAATGATATCAGACCGCTGGTAGATCAACACTGGGCAAGTCTAAGGGAAGCCAAGGCAAAAGGTGAGATGGTTGCATGGGCTTCGGCTCCAACCTTTATATTTGCCTTTGCCATGGGGATGAAATGCCATTTTATGGCTGGTTATTCAGCTTATTGCGGTGGAATAGGCGCAGCCGTAGATGTCTTGCAGGCTGCGAAAATGGGAGGAGATCTCGCTGAGTCATGTTCATATCATCGTCTTCATATGGGAATGGCAGAGGCTGTCAGAAGGGACATCCCCATAAATCCGGATGCGATCCTTCCTATCCCCGACATAATGATTGCAGGCCGTCTGTGCCCTGAGATGGCTTATTATGCCGAAGGTCTGAACAGAAGGCTTGGCGTCCCCGTGCTGCCTATTGAGTTTCCGATAGTTTTTGACAGAGAGGACGTGCCGAGGATAAAAAAATATTTTGCCGCACAGATTAAGGAAACAGTTATCCCTACTCTTGAAAAGGTATGTGGAAAACCGTTTGATTATGACCGGATGAGCGAGATATTAACTGTGCTTAAAAAGGTGGTCACTGTTAGAAATAAGTGCTGGGAGTTTTTCAAGGAGAAACCGAGTCCCTGGACCCTTTGGGATTACGGTGTGAGCATTGCACCACTCTTCTATATGATGGGGAACCCGGTGGGTATTGCATATTACGAAAAGCTTCTGAAAGAACTTCAGGAAAGAAAAGAAAAGGGTATCCCGGCGATAGGGCCTGAGGGAGAAAAATACCGTTTATACTGGGACGGGTGGCTTCCGTGGGCCTTTTTAGGGAAATTCATGCGGAAATTGACACCTCATGCGGCAGTTTGTCTGACAGGACGATATCTCTGGGAATTTTATCCGGATCCCGACATGATCGACCCTGAGCACCCGGTCGAAACGTGGATAAATCTGTATTATGACGGTAAAGAGCCTTTGGCCATGGAGTATGCGCCAAAAGGTGCATTACATGATATAGGCAATCTCATTGAGGATTATTCCTTGGACGGGATGATTATGTTTTCATCCAAGACATGCAGGCTGTGGAACATATCCCAGCTCGATGTGATAGATATACTTGAAAAAAAGTATGGCGTGCCCGGTGTGATTATTGAAGGGGATATGATAGATCCATCCATGGTTTCGGATTCTCAGATAGATACAAGACTTGAGGCATTATTCGAATTAATTGATGCAAGAAGAAGGTAGTATTATGTCTGTTTTCGTGGGAGTTGACATAGGTTCATTAGCGACAAAAAGTCTTGTTTTAGACTCTGATAAAGGGGTGCTCTCGTACAATATTTTGCAGAGCGGATTTGATTACAGGAACGCGGCTGAACATTCCATAGAAAATTCAATAAATCAGGCCAATATTAAAATAGAGGATGTAAGTTTCATAGTCTCGACCGGTTATGGAAGGGCTGTGGCCATGCTTTCTACCCTTGCGGACGCCGAGGTCACCGAAATAACGTGTCATGCAAAGGGAGCGCACAGGCTTTTTCCCGAGGCAAGGACTATCATTGATATCGGTGGACAGGACAGCAAAGTGATCAGCATTGATGAAACCGGGAGAGTAACCAATTTTGTCATGAACGATAAGTGCGCTGCCGGTACCGGTCGATTTTTAGAGGTAATGTCATCCGCTCTTTCGGTTGGTATCGAAGGAATGGGGGATCTGATCTTTGCTTCTTCTGAAGAGAAGGTCGAAATCAGCAGTGTATGTACTGTTTTTGCAGAATCAGAGGTTATATCATTATTTGCCAAGGGGTACAAGAAGGCGGATATCGCAGCAGGCATAGCGGATTCTATTGCGAGGCGTATCACTGGTTTTGTAGGCCAGGTAGGGTTAAAAGAGAAAGTGGTAATGTCGGGAGGGGTGGCCAAGAATAAAGGTGTTGTTCGTTCTATTGAAGAGAGGATAGGCACAAAACTCCTTATACCTGAAGAGCCACAGATAGTTGGAGCGCTTGGTGCGGCCATCGTTGCATCCGGGCGTGTAAGAACGTAGGGAACGAGGACGAAATAACATCCTCAAGCAGACGCACGGATTCAGGCCAGGTTTGTTCGATCTAAAAGTACAAAAGTTGCAGGAATAGTGAACAACTATTTCAAGATTTTTGTACTTTTAGATCGGGCAAAGATGGCCTGAAGCTGTGATGCATAGTTGGAGAAGTCAATTTGTCCCCGTTCCTTGATAATAAATATTCACAGGATGAGGAGAATTAGTATGAGTTCAGAAAAAATCAGAGGGTATGAAGCCATATATAAGGAGTACAGGGAGAAGAGAGAAAAGGTACTTCAGATGGGTGGTGAAAAGACTATCAAGAAACAGCATGATGCTTCAAAACTAACGGCAAGGGAACGACTTGATTATTTTTTTGATAATGGTGAATTTACAGAGCTCGGTCTGTTTATAAAGCATCGTACCACTGCTTTCGGCCTTGACAAAAAAGAGATCCCTGCAGATGCTGTTGTTGTCGGTTTTGGCAAGGTGGGGGGACGTCAGGTTGTTGCTGTAGCCGAGGATTTTACTACACTTGCAGGGACTTTCGGTGAGCTGCACGGAAGGAAATTTTCGGATGCCATAAAGTTTGCAAAGGAAAAGGGTGTTCCTTTTGTAGGTTTGAATGATTCCGGTGGCGCCCGCCTTCAGGAGGGAATGGACACCTTGCAGGCATATGCCTGGTTATTCAATGAGCAGATCCTTGCATCAGGCATTATTCCCCAGATTGCAATCATAATGGGGCCCTGCCTTGGCGGGCAGGCTTATCACCCAATCATGCAGGATATTCTCATTCAGTGCAAAAAGACAGGTTTTATGGGGATTGCTGGTCCCGCCTTTGTAAAGACACAGCTTGGAGAAGATATCAGCATTGAGAAACTTTGTGGCGCTCGTGCTCATTCCGTTATCAGCGGGGAGACTCACCTCGTTGCGGAAGATGATAAAGATGCATTGGATATTACAAAGAATATCTTAAGTTTTATGCCATCCAACAATAAGGAAAAGCCTCCGAGGATCGAAACGGATGATGATCCTGATAGAACTGATCCTGAACTGGACGATCTGGTGCCTGAAGACCCATCCGTGCCGTTTGATATGCATGAGGTAATTAACAGGATTGTTGATAACGGCTATTTCTTCGAGATTTTCAAAGATTTCGCCAGAAATGTGCTTATAGGGTTTGCCCGATTTAACGGTCGCCCGGCCGGTATTGTGGCCAGTCAGCCAAATTGGATGGGCGGTGTTCTTGACTGTAATGCTGCGGATAAGGTGGCGAGATTTATCAGATTCTGCGATCTGTTTAATTTCCCCTTGATCAACTTGCATGATACACCCGGTTTTTTGATTGGTTCGAGAGAGGAGCATAAAGGTATCTTGAGGCATGGAGCAAAAATGCTTTATTCATACGTAGAATCCACTGTGCCTAAGGTTACCTTTATTTTAAGAAAGTCCTTTGCAGGGGCTTATACTGCCATGTGTTGTAAAGATACGGGTTCAGATCTTCTCTGGGCCTGGCCGAATGCTCGAGTGAGCATTGTTGGAGCTGACACTGCTTCAAGCATTATCTTTGCAAAGGAAATAAGGAATTCCGATGATCCTGCCAAGGTAGCGGCAGAAAGAAAAGAGGCATACCAGAAGGAATTCGAAAACCCATATGAGGCCGCAAACCGCGGGTATATAGATGACGTGATTATGCCAAGGGATACAAGGAAGTATATCAACAGATCCCTTGATATACTGGAGAATAAGGAAGTAGTCCGTCCATATAGAAAATATTCCAATATCAATCTGTAGGGTTGAGCTCTGCGTTCACTTAATATTTATATGCGCTTATAAATATTGGTAAGCGCTGACATGCCCGGGGTTTCAGCAAGGGAACTGAAAGGAGATAATTTACGTATATCGCGCTGAATTTTTTGTTCGTTTTCAAGGCGTGGTAACAGTTGCATAATGAACTATACAACTGTTACCTCAACGTAGAAGACGGGCAAAAGGGTTAGGAGGATGCTTAAATTATTTTCTGTAATCGTACCCGGGCTGAAATCGTTATTAATATTGGTAAATATATCACCTAAAACCTGCAAGCATCGAGTTTGCCGAAGACCTGCCTGCTGCAGGCAGGTGCAAGGCGGCAAGGGCGCAGACGTACTACGATACTTCAAGTCCTTGCCAACGCCGCAGATTCGGTAAAATCGGCGCTCCCGGAGGGTAAACTATTTTCAAAAATCCCAGCCTTTATGGCCTCAT
>JAGGXA010000210.1 GCA_021163285.1 Deltaproteobacteria bacterium | reverse complement strand
CTTATTCCTATGGTTTTCATATAACACCTCCTTTATAAAAATTTAATAGTCAATTTAAATAGTCAAGTCAAGGGCAAAAAAGAGGATTTCAAGCGGCAGAATGCCGAGATGAGCGGTCCAACGCATAACGAGGGGAGACGAGTCTCGCCCGGTTGTTATGCGTTGGACGCTCCATCGATTTGTTCTGGCGGCGCGAATCAGCGCGGCGCCAGAACAAATCGATGAGCACTGCTCATCTCGGCGTTCCGGCGGCGCTGCGCGCCGCCGGAACGGTTGAGCTCACCTGCCGCCAACATGCGGAGCAACCAGCTTTGCATTATGACCAAACGTTAAGCGGGGCATGGCCTTTGAAAAACCACCGCGCTGTTGGTGGTCAGGTAGGTACGATTTTGTTATTCGAAATGAGGTATCCCTGAAGGTTATATCCTAAGCGTTCACCAGCGCCCCATCCGCTCGCCCTGATCACGCATATGCGAGACGCTGTTGAACGCTTACATACATAAGGTTCCCCTAAATTTGTAGCCTGTTGAACTATTACATCATATCAAATAATTAAATACCAACTCCATCTATCTCAGCGCCGCAATCAGGACACCTGCCATCCTTGATACGGTTTTGAGTTAAAGACATGCCGTAACGTTTGATAAGTATGGCCCCGCATGCATAGCAGAATGAATTTTCCCCTCCTTCACCCGGCACATTACCCTCATAAACATACCTTAGACCTTCCCGGATACCTATTTCACGCGCTCGACGGAGCGTCTCAACAGATGTCGGCGGCCTGTCCAGCATCTTATATACAGGATAAAACGCTGTCACATGCCAGGGGATCTCCTTGCCCACACTCTTTATAAAGCGGACTATTTCAAGGAGCTCCTCATCTCCGTCATTTAAACCGGGGATAATGAGGGTTGTTACTTCAACCCAAACTCCTGCATCCTTCATTAATTGAATAGATTTTAATACAGGTTCAAGACGGGCTCCACAGATGTTTTTGTAAAATTTATCAGTAAATCCCTTTAAATCAATATTTATCCCGTCTAAATATGGCGCCAATTCATGAACAGCTTCAGCACTCATATAGCCATTGCTCACAAAAACATTCTTTATCCCTTCCTTCCTTGCAAGGATAGCTGTATCAAGGGCAAATTCGAAAAATACCGTCGGTTCATTGTAGGTATAAGCAATGGACTCACACCTTTCAGACCTGGCAGAATCAACAACATCTTCAGGCGTGCAATCCCTGCCTGCAATACTACCGCCATGTTCTTGTGGATATTGTGAGATATCATAATTTTGACAGTGCTTACAACGAAAATTACAACCAACCGTTCCGATAGAAAATGCCCTTGATCCGGGAAGGAAATTAAACATCGGTTTTTTCTCTATGGGATCAATATTCTCGGCAATGAGCTTGCCATATACAAGGCTGTAGAGGATACCCTCTCTGTTTTCCCTCACACCGCAAATACCCCTTTTACCTTCTTTTATCATGCATTGATGATTGCAAAGATGGCAGCGCACACTATTTTTATCCAAGGCTTCGTAAATCATCGCTTCCTTCATGATTTTACCCCCAAATTATGGAATTTGCAGCAGGTCGTATAAAAAAAGATATTCCCGGACAGCCTCCTGAAACAATTCTATTCGCGTGTCATGGTTGTGCCGCACTTTGGACATTTCTGATCAAAGCAGGGTATTCCCAATTGATGAGGTATTTTTTCTCCACAATTTGGGCAGACACAATTTCCACCGGGACCGGCAGCGACACCGCCACCACGTCCACCGCCGCCAGCGCCACGTCCCAAACCTCTTCCTGTTCCCGGTCCCTGACCCCTTGGTCCTGTTCCATCACCTCTTGGCATTTTATTGTCCTCCTTTTTTATTGATATTACCTTGCACTTTTTTCCAAACTTTGCGTTATGCTCAAAAAATTATCCTCGAAATATCAACTATATGACCGCGGTAAATTTTTGAGCAGGCCTTGATTTAAAAAAAATTGCTATTTCCGGATAGCCTCCCGGTGCCCATCCATAAATAGTTATTTCGGAGTCCCAAGGGCTCGCTTATCTGCCCGATATCTGCGTTACGCTAAAATTTTAATCCTCGAAATACTCAATGCATTCCTGTGATTAAAATTTTAGAGCGCCTGGATCTCGAACAAACTATCCTGTTTATGGATGAACACTACCTGTATTTATAACATAATTTGTAACCGTTCACGGAACGTTGAAATCAGAAAAACGGGCATCCTTCAGACATGATTTCAGTTTTGTAGATGTCGCTTTTCGTCCGGTTCCCATTCTCCAGCGTAGAAACCCGTATGATATGCGTTCCCACGCTCCGGCGTGGGAACGAGAAAAATCTGAGCGCCAATTCTGTAAAGTTATTTTTGCGCGAACCCTTATTGAAGGATGCCAAGGAATCCATACGTTATTATCCTGAATATTGAACTATTAATCTTCAACATTTAAACCCGTGAACATTTACAAAAATTATACTTTGACAATTGAATCATCACCACCAAAATTGTTTACAGCATAGCTGTCTGCGGCCCAGTCATTTTCCCACCGCTCTCCATCCAGCAAATATTTGAACCGATATTCCTTCCCTGATTCGAGAGATATCGTAGTGCTGAATCTTCCATCTTTTCGTTGTTTCATCGGATTGAGTTTATAATTCCAATTATTGAAATCACCGCAAAGCGATACGGTTTTTGAATTGATTTCCCGGGGAGTATCAAATGTTACTCTGCAAATAAGGCCCGTTTTTGAGTAGGTTTTTCTGAGCATAGGATCCTCCTTTAAAATCCTTTCTTTTTCTGGCATCCTTCATTTTTACTTTACACCTGGCAGAAAAGTGGCAGCGGCATCCTGCCGCTGATTTAAGAGGCGATAAGCCTCTTCTGCAATTTACAATTTTTAGTTCCAATAAAAGCGTCAACTACTTTTAACTCAAAATGAAGGATGCCCTTTTTTTGTCCAAAAAAAAATTTTTGTAACCACCCCCTCCTCGTTATACAGACAGCGCATTAAAACGAAAGAGGAAGAACGGTTGCCTCGCATCTCCTGAGATAATCAGGCATAATATTAATCGCCATTTATTTATATTACCTCAATTAATGAAAATAACCAATGCTTTTTATAACACCGGACCTCGGAAATTCAAAATGATATATTTATTATAAGGTATCGATAAGACAGGAGAATATATCCACTACTTGGCAAACTGGACATTAACGCCAAGCCTCTATTTCTATATCAGAGTGATTTAAAAAAATATATTTTTTAGTTTTTTTGCAATTTATCGAGAAAATTGAAAAAGTGTCCAAAAAATCAGCTCAATGCCGATGCTAATTTACGGGGTCTGAACGCCGGGATTTGCGCTGGATTTGGACAATCTCATTGTATGAAGCCGCAGGAACAACCGGCAATCCGGATACGTTTGGAAATAAGGGTCCAACAACTGCGGTCGGCAGGATACCGGTTATTTAATTTTCCAACCCATATTTTCGGAAGAGGAAAGCAAATAATTGGAACATCATGGCAATAGCAATTATCCCTGTTTTAAAACTATGGAGGCTGTCCGAGAATAGCAATTTTTTTCAAAATCAAGGCTTGCTCAAAAAATTACCGCAGACATATAGTTGATATTTCGAGGATAATTTTTTGAGCATAACGCAGAGTTTGGGAAAAAGGG
>JAGGXA010000055.1 GCA_021163285.1 Deltaproteobacteria bacterium | reverse complement strand
CTTTTACCCCGGCTGCTTGCCGGATTGACTATTTCCCGTAGCGATCTGGCCAGGCTCGGCCATGGCTCTTTTTGTATGGAATGTAAAATATGCACCTTCCCCAAGTGCCCATTCGGCAGGTAATAAATAGTGTCAAATCTTCCCGCTTCCCATCTTGACAACTTATCAGAATATATATAGTGTTTATATTAAGTGTCTGATCATTGCGAGGAGCGAAACGACAAAGCAATCCCATTGAGGGTATCTATACCTTATGTTGGGATGAATTTTGTATTCGTTTGTTCATAATGACGTGGTAGCCAAGGGCTCGCGCAAAAATAACCTGAAACTGAGCGCCGATTCCGTAAAGTTATTTCTGCGCGAACCTTGATACCATAACCGATCCTCGTTCCAATGCTCTGCGCTGGAATGCATTTTGAGATTCCCTGTAAGTGTTCATTAGCGCCCCATGTGCATACGTTCAGGGCAAGCGACACAGGAAAGTCTCTAATCATTCGCCTGAACATGCACATATCGGGCAATGGTAAATGTTTACATTCCCGGGATTCCCGTAAGTTTGCAGTTCTGATGAACTATTACGATTCCTTCGATATGAACGGTTGCAAAAAGAGGCGTAGATTTCCGGAGGTATAACAGATGTTGGGAAAAGTCGTTATCGACGATGTGGAACTTTATCTGAGTACACCTGATGAGGTGCCCATGAACTGGGTTGGACAACAGGAACTGGTTACCCAGGTCCTTGCGGCATGGCTGGTAATTGAAAAAGATGACATACCCATGAATCCCAGGCTTGTGGGTAAACCGGGGGTAGGAAAGACGACCCTTGCATATCATGCGGGCAGGTCTATTAACAGATCTGTATATATTTTTCAGGCCACTATGGATACCAGACCGGAAGACCTGATTGTAACGCCGGTTATCTCCGAAGGAGGCAAGATCAAGTATATGGCCAGTTCCGTGGTCTCGGCTATGATAAAAGGAGGTGTTGCAATCATTGATGAAGGGAACCGAATGAGCGAAAAAAGCTGGGCCTCGCTCGCGCCTCTTTTAGATGTCAGGAGGTATGTGGAGTCAATTGTAGCAGGTATCAAGATAAAGGCCCACCCGGACTTTCGCTTTTGTACTACCATGAACGACGATGCCAGCACCTTTGAACTTCCTGAGTATATCCATTCGAGGCTTCAGCCGCAGATACATATTGATTTCCCGGAAAAAGATGAAGAGGTCCTGATTTTGAAAAATAATCTGCCCTTTGCCGACCAGGAAATTATTCAATATGTAGTGGAATTCCTCCAGGCCGCTCATGAGGCAAATGAACGCTATTCTGTCAGGGATGGAATAAATATTGCCCGCTATGCCCTTAAAAGATTGGAGGAGAAGAGAGAAAAACTGTCTCCTCCGGTATTAAAGGAGATGAAGCTTCAGTATTTAAAGGAAGCTTCAGCCATGATCCTCGACCACACAGCTTCTATTTTTTTTATGGATATTATTGATGATTTCGAAGAGGAAGAATAAATTTGAGTGGAAAAATATCCGCCTCTTACCCATTCTGCACAACAGGGTGGAATTCGCGGAAGAGGTAAGACGCCAGTTTGAAGAATTCACGCCGGATATTGTGGCAGTAGAGTATCCTGACACCCTTAAAGAGAAGATCCTGCAGGGCGTTAAGAGGCTTCCTCTTTTGTCTGTCGTTTATTATGAAGAAAAAGATGGGGTTTTTACCTATCTGCTCATAGAACCTGCGGACGGTCAGGTGGAAGCGATAAGGCTGGCCCTTTCAAAGGGAATTCCCATAGATTTTATAGACAGGGACACTGAGGGCTATCCCCAGGATATATCCCCAATGCCTGACCCTTATGCCATTAAAAAGATCGGGCACTATCTTTTCTGCAAGGCCTTTTTAACGATTAACAGGGATGAATCACATTCTCAAGAAGATCAGCTTCGCGAGAAGACCATGGCCTATCACCTGCAGAGGTTGAACAGGGAAGGGAAGCGTACCCTTTTTATCGGGGGTTTGTCTCATTTAAGCAGAATCCTTAAAATGCTGGACAAACCTCAGGCAGAGGTTATAGGCATTAGAAAGAGGGAAGGGGTAGGTCTTGCCCATCTCCACGTTGATTCGAGCAGGGAAATAATGTCGGAGATGCCCTTCCTCACATCAGCTTACGAGCGTACAAGAAATAATGGGACATTTGGCGGCCTTGACCGTATAAAGATCAATAGTGAGCTTATTTCTGTTGCAAGGAAAATCCACTTAAAGAAGAACAGAGAAGAACTATCGCAGAATCAGGTCAGGAGCCTCAACAAATTTGCAAGAAACTATGCATTGCTTACTGGACAGCTTGTTCCCAATCTCTATCAGATTATTGTCTCTTCCCGGGGAGTAGCTGATGATAATTTTGCCTATGAGGTATGGGAAAAAGGGAGCAACTACCCCTGGCAGACAGAAGAGCCGGGCATGCCCGTGCTGAGATTAACGGGAGAAGATCTGTTCCTGGACCAAAAACGGATCAGATTTCACAGAAGGCTCAAGACATTAAGGAGACGTCTTGTATCTGTTCCGGTCAAGAAAAAGAAAAGGGAGAAATATCCGGGTGAGTGGCAGGAAAAATTCAAGGGATTGTCAATTTGCTCCTATCCCCCGGAGGATGTGGTTATAGAAGGTTATGGTCAGTACCTGAAAAAAAAAGCTATTGAGATCAAATCTGAGGAAAACAGCGGTATCGAACCCTTTTCCTGTTCCATGTTGGACGGACTGGACGTCAGAGAGACCATCAGACAATGGATGAGCGGAAATATTTACGTGAAAAATGAGAGGCCTCTCAAGGGAAAGGTCGGATCAGTTGTGGTGATTTTTGACCCTGATTTTCCTGAAGAGGAGGGAGAAGAACGTTTTCCATGGTGTGTAACATGGCTTGGGGAGCATGATCAGGAATCGGATATGGTATTTTACAGCACCCTTGCCGGAGAGGTTATGGATGGCCCCGGAATTTCCAGATGCCAATATGGAGGTTTTATGCTTACATACCCTCCTATGAGGGTTTATGATGTCTGGAAGGATCCATTTTTTGATAACGCAAGGAACAAACCTGAAAGGCTGCTTATGGCAGGCCTTGATTATTCCCTTGAAAAACATGTGGTTTATGTATCGGCTACCCCTCCTACCGGGTGGTGCCGGAGTATGGGGGAACGGATGGGTAAAAAGGTTATTTATTTGCCGATTGGCACTTTATCTCCTGTCACCCTGAAAAAGGTCCGGCAGTTTCATGTCCTGAATGGCCATCCCGTGAGGAAGTTCGCCCATTCCTATATTTAGGCTTCGAAGGGTGCAATACAAAAAAGGTACGCAAATTAATATGGCTATTTTTCCTCAGGCTGCGCTGAAAGGGGTAATCATCCCAGCCTCATAGGGCAACGCCCCGGGAAAAGATTAAGTGAACGGTTGCAAGATACATAAAAATAAATGGCAACCGTTTACAGGGCATTCCTTTGCATGTTATTGCGAGCGAAGCGAAGCAATCCCGGTTTCTCATACGGTAATTCCCGACAAAAAGCGCTATTTACTATCGTCCCAACGCTCTGCGCGGGAATGCATATCAAACGGGCATTAACAGTCACTGCCCATGTAACCGGCACATAACACGTGGACGGTTGTAATAAATATATGTCATGCCTTTTCAGGGCTGATTGGTTATGGAATGTCAAAATCCCCAGGGTGCTGCCCCGGGCTGGTATGTGGCGCCCTTTCAGGGCTAAAATGTTTACTCCATCCAGTTCATTATAATTCAGTAAATGGAAATGTGCCAGTTAGGGATGAGGCCGGAATAAAATCCCCGGGCAGGCGCTTGGATTTAGCTTGGGTTCGGTAGATTTCAAACAATAAAAGGCGCTGCAATAGCGGGCTATTAAAAGGTTTTTGCTCTTTAAAATCTGCGAAAATGACCTGAAGATGAGATGCCAAAATGTTAAGTTATATTTGTGCAAGCCGCATAGCCCAAGGTACTGTTTATTTGATTTTAAAAACTAAAAGCTAACTGCTAATGGATTTAAATCTTCGATTGGGAAAACATCCTTAATTTACCGGAAATATTGCAATCTTCGCTTTTCGTTCAGAGACTGAATAGTGTTTGACCGGAAAGCTGAAATTACCATATTTCCAGATGGATGCGTATAAGCTTATAGCATGCCACTACCCATATTTTATATTGGCATAAATTTTGCGATAACACGCGGTAAGACATCTATCCTGAAGGATGTTAATATGTGTCATGGAATTCTCATAATTCAGTCGTTTTACCGGGATTATTGGTTACATGGAGTTATCTGAGAAGATGGAATTATTAATTTCCGCAGAAGATATAAAGAAGAAAGTAAAGGAAATGGCTGGTCGTATATCCGCCGATTATGAGGGAAAAGAACCGGTTTTAATCGGGGTATTGAATGGTGTAATCTTTTTCTTTGCCGATCTTGCAAGAGGGATGACCATCCCATATAAACTGGATTTTATAAGAGCAGCAAGCTATGGTTCAGGGATGACTTCAAGCGGTAATATCCGGATGACTAAAGATCTTGAAATTCCGATCAGGGGTATGCCTGTTATACTGATTGATGATATGATAGATACCGGTTTGACTTTGGCACATATTATTAAAAAACTTGAACTTGGCGGCCCTGAATCAATCAGGGTTTGCACCCTTATTGATAAATCCGAGCGAAGAGATGTTGCAGTTCATATAGATTATTACGGCTTTAAGATGAAGAGAGGTTTCATTGTGGGCTATGGAATTGATTATGATGAAAAATACAGGTATCTGCCTGATATTTATGTGTTGAAATAAGGGATTGCTGTCTTTTTTTCCGCATCCCTGTAATTAGGAGGGTAATATGATCATCCAGTGTGAAAAGTGTCATACAAAATTCAATCTCGACGAATCTCTGCTTAAGAAAGAGGGAGTTAGAGTCAGGTGTTCTGTTTGCAAGCACATATTTTTAGCTTCTCCTCCGGAGCAGGGTCTGGGTGTATCAGACGAAACTGCCGACTTTAGCCTGCAAGAGTTAGAAAAGACTGTTGCTCTTGATTCATCTGTTGTACAGGAGGAAGCGACAGGCGCAGAACCCAAAAACCAGGGTATCGATTTTGATAATCTTTTTGATGAGTCCATGAAAGATATTGATGAACTCGAAGCCATGTCACCAGAAGAACCTCTTCCTGTTTCAGAAGAGGAGGAGACAGACATCGAAAAACCGGAGCCTGCAGGCGAGGAAGAGGTTGAAGAGCCAACTTCAGTGGATTTGGAAGAAAAAGAAGACTCAATAGAAAGTGAAAAACCCGTTACTCCTCCTGAGCCGGAAAAACGTGGAAAATCCCGTATCTTACTTGTCATTTTTATAATAATCTTAATGGCTGTCAGTGCAGGCATCTATATTTTCTTCAGAGCGCCACAGTTAATTCCATCTTTCCTGTCTTTTTTAAAGCCTGCAGAAAGACAGGCTGCAACTGATATGGGTGTCAAAAGGCTTGACTTCAAGGCTGTTACAGGTTCTTTTGTCAAGTCCGAACAATCAGGCCGGTTTTTTGTAATCCAGGGTTTGGTCAAGAACAATTATCCAAAGAGCCGGAGTTATATACTTATCAAGGGAACCATACTGGATAACAAGCAAAATGTAATAATGAGAAAGCTGGTCTATGCTGGTAATATGCTTTCAAAAGAAGAGATTCAAACAATGTCGTTAGATGAAATTAACAAGTCAATGAAAAACCGCAATGGAAAAGACGATAAAAATATTAATGTGGCTGCAGATACAATTATACCATTTACGATAGTGTTCAGTAATTTAGAAGATCCTGAAAATCTGGGGGAGTTTACTGTGGAGGCGGTAAGTTCATCAATCGGCGCTAAATAGTACCGGGTGCAATAAAAAAAAGTAATCAGCGCCTGAACGAAAACTAAAAACAAATACTATTTCGGTTAGTTAAACATTATTCAATAAAAGAAGATTTTCGAAAAGCTGTTAGCATTTATCCGTTAGCTATTAACTATTAGCGGAAGGAACTATCTGTTTGATATTAAAAGCTAATTACTAGTTACAACCTAATATATTGTTTTGCAAAACCCTTTGCTTATGTCAAATAAACAGTGTAATATCATATGGTTTTAACGTATTTGAGAATGAAATTCAGAGGGCTGAAATGGTATTTGAAATGCATTTAAAATCTCTCCAAAGCAAATAATGGTATGAATATGGAAAATTTAGACAATATTTTTATAGTAAAGAAAGGGCAGAAATACGGTTAAAATCAAAAGAGGAAATTGCCTCGATTCGCTTTCAGCAAGTTCGAAAATCTCACCATGTAACACAAAAAGAATTAGCTATGGCTATGGGTTTATCCCAATCAGCACTATGAGAACTTGAAAGGTGCCCGAATATCACAATAAATGCAATGCAACGTTATGTTGAAGCCTTAGGAGGTCACCTTGAAATTAAAGCCGTCTTTCAAGAAGACAGTAAAGAGCTTCTTGCTAAAAAAAACTTTTTAGAACCTATCCAAAAACAACATAACTGCATGAAATAACAGAACAATGTCTTTCACGCTCGACAGGGAACCATGTGCGGTTTTTTCTATATCCACTTTTGAGTTAAATGTTCTTTTATCCACTGCTTGGTTGGGGTTCCGGAGGGTGAACTCTGCGATAATACCTTGTTTTAGGCATCCTTGATTAAAGCTCGCAAGTAGTTTACACTTTTTAATATAAAACCTGAATCCTGCATAAACTATTTTCAAAAAGGAAGTTAGGCTTTTAATATCAGCAAGTTATGGGATTGTTGTGCTTGCATGATACGCATCAATTTGGATGAGGCCATAAAGGTTGGGATTTTTGAAAATAGTTTACCCTCCGGGAGCGCCGATTTTACCGAATCTGCGGCGTTGGCAAGGAC
>JAGGXA010000238.1 GCA_021163285.1 Deltaproteobacteria bacterium | reverse complement strand
GCAATTTTTTTCAAAATCAAGGCTTGCTCAAAAAATTACCGCAGACATATAGTTGATATTTCGAGGATAATTTTTTGAGCATAACGCAGAGTTTGGGAAAAAGGGCATTCTCGGACAGCCTCCTGGAAAAACAGTCAGTTATAACGAGGAGTCCGGTCTTCAATGCCTTTTCCGTCCTTATCGCTGAACCCTGAACATGTGAACGGTTACGAGAAACCAAATGGCGAAGAAAAGGATTACCAGGAAAGAACTATTAAAAAAACCTGATGAATTTTTAACTTTTTCAAGCAAAATAATTGAGTTTATAAGCGCTCATCCCCGTCAATTAAAATACCTTGTGGTGGGAGTTACCATAGTTATTGTTGCTTATATATCAGGTTATTTTTACCTGGACCATATCAATGAAAAGGCTCAGGAGGCCTATAACAAGGCATATTACACACTAACAGAGGTTGAGACCCGGGAGGTAACCACTGATACTTTACGAAAATCAGGTGAATTATTTAAAAATGTAATTGACAAATATGGGATGTCAAAGATTGCCCGCCTGGCCATTTCCCAGGTTGCGTATGTGAGATTTCAAAACAAGAAATTTGATGAAGCAATTGCACTGTATAAAAAATTTATAGAAAAGGTTTCAGGAGATTCCCGATATGAATCCCTGGCAAATATGGCACTTGCCACCTGCTATGAAGCAAAAGGGGATTTTCAGGCGGCCATAGAGAGATCAAAGGCTATTCTTGAGATCCCTGACAATCCATTCAGGGAAACGGCGTTATTAAACCTCGCCCGCCTTTTCAGGCTTGATAATAACCCTGAAAAGGCAAAGGAATTTCTCAGGGAATTTGTTCAAGAGTGTCAAAATTCTCCTTTTCTTCCCCTGGTAAAATCCCACCTCTAAGGAACGAGGACAAATTAACTTCCCCAACTGTAAATCACGGCTTCAGGTCATCTTTGCCCGATCTAAAAGTATAAAAATCTTGGAATAGTTCACTATTCCTGCAACTTTTGTACTTTTAGATCGAACAGACCTGACTTAAATCTGTGCGTCTCCCTGGGGATCTTATTTCGTCCTCGTCCCTAAAATTTCGCCTTCCTTTATTTTCGAAAAGCCCTTTAAAATAAAGCCTTTTTTTAGTATCTTATTATTTTTTATTTGGCATCCTTCATTTTTACTTTACACTTCGTAAAAAAGTGGCGGCGGCATCCTGCCGCTGATTTAAGAGGCTGTAAGCCTCTTCTGCAAAATGGCTTTCTGTGTATTTTGGTATTTTGAGGACATGGGCCTGGGCAGTGCCATTGAATTTCCGGTTCACTGCTGAAGAAATTCTTTATAGCGCCGGGGTCGCGGAAAGTAAGGTCATAATATTTGGAGAAGAATTTATTGAGCGCATAAACGCTATAAAAATTTAGAGAACCGGGAGGAAATATTCTACGCATATTGCGCAGAATATTTGTTCGTCTTCAAGGCGTGGCAACAGTTGCATAATAATTGCCAACGTAAGGCAGGACAGTTGCTTTGGTGGATTCCTCGCTTGCGCTCCTTAATCCACGCTACATCGGCTGCCAACTGAACTTTGTTGGGTGGATTAAGCGCACCGAATCCACCATAAAGCGGAAAGTGTCTCGCTTCATGTTAGCGGCCTGCATAGTGAACGATACAACTGTTACCGCAACGTGGAAGACGGGCAAAAGGGCATGCAGGGATTATTTTCTGCAAGTTTCCTTTGTAGTAGGGGTTGAAGCTTAAAGGCTGAAGGTTTTCTCGTTCGAGCGTGGTAATGCATACCGAAATGTGTATTGACTGCCACAGGGCGCCGGCCTTTGCAGGATGACATGCTGTACTTGACCTTACGTTTGCACAGCTCCCTTGAATATTGAGCTATCACCATTTATGCTTAAAACCTGAGACATTGAACCCGTGAACAGTTACGTTATTTTTTACCGGGCTTTTAACTTTAAGATTAAGATACTACCGGGGGATATTAATGCATAAATTATTGACGGATAGTCCGGGAATGGAGACGCTCCTCTTAGGTAATGAGGCGATTGTCAGGGGTGCGCTTGAAGCAGGAATATCTTTTGCCACCTGTTATCCGGGTACGCCATCTTCAGAGATTTCCGATCAATTTTTTCAAATCAGCAAGGAGACAGAGCTCTACTTTGAATACTCGACCAATGAAAAGGTAGCATTGGAAGTGGGGGCAGGCGCCGCGGTTTGCGGTCTCAGAACCATGGTAATCATGAAGCATGTAGGACTAAACGTGGCAGCGGATCCTTTAATGACACTCGCCTATGTTGGTATTAAGGGAGGTATGGTGATTATCAACGCGGATGACCCCTCTCTTTTTTCCAGCCAGAACGAGCAGGATAATCGTTATTATGCCAGGCTGTCCGGTCTGCCGATGCTGGAACCGACAAACACCCAGGAAATGAAGGATATGACAGTTGCTGCCTTTGACCTGTCGGAAGACTTAAAACTTCCGGTTATTTTCAGGACTACCACAAGATTGAACCACATCAGGGGAGCTGTACGGTTTGGAAAATTGAAACCGTCACAAAAAAAGGGCACATTTCAAAAAGATCCCTTTCATTTTGTGACAGTGCCCGCAGTCTCCCGGAATCTGCATAAGCTCCTGCTTGAAAAATATGACTTATCTCTTGCTATGTCTGAAAAATCGCCCCTGAACCGGATCATCGGTAAAGGGAGCTGGGGCATTGTAACAAATGGCGTAAGCTTTAATTATGTTAATGATGCTGTTTCAGACCTTGGGATATTCGAGAGGGTCAGCATCCTTTGTTTAGGATTTTCATGGCCTATGCCCGCTGATTTAATTACCCGTTTTCTGAAACAGATGGAAAAGGTACTGGTTGTCGAAGAACTCGAACCGATCATTGAAAACGAATTAAAGGCAATTGCCCAGGAAAGCGGGATCACGATTCCGGTTAAAGGAAAAGGCACAGGAGGTCTTTCCCGTCTTTTTGAATATGATCCGGGTATGGTTCGGAATGCCATTATCGAATATTTTGGTTGCGATTACAAAGGCCATAAAATACCTGATCTTTCCGGTATCCCCGAGCTCCCCGCAAGGCCTCCCGGTTTGTGCCCCGGATGTCCACACAGAGCAACCTATTACGCTGTAAAGGAGGTCTACGGGCCGGATGCCATTCATCCGACTGATATAGGTTGTTACACCCTTGGTCTCCTGCCGCCTGTATCAATGGCCGATTTTGTAATCTGCATGGGGTCTTCCGTGAGTTCTTCATGCGGATTTTCACAGGCGTCCGACCAGAAGGTGGTGTCATTCATCGGTGATTCCACTTTTTTTCACTCAGGTATTACAGGGCTTATCAATGCGGTTCATAATAATCACAAATTCACCCTTGTAATCCTGGATAACGGCACAACTGCCATGACAGGTCATCAACCCCATCCCGGTGTAGACACCTCTCACATGGGAGTTGATCTGACAAGGATTTCCATCGAAGACGTGGTTCGGGGCTGTGGAGTCAAGGATGTCCACGTTGCAAGGCCGTTTAAAATCAAGAAAACCATAGAAACAGTGAAGGCCACCATGGAATATGACGGTCTGTCTGTTATAATATCAAAGGAAATGTGCCCGCTTTTTGCAAAAAACGCCGGTCATTTTAAAAAGCCGAGACCCTTTTATGTGAACCATGAAAAGTGTAAAAATCATCGAGACTGCATCAACAAGCTGGCATGCCCGGCCATGTTTCTTGAAGAAAACATGGTCGAAATTGACAGGAATCTGTGTATCGGCTGTTCGGTTTGCGCTCAAATCTGCCCTGAAAATGCAATATTGCCGTTAAAAAAATAGGGAGTCGTTAGCTGTTTTCTAATTTCAACATCCCGTGAACGATTACAAAAAATAAATGGAGAGTTCCATGAAAAGCTGGAGACTCGTATTTACAGGTGTTGGTGGTCAGGGAAATCTTCTTGCATCACGTC
>JAGGXA010000083.1 GCA_021163285.1 Deltaproteobacteria bacterium | reverse complement strand
GTACGTCTGCGCCCTTGCCGCCTTGCACCTGCCTGCAGCAGGCAGGTGCAAGGCAAACTCGACGCTTGCAGGATTTAGGTGTAAACTAAATTTGAGGAATGCCAAAAAAACTACAGCGTCCTTAAAAAACCACTAACGATTACCAAAACCTTAACACGTTAAACACGGACATATACGTCGCAACATAAGATTTTCGGCGCGAAATACGGATTAGGACCTGGAGACCGGGGATGGCATCAAGCAGAAGATTTTCAAGCTTTATTGTCTCAACTCTGATTTTATTTGTGGGAGTATCTCTCACATTAGCGACAGGAAGTATCTATGTGGTTCTTAGCCGGAGTATAACCCTGGACTTTTCAAATAAACTCGAAATACAGGAAAAAGAAGTAAGCAGGGCTCTTGCCGACCGTTTGAACTTTTTGGAAATGCAGCTTCGGGAAATGAGCCTGAACAATGCAGTGCGTGTAAACCTGATGCTTGGATTAAGAAACCAGGCTTTGGAATTAATACAAAGGGATTATCCTTCCTCAAACGGGGCATTTTTTCTGATTAAGGAAAAGGGAAGTTCAATTATTATCCCGGAATTGCCGGAGAATTATAAAGGCTTGGAACCGGATTTAGCACAATCTGATCAAGAAAAGGATATGCAAAAGATCCTTTTTAAGCATACCAAAGGCAACCATTACCTATCACTGTTTTCTCTCCCGATTAAAAGAAAAAATGACCTTTTGGGCACTGCTTATCTTTTGCATGACATATCCTCTGACATGTATCTCTGGAAGCGTGTCCCGGTGAAGGCCGATAATAAATTACTGATTATGGGAATGGATAACTTTGTAGATTTGCGTACAGGCAGGGTCTACAGTTCATTTGAAGAGGTTAAGAACAGACGTTCCAAAGGTTTTTATATCCCCTGGATAAAACTATATCCCAGGGAAAGTATTGTCCCATTAAAAAAATTTCCAGGTCTTTTTTATGCGGCTTCAACAATCCCCCTTCAGAAGAAAAAAACATATCTTATCCTGGCGCTTGTTTTTTCATTTGCCCTTATCTTTGTGTTGACAATTCTGATTTCATTAGCGATAGCGCGCGAGGTAAGTGAACCTCTTGAAAATATGGCGGATCAGGCCTTGAATATCGCACAGGGTCTATCAAATCACCCTCTACACGAGGAAAAATTTGAGTATGTTGAGTACCGGAAACTCGCCAGGGCCTTTAATAGCGTTTTTGCGAGTTTTCTAAATACCCAGGAAGACCTGAGGGACAGAGCAAAAGAACTTGATGTCTCGGAAAAGAGGTATCGCAGCCTTGTGGAAACCAGTCCGACAGGGATTTTGACTATGGATATGGATTGGAATATCTTATTTGCAAACAATACCATCAAGAAAATCACAGGCTACAGCGAAGCATCGCTTGTCACCATGAAATTCATGGACCTGACACACCCGGATGTCAGGCACGAGTTAAGACTAATAGAGGATTACAGCCTGAGCAAGGATACGCAGAAGATGTGGCAAGGTTACTGGATGCATAAAGATGGCAGGTCAATCTGGGTGGAAATCAATGCGATCAAAATTGAGGAACATACGGAAGATGTGGTTTTGCTAAATGTGATGGATATAACAAAGCGGAAAAAGGCTGAAAGGGAAAAAAAAGAGCTTGAAACCATGCTCAGGCAGGCACAGAAGATGGAAGCAATCGGGACCCTGGCAGGCGGCATTGCGCATGACTTCAATAATATCCTTTTCCCCATCACCGGATATACGGAGCTGGCCATGAATGAGCTGGAGGAAGACAGCCCTGTACGCACAAAATTAACGGAAGTCCTCAAGGCGGCGGAACTTGCCAAAGGGCTGGTACAGCAGATTCTCACATTTAGTCGCAGTAGCGAAAATAAACACAAACCACTTAGAGTTCAGTCAATTATCAAGGAGTCTTTAAAGTTTTTGAGGTCGTCATTACCGTCAACCATAGAGATCAGGCAGAAGATAGATAATAATTCCGGGCCGGTTATGGCAGATCCAACCCAGATTTACCAGGTAATGATGAATTTATGTACCAATGCATATCATTCGATGAGAAAAAAGGGCGGTGTTTTAGGGCTGGCGCTGACGGAAAAAACTCTTCGTCCTCAGGATATAAATTCCGGCCTGAATCTAACGCCCGGCAAATACATAAAGATTTCTGTAAGCGATACAGGCCATGGTATGGACCCTTTAGTTCTTGGTCGGATTTTTGATCCGTATTTTACCACCAAGGGACCGGGCGAGGGCACCGGCATGGGCCTTTCCGTAGTACATGGTATTATCACTAACCATGGCGGTAATATATCCGTAAAAAGCAGGCCGGGAAAAGGCTCAGTGTTTCATATATATCTGCCCCGAATCAAAACAGATGACACAAGGCCCAAAAGCGTATCGACCGCATCAACACCAAAAGGCAAAGAGAATGTCCTTCTTGTGGATGACGAAGAACAGATAGTTCAAATGCTGACAGAGATGTTAGAGCAGTTAGGCTACCATGTTACATCGCGGACAAGTAGTGTGGAGGCGCTTGAGGTGTTCCGGGTACGATCTGATCAGTTTGATCTGGTTATTACTGATCAAACTATGCCTAACATGACAGGAACAGAGCTCGCCCAGAGGCTTATGGCTATCAAACCCACTATTCCGGTAATTCTTTGCACCGGATTCAGTGAGGTTATCTCAGAAGAAAAAGCAAGGTTTCTGGGAATCAGGGAATATGTCATGAAACCTGTTGTTATCAGCGAACTTGCGAGGACTATTCGGAAGGCCCTGGATTAGAAACGAGGACAAATTAACTTCCCCAACTATGCATCACAGCTTCAGACCATCTCTGCCTGACCTGAATCTGTGCGCCTGTCCGGGGATGTTATTTCGACCTCGTCCCTTAGGATGTTTTTCTATAAATAGCACGGCGCTTTTTTAATGCTCCGACTGAAATAAGCGCTTTTATAAGGGCGCAAACAGGCAGTCCTACAACATTTGTATAAGACCCTGAAATCGTTTCAACCATAAAAGAACCAACCCCCTGGATTGCGTAACTGCCAGCCTTGCCGAATGGTTCTCCTGTATCAATGTAATTTTTGATCTCGCTCTGTTTGAGTTTCTTGATCCTGACAAGAGTTGATACAGCCTCGGAATGAACAGCCTCAAGGGCGGGATTAATTATACAAAATCCTGTTATTACCCTATGCTCTTTACCGCTCAAAAGGGATAACATTTTCCGGGCGTCTTCCTTATTTCCGGGCTTGCCGAGTATCCTGCCGTCAATAGCAACCATAGTATCCGCACCGAGTACCCATAAGTCGCCTGAAATGGCGTGCCCTTTAACAGCTTTTTTTTCAGCGAGGAAAACAGATGCCGTTTTCGGATCATCGATCCGGCAATTTTCTGTCACATCGCTTGTGATTGAACGGAAAGGAATGGATATCTGCTCCAAAAGCCTTTTTCTCCGGGGAGAGGAAGAAGCAAGGATCAGGGGATACTGCCTGCTAATGCACGGAAAGCTCATGATACGGCAGGGAGATCAAAAAGACGCTCGGTATTTGCAGAAAGAGCCACGGCCAGTTCATCCGGTTCGATGCCTCTTAGCCGGGAAATTTCTTTTGCTGTATAGGTCACGAAAAGGGGTTCGTTTCGCTTTCCTCTTTTGGGTGCAGGGGCCAGATAGGGAGAATCTGTTTCTACAAGCAGACGTTCAAGCGGGATGTTTGATGCCACTTCTTTTATCAATGAGGCCTTTTTAAAAGTTACTACCCCTGAGATAGAAATATAATAGCCAAGTTCAATTAAAGTCATGGCCATGTTTGTATCCCCGGAAAAGCAGTGTATAACACCTTTTCTATCACCCTTTCCGATCTTTTTCAGAATAGAGAGAATCTCGTTATGAGCATCACGGTCGTGAATAATCACGGGAAGACCAAGTTCACCTGCTATCTCAAGCTGTTGCAAAAATACATTCATCTGAACATCTCTTAAAGACCGATTGCGGTAAAAATCAAGCCCGATTTCCCCCCATGCTACAACTTTTGGGTCTGATGCCGTTTCAGTCAATTTATTGAGAGCCTGCCGATTACACTCAGATGCATTGTGAGGGTGATATCCGACAGCGGCGAAGACAGAATCATATTCCCTGGTCAATTTAAGGGCGGCAATAGAACTTGCCATGTTTATTCCAACCGTAATTATGCGGGATAGCCCTCCTTTAATGGCTCTTTCAATAACCTGGTTGCGATCATGGTTAAAATCTTGCATATCAAGATGAGCGTGAGAATCTATCAACATTATACCTCCGGATATCTTTACTGGTAATCGTTCACGGTTTCAATGGTTCAGAGTTCAATTCCGTAAAGTTATTTTTGCGCGAACCCTGATAGCTCATGAATACCCGTAATTACTTTTACTTCATCCTGATTGTTTTCGCAAATAAATATGTTATGTTAAACGAAAATAATTCGTAACTGTTCACGGGTTGAAAGTTAAAAGTTGAAGGTTCAGGGCTGGATTGTAACCGTTCACGAAACGTTGAAATCAGAAATTCGGACATCTTTCAAACCTGACTTACGCTTTGTAGATATTACTTTTCGTCCGGTTCCCATTTACCGGCACAGGAACCAGTATGGTATGCATTCCTGCGTTGGAGCTTGGGAACGAGAAACATTCAAACTGCATACATCCTTCATTTTGAGGTAAAAGTAGTTGACGCTTTTATTGGAACCTAAAACCTGCAAGCGTCGAGTTTGCCGAAGATGCAAGGCGGCAAGGGCGCAGACGTACTACGATACTTCAAGTCCTTGCCAACGC
>JAGGXA010000058.1 GCA_021163285.1 Deltaproteobacteria bacterium | reverse complement strand
GACTTGAAGTATCGTAGTACGTCTGCGCCCTTGCCGCCTTGCACCTGCCTGCAGCAGGCAGGTCTTCGGCAAACTCGACGCTTGCAGGTTTTAGGTGACATATATTGAGTTTGTGCGGGCGCTGGGGCGAACCTTGTGTTCGCCCTTTGATTATTTTTACCCCTTTGATTATTCGCACGTTTTAAGGGCAAATACAAGATTTCCCGTTCCCACGCTCCAGCGTGGGAATGCATACCAAACGGGCATTAACATTCACTGCCTCTGTATCTGGCACATGGCTGCTCACTCCCGCCTTTAAAGGGGAACCTTCTACCTTCAACCTTCTACCTTTAAACCCGTGAACGGTAACAGTTATTTTTTGCGCAAATCCTGAATATCCTCAAGGGCAAACACAGGATTTGCTCATAGTGCCCTGATATCTATGTAGCGTCTGGACGAAAACTCCATTAATCCAGTCCCTTCAACATTTCTCTAAAAGCGCCCTGCGCATAGAGGCAATCCGTCTCATTGGGATGCTTTTTTGCCTCCTCGATCATGACTCTTCGTTCAGGAGTCATAGTATGAACGCCATCTTTGGGCATTTTATCAAGAATATCGGGATCGATTCTGCCCTGACAGATGAATTCCCCCAACACGTCGTTACCCTTCAGAATCTCTCCTGCCCAATTCAGGACATCGCGGGCGTGGGCGGAATTGGGATATGCCCCAAGAGTGGCAAAAATACCGACTTTTTTGCCCTTTATCCTTTTCATATATTCCTTTGCTTTTTCATCCGCCATTCCTCTGTTCACCCAAAAGCCCACGGCAATAAAATCATACAGATCAGGGGAGGGCGCATCTTCAACACTGAACATTTCTTTGGGCTCGGGTAAAATATCAAAAATCGCCTCAGCGATCTTCCTGGTGTTTCCTGTTTTACTTGAATAGACATTAAGAATTTTCATTACATTAGCTCCTTTCAAAATTGTGAGGCCTGTGCGGTTAGCTTTTGGATAAAACTGTTCAACATCCTCTTTACGTCATTAACCTGTTGATTAAGTTCTCTAAAATCTCTTGCCCCCCTTCAATGCTAACGGCTAAAATTACAGTTTGAAATCATGCTGAAGCACACAGACTCTGTCAATCAGCCGGGATAACCAGCAAAGTCGATGATCAACTATAATAATGGTAATCCCGTTCTGTTTCAAGTCTGCAAGGATAGATGCCAGTTTTTCTGTGGCTCCTGGATCCAGGTTTGCCGATGGTTCGTCAGGAATAATTACCCTGGGTTGCAGAGAGATGACAGAGGCAAGGGCAATCTTTTGTTTTTCTCCTTCTGAGAGGTCAAAAATATTTGAATGCATGACCTTTTTTAGTGAAAATCGTTCAATCATTTCAAGAACAATTGTCCTGATCCCAGAAGGGCTCACGCACCGGCGTTCTTGGCCAAAGGCCAGTTCATCTTCAACGCTAAGTGTAAAAAACTGATGTTCAGGGTCCTGAAACAGGGTTCCAGCATCACCGGCAATCTCATGGATCTCCCGTCCGGCATTGTCTTTCCCGTTAACCAAAACCGTTCCCGCGATCTCTCCACGGTAATAATGAGGCGCAAGCCCGTTTATAATACGCACCAGGGTCGATTTTCCGGGTCAGCTTGATCCGGTAAATAAAATTGCTTCTCCTTTATTGAGTTCAAATGAAACGGAATCCAACGCCTTTTCGGTATGGAATGGATATGTATATGAGACATTTTTAAAACGAATCATCTAAAACCCTAATGAACGAGGACAAATTAACTTCCCAAACCATGCGTCACCGCTTCAGGCCGTCATTGTCCGATCTAAAAGTAAAAAAATCTTGAAATAGCTCGCTATTCCTGCAACTTTTGCGACCCGTGCCATTGAAAGACTATTCAAAAACAATCACGAAAACACGAAAGAAGACATAAAAATCAATTTAACATCCTTCAGGCAAATTTTTAAAAATTATGAAATGAATTCCAGTGCTTTTTAATGCATGAATGCTGAACAAGCAGGGAATGAAAGCATCAAGTTGAACAACAAAGGCCATGCGTCAAAGGCTTTTCCAAGGTAATTTGTGTAGTCCCATAGATGTAGTGGTGAACGAGATTCAGTAAATTGATTTTCAAAGGATTGAATAGGATTTACTACTACCTGTTTGGCATTATCAAAAAAGAAAGGCGGGTTTTGTCGCAGCTTCGACGTGAAGGGGCAAATCCGTGATACAGCAGGTTTATCCATACGCAGTATAGCTGGAAGAGAACGAGCAAAAGCTAATCCGGAACGGTTGAACCCGGATTAAGGGCGAATACAAGATTCGCCCCTGCGAGATGTTGCCGGATACATTGGGCCGGGTTTCCAGTTTCTATTTTCTGGTTTCGACGTTCCGTGAATGGTTACTGTTTTTGGGCTGCCAACGTAAGGTTGGACAGTTGTTTTGGTGGATTCGTCGCTTACGCTCCTTAATCCACCCTACGTCGGTTACCAATGTAATTTTGCAGGGTGGATTAAGCGAAGCGAATCTACCAAAAAGCGGAAAGTGTCCCGCTTTAAGTTGGCAGCCTGTTTTTGTAAGCAAGACAGGCCTTGATAAAGCCGTAAAAGAGGGGAGCAGGTTTTTCAAGCCTTGATTTTAATTCCGGGTGGGCCTGAGTCCCGACAAAAAAGCGTAAATCGGGTAACTCAATAAATTCAACCAGCTTTCCGTCAGGCGAGGCGCCGGAAAAAATCATTCCATGTTCTGTGATAACGGAATGATATTCAGGATTGACCTCATACCTGTGTCTGTGCCTTTCTTTGATCTCGGGAGCGTTATAAAGAGAACGTACAATTGTTTTGTCCTTTAATATTGCGGGGTATGCTCCGAGTCTCATTGTTCCGCCCTTATCTATGATCTTTCTCTGTTCAGGCAAGATATCGATAACGGGATAAGGAGTATCCGGGTCCATCTCAGTAGAGTTTGCCCCTTTCAAGTTGCAAACGTTCCTCGCAAATTCAATCACGGTTAGTTGGAGACCCAAACAGAGGCCCAATAACGGGATATTTTTCTCCCTTGCAAGACGGATTATTTCAATCTTGCCCTCCGTACCACGGGACCCGAATCCTCCGGGAACCACAACGCCATCAATATGATCCAGAAAAGAGGCGTCTTTCAGGCCTGTCGTTTCCACCCATTTAAGGTGGATTTTGCATTTCAGGTGTGCGGAGCAATGATTAAAAGACTCGATGATGGATGCATAAGAGTCCTCCAGTTTAGTGTATTTTCCGCACATGGCTACCGTGATCTCTTCTTTTGTACTCCTGATGTTTTCTATCAGTTTTTTCCATTTCCTGAGATCCGGAGGGCTGTAGAGATTGAGCTTCTTGTGAATAATATCGGGAAGGCCTTCCTGTTCGAAAACAACCGGGATCTCGTAAATGTTTTCAACATCCAGCCCTGTAATCACTGCATTTGGCTGAACATCACAAAAATTGGCAATTTTTGACTTGACCTCCTTTGCCAGGAATTGAGAACACCTGCCAATAATGATATCCGGGAAAATTCCTCTCTGCCTTAAGAGATTTACGCTTTGCTGGGTCGGTTTTGATTTCTGTTCGCTTACTCCATAAGGGATCGGCACGTAGGTAAGGTGAATATAAAGGATGTTATCCCTGCCAACGTCCTCTTTCATCTGCCTCATGGTTTCTAAGAACAGCTCATTTTCGATGTCACCCACCGTACCCCCGATTTCCACGAATACCAGGTCGGGTGTCTCTTCCCTGACTATTTGAAATATGTGATTTTTTATGACATCCGTTACATGGGGTATATACTGCACGGTCTTGCCGAGATAATCCCCTCTTCTTTCTTTCTTCCTGACCATGTCGAATACTTTGCCCATGGTCAGGTTCCATGTGGATTTGCACGTTACTCCCAAAAACCTCTCATAATGTCCAAAATCCATGTCAACCTCTCCTCCGTCATCCAGCACGAAGACCTCTCCATGCTCAAACGGGTTCATGGTGCCGGGATCGAGGTTCAGGTATCCATCACATTTGATAGGTATGATCTTGAGTTTTGAAGAGAGAAGATGTCCGATAGAGGCTGCGGCTATACCCTTTCCAAGACCGGATAAGACGCCACCTGTAACAATTATGTACTTAGTGAGCATTTCTGACGAGTTTTTCATTGTCCTGCTTTTGGTGGATTCTGGGAAAAGAATACCCCATTTTTTTTAAACACTGAACCAGGGAATATGAATTTACGGATTGTATGAAAAATTATCCGCATTAATTACATTAGTCAATTATAAAATCATGGCTCCTCGACGTTTCATGTGGATTTGATTATAAAAGGATCAAATCCACATGAAACGTCGAAGAGCCAAAATCATGATCCTGATTATCTATATTATGATCGAACCTTTAATACGAATCATCTTGACCCTGTCTCAAAATCCGTTAGAATTAAAAAAACGTTCACAGGTTCAGAGGTTCCATTTTTATTCCTGAACTGCATTTAGAATGTGTATTTACGGGAAAATTTGGAGCCAAATGGGCAATTAGGGACGAGGAAGAAATAACATCCCCGGGCAGGCGCACGGATTTAGGTCAGGTTTGTTCAATCTAAAAGCATAAAAGTTGCAGGAATAGCGAACTATTTCAAGATTTTTGTACTTTATAGATCGGGCAAAGATGGCCTGAAGCTGTGATGCATAGTTGGGGAAGTTAATTTGCCATCGTTTCTTATCTGGAAAGTAAGTTTTGTAACGAGGACTTCGGGTCTTCAATATTTTCTTTGTCTTTAACCCTGAACGGTTGAAACCTGAACCTGTGAATGGTTACCATCCATGTTTCTGACTCGAATTTTTAATTTTTGATAGCTTTTTTGATATGACTTTACCGATAATAGCTATAGTAGGAAGACCTAACGTGGGAAAATCCACGTTTTTTAATCGCCTCATAAGATCAAGGGACTCACTTGTCGATAATCGTCCCGGAGTTACAAGGGACAGGCTGTATGCCGATATCAATTATGAGGGAACATCCCTTACCATTGTGGATACAGGCGGTTTTGATGACCTTGGCCCGGATCCTCTCCTGGAAAAGGTAAAAGATCAGGTTAAAATAGCCATTAAAAATGCTGACAAGGTGCTCTTTATGGTAGATGGCAGGCAGGGAGTAATGCCGGGAGACGAAGAGATTGCCGGAATTCTTCGCAGGAGCCAAAAAGAAGTTGTTCTGGCGGTAAATAAGGTTGACGGCCCGGAAAATGACCATTTGGCGCTTGATTTTTACAAATTCGGCATGGAACATGTCCACCCCGTTTCAGCAGCCCATGGGTATGCTGTCAGGGGCCTGATGCATGACCTTATTAAGGGATTGCCTGAATCCGAAACTGAAAAAAAGAATACCGGGGAGATCAGGGTGGCCGTTCTCGGGAGACCGAATGCGGGTAAGTCCTCCATGGTTAACCGGATACTTGGAACAGACCGCCTGCTTGTAAGCGAACTGCCCGGAACTACCCGTGATACAGTGGATACTTATTTTTCTTTTCGTGGGAAAGAGTACATGTTTATTGATACGGCAGGCATCCGCAGAAAGGCAAAGGTCAGGGAAAAGATAGAAAAATTTTCAATGATTAAGGCTCTGAATAGTTTGAAACGCTGCCATGTTGCAATAATACTATTAGATGCTGAAAGGGGGATTTCAGAACAGGATGTCAGGATTTGCGGTTATGCATTGAAACAGGGCAGGGGGGTAATCCTTGCTGTCAACAAGTGGGATATTGTCAAAAAGGACATCAGAAGAAAAAAGAACATAGATAATTCGATAGACAGGCAATTTAATTTCATATCATTTGCACCGAGGATTAATATCTCAGCGCTGACCGGCCAGAATGTAATGAAGGTTTTTGATAAGATCGATCTCGTATATAAGCAGTTTTCCCACAGGGTCGGCACCCCTGATATCAACGCAGCTATTCAACTGATGATAGAACAACACCAGCCACCTGTAATCGGCAGAGGCAGACTGAAGTTTTTTTATGCGGCACAGGTCCGGACGAAACCGCCTTCTTTTGTCCTTTTTTTAAACAGGCCGGAGATGATCCATTTTTCTTATGAACGTTTTTTGATCAATCAAATAAGAGAGCGTTTTCAACTTGAACATACCCCTATCAGATTGAAATTCAAAAAAAAGAACTGAGAACGGCATATAACCGCAACAGGTCTGCGCACTTTAATATAAGGGCCCGCGCAAAAATAACTTAACATTTCAGCATCTCATCTTCAGGTTATTTTCGGCAGATTTTAAAGAGCAAAAACTTGAAACAGCACACTGTTACTGCGCCTTTTACTCTTTAAAATCTACCGAATCCAACCTGAATCCGAGCGCCTGCCCGGGGGAGTTATTTCGTCCCGTGCAGTTAGCTTTTAGCCATTAGCGGTCAGTTTTTTGACCTATTGATTAAATTCGGGTGCAATACAAAAAAAGGACATTTTTCAGATAAAGGATGCTTTTTGTTTAACATTCTGATTTAATGTCGAATGTCGAACGGGGAATTGCGAATTATGAAGTTCTGTCCTTTTTCTTTTTGGCAATAACACTGCCGTTCTAATAACACGTTCGACAAACCCGATTATCCGTTCCTCAAGGTCAAATTTGTCCTGTTCCTTCGATATTCATAATTCCCTGTTCGATATTCGATATTCAAAAAATGCCATTTTACCCTGTTATCAATTACTTTTTTGTATTGCACCCTGAAATTCTCTATATGTAACATTCTGCATATCAATGCTGATCGCTAACGGCTAATCGCACAGGTCGAGTTATTTCGTCCTTGGCCCTAACCGTTTACGGGGCATTTAAAATTAAACATTCAAAATTGTGTCTGAACGGTGTTTTTCGTTCAGACGCTGATTAGTCTGAGAGGACCGCATTAATCGCAATGGGAATCATTTTTGATAAAAATATCGCAGGATTTTATGAATCCTGGCGCCGTTCATATCAGGGGCAGACTATAGAGCGGTCTATCGAAAAGCAGATATTAACCTTCCTTGATCCCAGGCCAGGTGAAAGGGTTCTTGATATAGGATGTGGAACAGGAAACCACCTGATTATTTTCAATAAACTTGGAATGAATGTAACCGGTATAGATGCATCTTCCTACATGCTTGATAAAGCCGGAGAACGGATCGGCAAGCGATGTACTCTCAAAAAAGGAATGGCCGAAGCCCTTCCATTTGATGATAATGAATTTGATCTGACTGTGCTTATTAACACACTCGAATTCCTGGATGATCCTTTGGAGGCATTAAGAGAAGCCGGGAGAGTAACAAACAGAAAAATATTCATAGGGGCGCTTAACGGATTTTCATGGAATGGGCTTTTAAAAAGGATTAAGGGATATTTTGGAGATCCTCTCTTTAATCATGTAAAGTTTTATAACCTCTGGCAGATCAAATCATTGTTTCGGGATGCGTACGGCGATACGCCTGTTTCCTGGGGTTGCATAAACATATATCCGTCTTTTATTGAAGGAAGAGGTCCTGTCTCAAAAATATTCACAGAGTGCAGGTATTCCCCTTTTTGCTATTTCCTGTGTATATCCGTGACAATGACCTATCAGATTAGAACGAAAAACCTTCCATTAAAAATCAGTGTAAAGACTGCAAGCCAATCCCTGGCTGGAGCCAGGATAGCCGAAGATTTGTAGTTGTTCGCGGGTTTAAAGGTTCAGGGTTGAATGTTGGATGTTCGATGTTTGAACGTTCATCTTTTATTTTGAAAAGTGGCCGAATTTAAAGCGGCTCCTGTAATTTTTATCATCCGTCCGTTATAAATACCTCACAGCAGGCTTTAACGTTATTAAGTCTTGACATTATTTAAGGTTATGCTTAAATAACAGGATTTTGGCATCCTTCATTTTTACTTTACACCTGGCAGAAAAGTGGCAGCGGCATCCTGCCGCTGATTTAAGAGGCTATAAACCTCTTCTGCAATTTACAATTTTTAGTTCCAATAAAAGTGTCAACTACTTTTGCCTCAAAATGAAGGATGCCAAGATTTAATTATAAAATTAGCATCATAATAACTTTGGAGCTACTCAGCGCTCAGGGTTCGCATAAAAACAGCTTTACAGAATTGGCGCCCGGATTTATGCTCTGTTCGGGAGATTTAAGGAAGACGAAAATTTTAACAGCAGGAATATTTTGAATATTTCGATGATTAAAATTTGAGACTGACACGAAGTCAGGCAGGTAAGCGAGCCTGCGAGACTCCGAAAACATAGTTCTTGTTCAGGCGCTATCTACCTGCGCTACCTGAGTAGACACATAACTTAAATAGCGCCCATCCATAAACAGCCAGTTATGGACGGGCGCTGAATAATCAATATCGGGAGATTATAAGAAAGGAAAAAACTGATGAGTCCTACAATGAAAACCTTGGAAGGAAATGAGGCAGCGGCCCACGTGGCCTATGCAATGAGCGATGTAGCTGCAATCTATCCTATTACTCCTTCGAGCAATATGGGGGAATATGCTGATGACTGGGCTGCGCATGGACGAAAGAATATCTTTGGTCAGGTCTTGAAAGTAGAAGAAATGCAATCAGAGGCAGGAGCTGCGGGAGCAATTCATGGAGCGCTCTCAGCGGGCGTACTTGCCACGACCTTTACTGCTTCTCAGGGTCTTCTCCTGATGATTCCCAATATGTACAAAATATCAGGAGAGTTAATGCCGTCGGTTTTTCATGTTTCAGCAAGGGCTATAGCTTCGCACGCACTTTCCATATTTGGTGACCATTCAGATATAAATGCGGTCCGCATGACGGGATTTTGCCAGTTGGCTTCTTCCTCAGTTCAGGAAGTTATGGACCTTGGGCTTGTTGCCCATCTTGCCAGTATCCGTTCCAGCCTGCCTTTTGTCCATTTTTTTGACGGATTCAGAACTTCTCAGGAGATACAGAAGATAGAATTGATCAGCTATGAAGATATGGCTGCCCTTGTTGATTGGGAAGCCATTGAAGAATTCAGAAGCAGGTCAATGAATCCTGAGCGCCCTCAACTCAGGGGCACGGCTCAAAATCCTGATATTTTTTTCCAGAACCGTGAGGCTGCAAGCCCATATTATGAACCGATTCCATATATCGTACAGGAAGAAATGGATAAGGTAGGAGATCTTACAGGTCGGAGATATAAACTTTTCGATTATGTAGGCGATCCTGAGGCAGACAGAATTATTGTCTCTATGGCTTCAAGCTGTGACGTGATTGAAGAGACTGTAAATTACTTAACCAAGCAGGGTGAACGTGTGGGCCTTATAAAAGTGAGACTTTATCAGCCCTTTTCAAGGGAACACTTCTTAAGCGCCCTGCCTGCAACAGCCGAAAGGATTGCAGTGCTCGACAGGATTAAGGTTCCCGGTTCTCTCGGAGAACCTCTTTACCAGGATGTATGCACTGTTTTTCAGGAAAGGGGTGAATTTCCTGCCATTGTAGGAGGCAGGTATGGTCTTGGAAGTAAAGATTTTACCCCGCGCATGGCAAAGGCTGTATTCGATAATCTCTTTTCTCATACACCAAAAAATCATTTTACCGTTGGCATTAAAGATGACGTGTCATTCAGTTCCATTGAGTTGGGCGAAAATATCGATCCTTCTCTTGAGGGTACGGTCAGATGTAAATTCTGGGGCCTGGGGGCTGATGGAACGGTCGGAGCCAATAAAAATGCCATCAAAATTATAGGCGAAAACACGGATATGTTTGCACAGGCCTATTTTGCATACGATGCCAAGAAATCGGGCGGGATTACCATGTCTCATCTACGCTTTTCCCCGCACAAGATCCAGGCTCCTTATCTTCTCACAAAATCCGACTTCATTGCGTGTCATAATTCCGCATTTATCGGTGAATATGACATTCTTGAGGGTATCAGGGATGAGGGGGCTTTTCTTCTCAACTCCTCCTGGACCAATGAAGAGATGGAAGAAAAGATTCCGAATGAAATGAAGCGCACAATTGCTCAGAAAAAATTGAACTTTTATAATATCGACGCCATTAAAATAGGAGCTGAATTGGGATTGGGCGGACGTATCAACATGATCATGCAGGCCGCTTTTTTTCAAATAGCGGATGTTATACCCCCACAAGAGGCCTTTGATTATGTAAAGGACGCTATCAAGAAGACCTATGGTAAAAAAGGGGACGACGTGGTTCAGATGAATATCAATGCCGTGGACAAGGCAGTCGACGCTTTAATAAAGGTCAAAGTTCCCGCTTCCTGGGCCACTGCCGGACAAGAGGCCTATATCGATAAAAATGAACCTGAATATGTAACGACTATTATGCGGCCCATGCTGGCACAGCAGGGAGATAAGCTCCCTGTGAGCGCTTTCAGCCCGGATGGTATTTTCCCTACAGCCACAACTCAGTATGAGAAAAGAGGTATCGCAATAGATGTTCCTGAGTGGCAGCCGGAAAATTGTATTCAGTGTAATCAGTGTTCTTATGTTTGCCCCCATGCCGCTATTCGCCCTGTCCTTGCTGATCAGAAAGACCTTGATGGCGCTCCGGAAGATTTTATAACCGTAGATGCCAAGGGAAAAGAACTAAAGGGATTGAGATTCAGGATACAGGTAAGCCCGCTTGATTGCACAGGCTGCGGTAATTGCGTAGAAGTCTGCCCGGCCAGGGAAAAGGCCCTTATTATGAAACCACTTGTCAAGCAGTCGAAGGTTCAGACGGAAAATCACCGTTTTTCTCTTGATCTCAAGTGGCTGGATAACCTGATGCCGATGTCTTCAGTCAAAGGGAGTCAGTTCCGGCAACCTCTTTTTGAATTTTCAGGCGCATGTCCCGGATGTGGTGAATCACCTTATATTAAACTCGTTACCCAGCTCTTTGGTGAGCGGATGCTGATTGCGAATGCAACCGGATGCTCTTCCATATATGGAGGTTCCGCACCAAGCTGCCCTTATACTGTGAATAAAGATGGCCATGGTCCTGCCTGGGCCAATTCCCTGTTTGAAGATAATGCGGAATATGGTTTCGGCCTTGAAATGGGAGTTACACACAGACGTAATAAATTAGCGGATATCATTCGTGAGGTTCTTGAAAAAGGTGTTTCAAATAAATTGCAGGAGTGCCTTGAAGGGTGGCTTGAAAACATAAATGAGCCTGTTGAATCAAAAGAATTCGGTCAGAGGATCCTTGAATTAATAGAGTTTGAAATGACGGATCCTGAGATCGAATTCAACCCGGCGCTTTTAGATATTGTGGACATGCGTGACTACCTGACAAAAAAATCGATCTGGATTTTTGGCGGGGACGGTTGGGCCTATGATATAGGTTTCGGCGGCGTGGACCATGTTATTTCAACCGGCAATGATATCAATATTCTTGTCCTTGATACTGAAGTATATTCAAATACCGGGGGACAGGCTTCCAAATCAACACCAACAGGAGCTGTTGCCAAGTTTGCCGCCGGCGGCAAGCCTACCTGCAAGAAGGATCTTGGCATGATGGCCATAAATTACGGGTATGTATATGTAGCATCCGTTGCTATGGGAGCCAATAAAAACCAACTCTTAAAGGCGCTGCTTGAAGCTGAGAGCTATAAGGGGCCATCTTTAATTATCGCCTATGCCCCCTGCATTAACCATGGTATTAATATGAGGTTTACCCAGGAAGAGGAAAAAAAGGCTGTAGAAACAGGATATTGGTCTCTTTACAGGTATAATCCCACACTAAAGGAAGAGGGTAAAAATCCATTCATACTTGATTCCAAAGAACCAAAAGAAGGTTTTAATGATTTCCTGCTGGGAGAAGTCAGGTATTCGAGTTTGACGAGAAGCTTCCCGGAACATGCTGAAAAGCTTTTTAAAAAGGCTGAAGAAGATATGAAGGAACGTTACAAAAGGTATAAACGTATGTCTGAATTTTAAGCATCCTGAGGGTTCAGGAGCTTACGCATTTGATACGCTTTTGTGTCAAATGCGTAGCCCTGACCCCTCATGCGCAAAAGAAAGGGATTTTAATCTGTCTAATTCCTTGTGACAGGTGAGATCGTAATAGATGGGTGTAATGGTGATCCCGGTCTCTTTCAGGGTATAAGTATCTGTATCAGGGTTGACAATTTCAGGTGTGGTTTTACCCGACAGCCGGTAATATACATTGCCTCTCGGATCATTCCTGCGGTCAAATCGCTCTTCAATAGTTGCGGTGTCCTGTCTTACAAAGCAGACGCCATTGGTTTTTTTCAGGAGATACAGCGTGTATATTTAAGGCTGTTCCTTCTCCAAGACCATTTTCCGAAATAAACCGAATGATCTCTTTACTGAAGCGAGCTGCAAATTTGAGGTCTGCTTTTTTTCAGGGTTGCAAGCGATATGGCCGCAGATTTTATTTCAAGAAAAGCGCCTTCCGTGGCCGCAGAAACGGTTCCGGAGCAAAGGATGTTGATTCCTGCATTGGCCCCCGGATTTATTCCCGAAAGAATCATATCCGGCGGGCTTTTAAGCAATTCCTGCAAGGCAATTTTCACACAGTCGGATAGTGTGCCGGTAACGGCATAACCAAGAAAAGCGCCATTTTTATTGACATCCTGAACTTTTAAGGGTGAGGTCAGGGTAATTTCGTGTCCAATGGCGCTCATTTCTGATTCCAGTACAACAATATCCGGATATCATTTCAACGAGGCCCGCGGACAAATTGAGAATCGGGCAGATGACATGGTTTTGGCTGCCGAAAAGGAGTTGTGCGATACGCAGCAGCGAACGTCCACGAAGCTGCTTTTCACTGTCCTCTGGGAAGTACAATGAACCACGAAATACACGAAAGGCACAAAAAAAATTGCCTGATTATAACGGAATCAGGGGAGGACATATTTATTGTCCGTTCCAGGTGTCAGATATTTGTAAAAGCTGTAAAAAAAAAAGAAATGTCAGCCCGGTAAGTTACGGGAGTATTCCCAAAAAGTAAGCAACATTATTGACCGTTTAATGGACTATAAAACCCGAAGTTTCAGTCAAATTAACAGGTTGGGCTTAAAAGCAAATAGATTTCCACTATTGTGGAATATGCTCCTGATGGTATATTAACCCGATTATTTTCTTTGTGGAAATAACATGTGTCATGCTGTAACCTGTTGAAATTATGGCTATCAACGTAAGGCGGGACAGTTGCTTTGGTGGATTCGTCGCTTACGCTCCTTAATCCACCCTGCAAAGTTACGTTGGCAAGCCGACGCAGGGTGGATTAAGCGAAGCGAATCCACCAAAAAGCGGGGGAGACCAGACCTGCAAAATACTGCTGGGCATGCTGTCGCGCTGCCGCAGTTATCAGTTTCACAACACTTCATCTGCCGCCAGTATTCGCAAAAGCGGCTATATAGAAAATGCCGGCTATCTGCGCAGCGATGCAGGGAATTTGGCGGCATACCTTTGCGCTTTGCAAAAAACTTATCCAGATTGCCACGAACGGATTGTGGACACGGTTCGCTTGGTATTTCCTTCCTTCGGTGATTTCGTTTCAGAACCGTCACTAACCAACGAGAATTATATTCTTCTTAATTGGCGGGAAAAAAGACACCCGGATTACTTATTCGGCCCACATCAACTATCGGATGGAACCCTGCGCTTCATAGCGATGACGATGTTGTTGCTCCAACCAACCGAGAAAATGCCCACCGTGATCATGTCAGATGAACCGGAGCTTGGGCTTCATCCTTATGCAATCAGCGTTTTTGCAGGCATGATCAAGTCCGTGGCTACCAATTTCCGCTGGTATCGCCCTAGGAGGCTGTCCGAGAATAGCAATTTTTTTCAAAATCTATTCTCGGACAGCCTCCTAG
>JAGGXA010000240.1 GCA_021163285.1 Deltaproteobacteria bacterium | reverse complement strand
CCCTTTTTCCCAAACTCTGCGTTATGCTCAAAAAATTATCCTCGAAATATCAACTATATGTCTGCGGTAATTTTTTGAGCAAGCCTTGATTTTGAAAAAAATTGCTATTCCCGGACAGCCTCCTAGATAAACACAGGCAGGTTTATTTTTTAAAAAAAAGCGTAAAGTTTTTCTGAAATGATATGAAAAACACCCTTTTTCACAGCACAAATTACACTATTTTTTGACAAAAATCCCGAAGCCTGTCCCTTATAGCCCTCATAAATCTTTCTGCCCGACTTCTATGGCAGTATTCATCTCTTTCCTCAGGGCTGACCGCCTCCGGTGTATATCGGAGCTTCAACTTGGTAATGGCCTTGTAATCGTCCTGTATACATTTTTGATAGATCAGGTTCACAGGATAAAAGCTGAACTCCATGTCAGAAATTGATGCTCCCCAGTCAATAATATAAGGACGCCCATCATGCCCCAGAATAATATTAGGGGCTCTCTTTAAATCACAGTGGGCAATGCCTCTTCCGTGGAAATCATCTACAAGCTCTTTTACGGAATCCAAAAACTTGTCAGGCGGTCTCCAGCCCTTTTTGTAATTTCCAAGATCAGTACCCTGAATCTCTTCTATAACTATTGCAACCCCGTCAATAGTTCCGTACATTGCAGGGGCACCTTTAAAATTCCTGAGTTTTCTGTAAATCTTTGCCTCCCTCCATATGAGAAAACGCCCGACTGTATTCCTGAAGAAAAATTTATTAGCGCTAAAATCCTTGACAACAGCTCTAACGCCGTCTTGTTCCACAAGCCAAATAATCGGCCTTGTGCTAGTGGGTTCTCTTAATATGCCACAGTTTATTGTTGGAAGATCAGAGAGTTTCAGGGATTCAAACATGATAATTTTTTAAAAAAGATCAGCCTTGCTTCAAAGCCACAATCAAAGAGTTTATTTTTTGCCTGGCATCATTGAAGATACCGGAAAGATTCAGGGAATGATTGGCAAATACACTGGCCGGAGATCCGTTAAAGACGACCAAGGGTTCAAAACGGCATCTGTCGAGGTCTTCTATGATAATGTCTACCATTTTTATCGAGTTCTTGTCAATCAAAACATCATTAAAATCAATCCGGATAGCCTGGAATGACTCGTACAGGGCATAAGAAATCCCCTGTGCATAATAAAAATTGTCGTCAATACGATACCATGGGATATTGGTGCTAACCCGTTTTTCTTCTTTGGAACCACCGTCATTTTGTTCTTCAATGGACAATACCCTGTCAATATCATGAGGAGCATTAATAAGCCTGGTATTTGCCCCTCCCATAAGAGATGCGTATTGATTAAGGAGTTCCACAAGATTATCCGCCCTCGGATAAAAATGGGATTTTCCAGCGAGGAGACCCTGATAAAAACTGTCTAAGCTTTTACAGGCATCTTTCCATTTTTTCTCGGCAGAAGGAAACCACCATTTAAAAGGATCATTTGAGAGAGCTGTGAATGCAAATTCTGCCGATGGGTCCAATTTGTCTGTAGTTCGCATCCGGGAAAGATTGTCTCTCAGAACCCTGCTGTTATATCTAACCACTTCCAGCTCCCCTAACTGAAAGTTGGGCATATTATCCAGGCAGACCGTTGGCCAGAAATAATCATTAGGCAGCCAGTTTTCATACATTTGTTTAATAAGCATTTGATTGGTCATGATAAAAGCAGCACCTTTTATTCTTTTATCCACGTCTGGCAGCGTAAGTTTATCAGGCTTTCTTGAGTTGATAAACATCACAAAACAGGAGAACAGAGCTAAAATAATGATCAAGACCAAAACGGTAACTACAATTTTTTTCTTTCCTTTTTCTTCAGAATTAGCTTTCATAGCGTCCCACCTTTTTTTAAGATACTTCAGAATGTCTTATTACTCATAAGAGGCTGTCCGAGAATAGCAATATTTTTCAAAATCAAGACTTGCTCAAAAAATTACCGCAGGCATATGGTTGATTTCGGAGTCTCACAAGCCCGCTTACCTCCGGGGATAACTTTTTGAGCATAACACAGAATTTGGGAAAAAGGGCATTCCCGGATAGCCTCCTACATTAAATAATAGGATAACGGGTTTTAAATAGCAAGAGATTTGGAATTCAGTTTACACTGGATTACAATCGGAGTAAATCTATTTGTAACCGTTCATGGATTATGTGCCGGTTACAGGGGCAGTGACTGTTAATACCCGTTTGGCATACTTTCCCACGCAGAGCGTGGGAACAATACCTGGGAAATAAAGGACGAGGATTTCGGTCCTCAATGCCTTCTTTGTCCTTAACGCTGAACGGTTAAACCCTGAACCCGTGAACGGTTACATGTATTCTGCCTCCACTCTTTTACGGAGGGAAAAAGGGCACTGTCCGTGTGGGGAATAAATTTTGCGGCGCTGAACAGATTCATGAATTCCTGGTTCACATTTAACTCGAGGTAAGTTATCTGATCACGTATCTTATAGATTTCCTCTCTTGCCTTGAATGACATAAGCGCCATACAGGCCCCTTCAAGGGATGTGTTTCCCAATGGAACATACCTCTCAAGCGGAAGGTCGGGAATCATACCGATAGTAATGGCGGATTGTGGTTTTATGTATAATCCGAAAGTCCCTGCCACATAAAATTTCGTGATTTCGTTCAAAGAAATGCCGACAGTATTTGAAACTGTTGTAAGGATAGTGTACATGGCCGCCTTGGAGCGCATTAAGGCATCTATATCCGGCTGACTTAGCGTGAGGTATTTTTCTGTGCCCGAATCTTCAGGTTCAACTACTATAAGGTGTTTTATTCCCTCAATATCAATAAATTTTTTTTCACATTTTTCAAGCACAAACTTACCTCTTAAATCTATCATGCCCGCAAGAAAGAGTTGTGCAACAAGGTCTATCAGACCAGAACCGCATATCCCTATTGGGGGCAGATTTTCTATTGTACTCAAGATGATTTCCAGGGTATTCGGGTCAATAACCACCTTATCTATTACTCCGGGGCCTGCCATCATGCCCATGCTTGCAACCCCTCCCTCCAATGCAGGACCTGCCGCGCCTGCACAGGCCATCAGCCAGTCACAGTTTCCAATAACGACTTCCGCATTTGTTCCCACATCCACGAGGAATGCTATCTCGCTTTCATGCATCATGCCTGACGCCATAATCCCTGCAATTAAATCCCCGCCAAAATAACTGCCCGCATTAGGGAAAACCAAAACCGGTGCATTTTTATTGATTGCAATTCCAAGTTCGGATGACTTGATTATCCCCGGTCTATTTACTACCGGGATATAGGGTTCACGGCAAATCCAGTATGGATCCAATCCCAAAAAGAAATGGGTCATCGTGGTATTCCCTGCAACAGACATCCCAATAATGGAATCTGTATTAATGCCGACCTTTTCGGCCAATTCGAGGATTTCCCGGTTTAACCTCTTAATTAATATGGCCTGTAATTTTTCGAGACCTCCATCCTGAGCGGAAAAGTGTATCCTTGTGAGTATGTCAGGCCCTATTTCTATCTGGGGATTATTAAATGATGTCTCATATTTTGTCTTGGAGCTTATGAGGTTTACAAGCCGGAGAACAACGGTTGTACTGCCAAGATCCATGGCCAGGCCAAAGTAGTCAGCGTCCTTTTGTAATGGGAAAATATCTATAAGATTCCAACAGTTGCGATATTCAAACAAAAGGGCATCAATTTTATAATCATATTTTCTCAGGGTATGAGGAACCCCCTTTACTAATGAAAAATCGACCATTATTTCAGCATTCAGCTCTTTCTTGATTCCACTTATCAAACGATCCGTGTCAGCAGTGTTATCTCTCAAGCTCGGAGAGGTTATTTCAAGCTCAATTTTTTTAATCCAGGGTCCGTTTCCAATCTTTTCTTTCATAATCCCTCTGTTTCAACTTAATAATACCGAAACGCAACTTAATAATAAATAAGCCGTACCGGATTTACATGAAAAATCCTGATTTTGAAAACAACGTTTTTACATTTAAAATAATATCAGATCTATCTTGACAATGCCAGAATTTTGCTTAACAATCAATAATTATTGGCATAATCGGGCATCCTTCATTTTTACTTTACACTTGGTAGAAAAGTGGCAGCGGCATCCTGCCGCTGATTTAAGAGGCTATAAGCCTCTTCTGCAATTTACAATTTTTAGTTCCAATAAACGTGTCAACTACTTTTACCTCAAAATGAGGGATGCCCATAATCGCAACCATTTACAGGGTGAAACCTGAAATTGGAAATGAGAAATTTGGGAGCGATGAAAGACCGTAAACTTAATACTCGGCGCATAAACAAAAACTGGATTTTTTCGTTCATGGACTATTCAATTCCGGTAAATGTTCACAAGTTATGCGTCGATTACAGGGGCAGTAACTGTTAATGCCCGTATAGTATGCATTCCCACGCAGAGCGTAGGAACGAGAACCAAATTGTACTTTTTGTCGGGAATTGCCGTATGAAGAACTATGAGATTGCTTCGCTTCGCTCGCAATAACATACATAAGGAATATCCCGTGAACGGTTACCAAACAATAAAATTATATTATGAGAGGACATGACAATGGCAGATGCGGAAGGCCTTCTTGAAGCAAGATCTTTAAAAGAAATGGATACTGAAGAGAGGAGCGTCGGGAAAAAATGGATCAAAGGCTCGGATAATCTTGGCTGGGGTATGAGAAACCGGCTGTCTCGTCTTATAAAGGAGGATGGCCATTGCCAGTTCCTTCCAATTGACCATGGTTATTTTCAGGGACCTACGCGCTGCCTTGAAAGACCAGGGGAGACAATTAAAGATATTATTACTTATGCGGATGGTCTTTTCGTCACAAGAGGCATTCTCAGGACATCAATTGGTCCTGACATTAAAACTCCTGTAATTTTAAGGGTATCAGGTGGAACCAGCGTAATTGGCAAGGATCTTGCTAATGAAATTATCACTACCTCCATAGAGGATATTATTCGGCTGAACGTGGCGGCCGTAGGACTATCTATATTTGTGGGCAGTAACTATGAAAATGAGACGCTTGAAAACCTCGCTTTCCTCGTTAATGAATGCGAAGAATATGATATTCCCGTTATGGCGGTTACAGCGGTCGGTAAGGAACTCGAAAAAAGAACGGCACGTTTTTTGGCCCTCGCCTGCCGTATTGCTGCTGAACTTGGCGCAAAGGTCGTGAAAACCTATTATTGTGCTGAGGATTTTGAGAAAGTGACGAACGGCTGCCCGGTACCCATAGTTATAGCTGGTGGTCCAAGGTGTAAGACAGAGATGGAGGTCTTCGAATTTGTTTATGACGGCATACAAAAGGGCGCTATTGGTATAAACCTCGGGAGAAATATCTGGCAAAACGAGCACCCGTTGGCCATGATGAGAGCATTAAATTCCATTGTTCATGATAATATTAAGCCGAAAGAGGCGCTTGATCTTTTTCAGACCATAAAGAGGGGGTAACGCCATGCGCGTATTGATGTATTACAGTAATCAGGATGTGCGTGTTGAGGAAATGCCTGTACCCGAAATAGGACCGGACGAACTTCTAATGAAGGTTATTGCCAGCGGGATATGCGGGAGCGACGTAATGGAGTGGTATCGCAGGGACAAGGTGCCCCTGGTACTCGGGCATGAAGTTGCGGGAGAAGTAGTTGAAGCAGGCAAAAAAGTACGGAAATTCAAACAGGGAGACAGGATTGCCGCTACCCACCACGTACCGTGTAACACCTGCCATTACTGCTTAAGCGGGCACCACACCATGTGCGAAACTCTCTTGGGCGGCAGCCATTTTCATCCCGGCGGCTTTGCGGAATATCTGAGGGTCCCTGCCATCAACGTGGACAGGGGTGTCTTTCCTGTCCCTGAAGGTCTCTCATACGAACTTGCATCTTTTATGGAACCTCTTGCCTGCGTCATAAGGGGGCAAAGGATCTCAAGGCTGAAACCCGGACAAACGGTTTTGGTTCTGGGAAGCGGGATTGCCGGGCTGCTCCATATCGGCCTTGCCCGCGCCCTTGGAGCAGGTCTTGTCATAGCTGCGGATACTATCCCCTTTCGCCTGAAAAAGGCGGAAGAAATGGGCGCCCACCTTGCCCTCAAGGCAGATGAGGATCTTGTTACTTCCTTGAAAAAGGCAAATGAAGGCAGGCTGGCAGACCTTGTAATTATCTGTTTCGAGGGTTTTATAAAACCGGCCTTTGAGACCGTGAAAAGAGGCGGAACAATACTATTTTTTGGCGGAGCATCTGAAGGCGCTACTATCCAGAAAACAATCAACGATATCTTTTGGAGAACCGAAGTTACTCTTACAAGCACCTATGCGGGCAGTCCATATGATTGTGATATAGCTCTTAAATTAATCAAGGCCGGTGCAGTCCCGGTTAAAAAGACTATCACACACAGGTTATCCATGGAAAAAGCTCCTGAAGGATTTAAAGCAGTGTGTGCTCCTGTGGAACATGAGTGCATCAAGGTTATAGTGGAGCCGCAACTGCATTCATAGGGAACGTTAAACATCAAATCAAAAAGGAGGTCAATATGTCATACAATAAAGTAAACACATCTCCGGAATTTGAAAAAGCGCTCGAAATCGGGCGTCCGCCCAACATCGTCAAATTATTCCCCAATTCAAAGGCCTTGATCGTTAGCGGCAAGGTTATAGACCGTGCCATGATTGAAAAGGGAAAGTGTATGGCCATTGCAGCTAATGGTCGGAATAACTTTGTTATACGCGGGGTTCTCATGGCTGCCCAGCGGGCAAATGCTGCAGTTATCCTTGAAATTGCCAAGTCGGAGGGCGGGGCATCCGCTTATTGCGCAACCAGTTTCTGGAATCTTGCAAGACAGGCGGATGCGGCCATGAATGAACTTGGAATTACTGTTCCGGTTGCCATCCATGCCGATCATTACGCTATCAAGGGAACCGATGATGTGGAAACCGGCAAGACCGAAATATCATCCTTATTTGACGCAGGTATCACATCCATTGCCATTGATGCATCTCACCTCCCTGATGATGAAAATTTATTGGCCAATCTGGCCCTTAATCCTTATATACCGAAATGGGCAGGCTATGAAACAGAAGTAGGGGAAATTAAAGGTAAAGAGGGTCTCTCAACACCGCAGGAGGCCCTTTTTTTGATCAAAGGGCTTAATGCCCATAATATTTTTCCTGACTGGATCGCCTTAAATAACGGTACCACCCATGGTATTGAGGCAAGCGATGAGGGCATTCAGGTACCTTTAACGACAGAGATTCACAACGCCCTTATTCCATATAAAATATCCGGGGCCCAGCATGGCACATCCGGAAATAACTCTGAGCGGCTAAGGAAAATCGTGCAGGAGACAAACACCACCAAAGCCAATGTTGCGACTGCTCTGCAGATGATTTCATGGGGAGTAAAAGTCAATGATTATGGAAACGCAATATTAGATGAAGATGGGGAATTTGTCAAGGTCTCAGATAAAGGGATGACGGACAAACAATGGGCCGAGATAGTAGAGTATGCCAACTCGCAAGGTATTAAAGGGGGAAATTATAAAAAACTCAACCTTCCATTTGAAAACAAGCTCCATCGTCTGCCTCGGGATATCCGGGAAAGGATGTCAAAAGACGTTGAAGACTTTGTTTTCCATCTGTTAAAGGATGTTTTTAATGCCGGCGACACAGCGCCTCTCGCAATTGATGCTATCCTCAAGGCCGGCTCTTACGACCTTGGAGCAAAAGGCGCCCGGATCGAGGACCCGGCCGAGTGGTCAGAGTCGAAAATTCATAAGCGGGCAGCACAATCGAACACAGAGAAAGGACCGGAAGGTGATTTTGACGATTAAAAGTCCGGAATTTTATTATATATGACTTTACATCAAGCAGATAGCACTCAACAGCACATATGGATCAAAGATATCTCTGAAAACGATGCTGTCAAAGGCTGTTATCTCGTAAAAAAAAAATCCTCAGGCACAACCAGGAGGGGCGAACCATTTCTCAGTCTTATTCTTTCAGACCGTACCGGTGAAGTTGAAGCCAAGATCTGGGACAGGGCTGAGGAATTAACTCCTCTTTTTCATGAGGCTGACATCATAGAAATAATTGGTAATGCCGGTTCCTACCGCGACCGGATACAGCTCAGGATTTCACAGATCAGGGTACCTGACGGGGAAATTGATCCGGGTATTTTTCTTGAATCAACTACTGCCGATATTTCTTCGATGATGAACTCATTAAGACAGATACTTCTTGAGGTAAATAATACCTATTTAAGAAAACTCATTGACATGTTTCTCGGAGATCGACAATTTGTTTCCATGCTTAAAAAGGCTCCTGCAGCTAAAAACTTTCATCATTGCTATCTCGGAGGTCTCCTTGAACATACGCTATCCGTCTGTCGGATAGCGAGGATGGTAGCTGATCATTACCCGCAACTCGATAAGAATCTGCTGATTACGGCCGCATTCCTGCATGATATTGGAAAAATAAAAGAATTTAAATTTGATTATCAGATCGAATATACTGATGAAGGGAGGTTAATCGGCCATATCGTGTTAAGCGTGGCTATGTTATCTGACAAGCTGGTGGAATTCAGGAATTTTCCAGAGGACCTGGCCATTAAATTAAAACATATGATACTTAGCCACCACGGCCAGTACGAATTCGGCTCCCCAAAAAGACCGAAAATTTTAGAGGCCTTTGCCCTGCACATGGTTGATGACCTGGATGCAAAGATGACCGGTATAAACCGAATGCTTCAAAGGGATAACAGGGAGGGTTCCTGGACGGATTTTAACCGGTTATTTGAAAGATATCTCTTAAAGGGAGAAGTTTTTGCTCTTCAAAAAAAATCAGATGAAAATCAAAGGAAAGAGGAAAAACAACAGAGGCTGTTTTCTATCTGAGACAGTAGTCAAAAAATAAGGGCACAGGGAGTTAATATAATATGTCCCTGTACCCTTGATAATATCTGCTGATCATTAAAAATTAAAGATTTCGGTTATTAAGCGTATATTACTTTAAAAGTTGAGCTGCTGCCAGCTAATGGTAATTAGTTAGCGCCCATCCGTAATTGGCTGTTTCGGAATCTCGCGGGCTCGCTTACCTGCCCGTTATCTGCGTTGCGCTAAAATTTTAATCCTCGAAATACTCAATGTATTCCTGTGGTTAAAATTTTAGTGCGCCTTGATCTCGAACAAACTATCCTGTTTATAGATGGACACTGGGAGGCTGTCCGAGAATAGCAATTTTTTTCAAAATCAAGGCTTACTCAAAAAATTACCGCAGATATCTAGTTGATATTTCGAGGATAATTTTTTGAGCATAACGCAGAGTTTGGGAAAAAGGGCATTCTCGGACAGCCTCCTATTTAAACTATTCGATTTCTTCAACTGACTCTACATTAATTGTCTTGCCTTCCTTGGTTTCCGATATTGTACCTGTCGCTTTGACTTTTTTCCCTGCCATTGCAGAAAGATCCTGCCCTGAAACAAGATAGTCGCCATCTTCAGCCTTGATGATTGATCCGGCTTCGGTTTTTTCGATAGTTCCAGTAATGTTATCGGCTGCAGTTGCTATTCCAACTGCAAAGACAAATGAAAACATAACCATACAAACCAAAACCCTCATCCATTTTTTGTTAAAATCCATTTTACCCTCCTTAAGTATAATTAAATTAACGACCCCAAATAGATACATGCCGATTTACAATTATTAAGACCGGATATTACCTCTCTATTCTCGCCTCTTATTATATCATCTCTGCCAATAATTCATGGCCTACGGGGGTCATCAGTTATAAAGTTGTACTAATTGACAGATATGCTATAATACAGCAATTGTTGTGCCATTAAGTTAACCCTTCAATTATACTCAGAATTTCCAGTTTGTTGGGATAATTACTTTATCAGCAGGTGACCATTTATGCACATTTAATTACGATATTTGCTCATTATTTTTTGGTAACCGTTCATGGAGCTCAAGATGTCCTTTGTCATTACGAGCGGAGCGAGGCCATCTCATTTTATTCTCCCTTTTCAATTTTTGTAGTAAGAATTAAACAACTCAATGAAGATAAGACATAGAATAACAAACAAATTATTTGCCTGGTATTTTCTCCTTGTGTTAATATTTTATGGAACGATTCTTGTCTTTTATGTAAATGTCCAAAAAATCATGAGCATTTCAGAAGATATCGTAAACAAAAATTACAAGATATCTTCCTCTTCAAAAAAAATGATCGAAGACCTGCTTAATATGGAGGAAAATGAGCAGAAATATCGGATACTTAAAAAGAAAAACTATTTAGATTATTTCATCAACGCCCAGAAAGATTTTGAAACCAATCTCAACGAGATTCTGCAGTTGAAATCTAACGAGACATTAATTTCAAAAGATTGGATAGAGCTTGATAACAGTTACCGGAAGTTTCTGAATTCACTGAAGGATACAAAGGAGGCTGATTCATCTGAATTATTATGGGTTCCCGAGGAAATGATTAATGAATGGATCCAAAGAATATCAAAAGCCCGCTTACAAAATGAGCATGATGTTGAGCTTGCAACGAGAGAATTGAATCATCAGGGACAGATGACTGTCAAAAGCGGCCTGATAGGATTGGGAGTATCAATTATTATGGGACTGCTTGGCAGTATCTTCCTGACACGTTCCATGATTCTTCCAATCCGGGAACTCCAAAAAGGTATAAAATCCATTGCCAAGGAAAGCCTAAGTGAGCAGATACGAATCCGCTCTAAAGATGAATTTGGGGAACTGGCAGCCGCTTTTAATGAAATGACTTTCAGACTAAAGGAAGAGGAGCGGATGAGATCGGATTTTATCTCCATGTTAAGCCATGAGACCAGAACACCCTTGACTTCGATCCGCGAATCAGTAAACATGATAGTTGAAGAAGTAATGGGGCCGATCAATGACCGGCAAAGGAAGTTCCTCGAAATTTCAAGCTCGGAAATCGGACGGATCTGTGACCTGATGAACCATCTTATCCAGGTTTCTCGTCTTGAATCCGGGGTTATCAAAATTCAACCATATCCTCTCGATCCTTCTATACTTGTATCAAAATGTCGATATCACTTAAAACCTCTTGCCGAGTCTAACGACATTACCGTCAAGATAGAGATGAGCAAGGACATTCCTTTAGTCATGGGGGATCCGGAAAACCTTCAACAGGTTATTCTCAATCTTATGGGTAATGCAATTAAATTTTCTCCACGGGGCGGCAGGGTATTAGTTCGTGTCGAACCGGACGAGAATATTCAAATGTTGCGTGTTTCTATCTCAGACAATGGCCCCGGCATCCCGGAAGAAGAGCAATCCTTTATCTTCAACAAGTATTACAGGGCCAAGAATGTACGAAAACATTCGGATGGCGTAGGATTGGGACTTAGTATATCCAAACATATAATTGAGGCCCATAATGGAACTATTTGGGTAAAAAGCGCTCTCGGGCATGGCAGTACTTTTGAAGTTAGATTACCCATTGCGTAACCGCTCTGGGAGGCTATCCGAGAATGCCTTTTTTCCCGAACTCTGCGTTATGCTCAAAAAATTATCCTCGAAATATCAACTATATGTCTGCGGTAATTTTTTGAGCAAGCCTTAATTTTGAAAAAAATTGCTATTCCCGGACAGCCTCCTGTGATAAATAATCAGCACCTGAACGAAAATCCCATTAATCAAAATAAAACAAATCGTCAGAGAACACGGAACTAAAAAAAATGAACAGTAAACGATTTTATCGAATGAATTTGATCTTTTTAGCCTGCGTATTGTTTTTTACGGCTATTTTTGAATTATCCGGGTGCGCACTAACCAATAAAATATCTACCTTTATGGAAGAGAAAAATCAGTATCATGCCAATATAAAGAAGTTAGAAAAAGCGCTCAATTTTTTTAACAAGTTTGAGTTTAAGCCCGCATTGCAAATATACACGGATTTGACTATCCATGCAAAAGACACAGGGATATCTCGCAAGGCCTTTTATGGGCTTGCATGTACCCGCTTGATTCTGGCAGAAAATATCAAAGATTTCGATGAGGCTATAATAGCCTGGAATACATGGAACAGGTTGTATAATAAAGAATTAGGGTATGAAGACCCCCGCATGCTTAGCCCATACCTATTAGATACGATCACACCCAAAAAGGATAATAACAACAAGGAAACGACTAAGGCGGCTGCGCCTCACAGGAAGCTTCTCAGAGCTAAAGACAATGAGATCAACCGTCTTAAATCAAAGCTTATAACCATGAAAAATGAAGTTCAAACACTAAAACATCAGATAGAATCCTTAGAGGCTATTCACCAAAAAATCCAGGAAAAGAAGAAAGAAATATCTTTGGAGCCCGTAAAGCCTGATAAGGAGTAAAGATTGAGTGCTCAACAAACAATTCTAATTGTAGATGATGATCTTCACATTCTGGAGGTCATTGAAGCGCGGCTGTCATCAGCAGGTTTTCAAGTCGTCAAGGCATCAGATGCCCGGGAAGGACTTAAAATCCTCAAAACCGGACGAGTGGATTTACTGATATCCGACATGAAAATGCCGGGCATGAGCGGCATGGAACTGCTTCATAAGGCCAGTGTATTTCGGCCTGATCTCCCGTTTCTCTTTCTGACGGCTTATGGGACAATTCCTGATGCTGTGAGCGCTGTCAGGGCCGGGGCCATTGATTATCTCACCAAGCCCTTTGATGGTCATGACCTGATAAATAAAATCCAAAGTATCTTAAAAGAAAAAGGGCCGTCAATGCCGGATCAGGGAGGCACGCCATCTCTAACACAGGATTTTTATAAAGGAAAAAATCCTGCGATGAAAGAGTTATATGATCTGATTAAAAGGGTTGCGAAAAGCGATGTAAGCGTATTGCTCCTTGGCGAAAGCGGGGTTGGCAAGGAAAGGGTTGCTAACCTGATTCATCAATTAAGCCCTCGCCGGAACCAGCCTTTTATTGTGGTTGATTGTGGCTCTACACCCTCAGGGCTTTTGGAAAGTGAGCTCTTTGGGCATGCAAAAGGAGCCTTTACCCATGCTATACGCGACAAAAAAGGTCTTATCGAAGCTTCAGATCAGGGTACCCTTTTTTTAGATGAGATAGGAAATGTATCTCCCGAAATGCAAATTCGCCTTCTACGTTTTCTTGAAGACCGGAAAATACGAAGGGTTGGAGACCTGCGTGAAAGGACAATCGATTGTCACGTCATCTCTGCGACCAATACGAACCTGATTGAAGACATCAGGGAGGGACGTTTCAGGGAGGACCTGTATTACAGGCTCAGGGTTGTTAGCTTAACGATCCCGCCCCTTCGTGACAGAAAGGAGGATATCCCTTTTTTAGGACGGCATTTTATTAAAACGTTTTGTAAAAACCAGGGAATTCCAGAGGTAGAGCTTCTCCCTGAAACCTCTGCGTGGCTCAAAAAGTATCCCTGGCCAGGCAATGTCCGGGAACTTAAAAATGCCATTGAAGCGGGAATTGTACTCTGCAAGAACGGGATATTGAAACCAAAAGACCTCTGCCTTGCAGGTCTTCCGGAGTTTCCTGATAGCGGCGCCGCGGAAGAGAATCCCTTTTCTCTCGAGGAAAGTGAGCGTCAGACTATTATTCGTGCGCTAAAAGAATCCAGGGGGGTACAAAAGAGCGCTGCTGAATTGCTCGGCATCAGCCGGAGGGCCATTCACTATAAAATCAAGAAATTCGGAATAACTCCGCATAAAACCTAAAACCTGCATAAACTATTTTCAAGAAGAAAATTATGCTTTTAATATCAACGAATCACAGAAATGTTGTGCTTGTATAACACGCATTAATTTGATGCGGCCATAAAGCCGCATCAAATTAATGCGTGTTATACAAGCACAACATTTCTGTGATTCGT
>JAGGXA010000137.1 GCA_021163285.1 Deltaproteobacteria bacterium | reverse complement strand
TTCTGTGCAAAAAGTTCGGCCGAATCCTTTAACAATGTTTTTTTCCACTGCCCGATCTGATTGGGATGGACCCCATATTCTGTTGACAGTTCCCCTATGGTCTTTTGCCCCTTTATGGCATTCAAAGCTACTCTGGCTTTGAATTCCTTGGTAAAAGTCTTTCTCTTTTTCAATTTGCTCCTCCTTTCTGGTCAGGAGCACACCTTAACACATTGTCTCATTTTTGGGGGCCACTATACTTTGCGAAGGATCGCCAAAATCAACCAGGAGGTGTGGGGGAATTAGGCCCTTTTTTTGTCCGTTTTTTCTTGCGCCAGTGCAGGTAATCGCTTACTGTTTCACGTATTCAGGGTTCAATGGTAATAGCTCATGGATTTCCGCTTTCGCGGGGATTGAGACAACTGCTTCTCATTCCTGCGAAGGCGGGATTCCGGCAGACTAATATTCAAAGGTACTTACCCAACTTTGTTCTTACAAGGTGTTGTTTTCTAACACCTGTTTATGAGGTAGAGCCTCTCTGAAAAAGATTCCTTTGAGGCAGTCCGAGAACCAGGTGGCCTGTAAAATACGTTCCAATTCAGAGCATTTGAACGATTGGATGCAGAACGATTACGAAAAAGTTTTGCCGGGAACCCTGAGCCATGCAATTCCCCCTTGTCATTTTTCTACTTTCATCTTAATATAAAAGCCGGCTTCAAAACCTTTCTGTAATTTCTCAATAAACACAGGTAAAAGTTTTCGGTTTCCCGCGTACGCGGTAATGACGAAATGAGATAAGCGCAGACTTCGAAATGGGTATTCTGAAACCGGCTCATAACTATAAAACAGCAGTTAATCCAATGTATCGGAATTTCTGCAGCTTATTGAGAATGGAAGAGATCTGTAAATGCCTGTGAGGCTGTCCGAAAATGCCCTTTCCCCCAAACTCTGCGTTATGCGAAAAAAATTATTCTCGGAGGTAAGCGAGCTTGCGAGACTTCGATATCAACTATATCCCTGCGGTAATTTTTTTTTCGCAAGCCTTGATTTGGGAAAGAATTGCTATTCCCGGGCAGCCTCCTGGTGTAAATTCCTATATTTTACTTTTGAAAAAAGGACGGTTAAAAAATGTTAGTTAAAGGTTGGATGCACAAACCGGTTATTACAGTTGATAATGATGACTCCCTGATTGATGCAATGGATGTGTTACAAAAACATAAAATCAGCAGAGCGCCGGTTATGAGTGAAGGAAAACTCGTTGGAATGGTTACCATGAATGACCTCAAAAGAGCAATTGATTGTCAAACAGCTTCTTTGGTTGATCCTCAAACCATTCATTTTGTTTCAAAGATTAAGATTAAGCATATCCTGGTTACAAAGAAAACTATTACAGTACCATTTGATTTTACAGTTTCAGAAGCAGCGGAAATCCTGATTCAAAATAAAATATCAGGGGTTCCGGTTGTTGATCATGATGGTAAACTTATAGGAATAATAACTGAAACGGATATATTCAAACTCTTGACTTCTCTTACCTGTTCAAAGGACAGAGGCATCGATTTTTCCATAATGGTGGAAGACAAAACAGGTGCAATAAAAGGGATCGAAGAGACCATACGAAAACATGGTGGCAGGATAATTTCTATTTTAAGTTCCTATCATAAAGTCCTGAAAGGATATCGGATGGTATATTTGCGTATGTATGATCTTGACCGGAATATGCTTGACGCCATAAAAAAAGAGCTTAATGAAAAAACTACTCTGTTTTATATGATAGATTACAACAAAAAAATAAGAGAAATTTACAAGACGATACTGTAATAAATGATTGTCAGATACTTCATATGAGCTCGTAAGGGACGAGGACGAAATAGATGTATAACGCCAGTGATTTAAAAAAGGGCTTGAAGATTCAAATCGATAATGAGCCATATATTATTATTGATTTTCAATTCTCAAAGCCGGGTAAAGGTCAGTCTCTATACCGCTGTAAATTGAAAAATATGATCACAGGAGTCATTTTTGATCGTACCTACAGGTCAGGAGAGAGCTTCCATAAGGCTGTTCTGGAAGAACGCAAGATGCAGTTCCTTTACAGCCGGGATAATGAATACTGTTTTATGGATATAGAAAATTATGAACAGGCCTTCCTTTCCGAAGAACAGATGGGTGATTCAAAGAATTATCTCACTGATAACCTCGAGGTTGAGGTTTTATTTTTTGACGGCAAACCGATAGATATCAGCCTGCCTAATTTCGTAAACCTGAAAGTGATCAGAGCGGACCCCTGGGCAAAGGGAGACTCCGTTACCGGAGACACCAAACCTGTTACACTTGAAACGGGCTATGTTCTCCGTGTGCCTCCATTTATCCAGGAAGGGGGCGGAATAACCATTGATACACGAACAGGGGAATATGTTACCAGGGTCAAAGAGTAACTGGAAGGATATAATCTACGCATATCTTGCAGAATTTTTGTTCGTCTTCAAGGCGTGGCAACAGTTGCCTAGGAGGCTGTCCGAGAATGCCCTTTTTCCCAAACTCTGCGTTATGCTCAAAAAATTATCCTCGAAATATCAACTATATGTCTGCGGTAATTTTTTGGGCAAGCCTTGATTTTGAAAAAAAATGCTATTCCCGGACAGCCTCCTGGTAGATACGGGTTTGAAACCCGTATCTACCAAACCCCTGTTAACGCAACGTAGAATATGGACAAAAGGGCAAGCAGGATACGTAGATTATTTTCTGTAAGTTTCCTTAAATGGACTTTACCCGCTGTTGATGATCTTGAAGCGATAAGTGAGTACATAGAAAAAGATTCTGAATTTTATGCAGCATACTTCATTGAAAAAAAATTAAGCATTTGTGACGAGTACTTCTGGTCTTCAATGCCTTCTTTGTCTTTAACCCTGAACGGTTGAACCCTGAACCTGTGAACGGTTAGGGACGAGGACGAAATAACATCCCCAAGCAGGCGCGCAGATTTAGGGAAGTTAATTTGTCCTCGTTCCTTACTATATTTTAAATCCAATGCGTTACAAACCCACCTTGAAAGGGCTGGTGTCCCGGCTTAAGCCGGTAGCCTGAAAAACGGTATGAACGCCCATGGTCAGGTTTACGTAGCCTTAAGCCGTTGTAAAACTATTGAGGGCATGGTGCTGAGTTCTCCCATCTCATCCAGGGGAGTAGAAATAGACGAAGCAATAATGTGCTTAGACAAAAACACTCACCAAAACCCGCCCTCCGAAAGCAGACTTCAGGCAGCCAAAATCAGCTATCAGCAGCAGCTATTGATTGAGTGTTTTGATTTTTCACTATTGCGCAATCTTCTCAATTATCTTGCCCGGCTCTTGCTAAGCAACGCCATGGAAACCAGACGAAAAGCAACATCTACAAAGCGTAAATCAGGTTTAAAGGACGCCCGTTTTTCTAATTTCAACGTTCCGTGAACGGTTAGGGCTACCAACTTAAAGCGGGATACTTTCCGCTTTTTGGTGGATTCGCTTCGCTTAATCCACCCTGCAAAGTTACATTGGCAGCCGACGTAGACGTAGGGTGGATTAAGGAGCGTAAGCGACGAATCCACCAAAACAACTATTTTTCTGATGGACAACCACAGGGGGTTGTCCCTGCGCCGCCGTAAGGGCAACGCCCCTGTGCCTGCCCTTCCAAAAAAAGGAGACTATAATATGTATATCCTCGGGTTACAGGGAAGCCCTCGCAAAAAAGGGAACAGCTCTATTCTGCTTTCCAGCTTTCTTTTTGAAGCTGAAAAGCTTGGCGCACACACACAATATATTGATGTAACCAGGAAAAATATTGTTCCCTGCCAGGAATGCGGCATCTGTGAAAAAAAAGGGTATTGTCCAATTGATGATGATATGCAGGAGATTTATCCCTTGTTTCGCAGGGCAGATATTATAATAATGGCTACGCCTGTATTTTTTTATGGACCAACTGCCCAGATAAAGGCCCTTATTGATCGCTCCCAGGCCCTTTGGTCAAGGAGGTATACTTTTAATCTCCATGATCCAGGCAGAAAATGGCGGCGTGGTCTTCTCCTTAGCGTGGGTGCTACAAAGGGTAAAAACCTTTTTGAAGGAATCAGTCTTACAGCAAAGTACTTTTTTGATGCGGTTGGAGCCCGTTTTGACGGGGCCGTCACTTATAATCAGATCGAAAAATCAGGGGAAATTTTGAAACATCCAACGGCCATTGTTGATGTCAGGAAAAAGGCAGGAGAAATGGTCCGAATTTTTGCAGATAGAAAAAAAGTACTTTTTCTGTGCACTGAAAATGCCTGTCGCAGTCAGATGGCACGTGCATTTACGCAGCAGCTTGCAGGAGACGGAATTGAGGCTGAAAGCGCGGGCAGCGCTCCGGCACAAGATATCAATCCGATTATGGAAGAAGTCATGAATGAAAATGGGATAGACATGGCCTTTTGTAAACCCAAGTCGATAGATAAGACAGTAGGAGACTGGAAACCGGACTTAATTATATCAATAGGCTGCGGGGAAAAGTGTCCCGTTATTCCCGGGGCTACTAACGAGGAATGGAATTTGGAAGATCCAGCCGGCAAACCGATTGATTTTATGAGAGAGATTAGAAACATAATTGAGGAAAAAGTAAAACAACTCGTAACAACCTTAAAATAGCGTACTTACGGCAAATCTGTGCGCCTACTTGGGGATGTTATTTCGTCCTCGTCCCTTAATCACAATAAAACAATACGTTATTGTGTAGTCATTTGTAACCCGTAAACGGTTATGAAAGGAGTTTATAATTATGACTGAACTAAATCTAAGAGAGGCTGACAGCATAGAGGCAACTGTCATTATAGATAATTATACTGACCTTCTATTACTTCAAAGTACAAGTGTTATGAAGAGAGCAGCTTTGCCGATAAGTATAACACCTCTTGCGGAACATGGTCTATCGATCATCATCAACGTTAAAGCCGGCACGGAAGAACACATTTTCTTAATGGATACCGGAGTCACTCCTACATGTCTTTTCCATAATTTTGATGTTTTTCGTATCAATATGAAAAAGATTGAGGGTGTTATTTTGAGCCATGGGCACTTTGACCATTTTGGAGGTCTTATAGCCTTTCTCGGCAAGGCTTCAAAAGGAATCGACCTTGTGCTCCATCCTGAAGCATTCCTTGAACGTCGACTCAATCTGCCGGGGTTGGAAGCTAAAGCCAAAATGCCTGACTTAGATGAAGAAGCTCTAAAAAAAACCGGGGTTATACTACATAAAACCAAAAAAGCTTCTACCTGGTTTTCAGACCTGGTTCTTTCCTTCGGTGAGGTAGAACGGGTTACTGATTTTGAGAAAGGTTTTCCCTGGGCCGAGGCAAAGATTAATGGTCGCTGGGTTGCAGACCCTTTTAATGATGATCAGGGTATTGCAATCAATGTGAAGGGAAAAGGGCTTGTCATTATTGGTGGATGCTCTCATGCCGGAATTATTAATACGATCAAACATGCACAGAAGATAAGCAGGATAAACAAGGTACATGCTGTCTTGGGAGGGTTTCATCTTTCCGGACCGATTTTTGAACCAATCATAGGCCCTACCATTGAAGAGATGAAAATAATTAATCCTGATTATATTGCTCCCATGCATTGTACCGGGTGGAATGCCATGAAACAATTTGCGGACAAGATGCCGGATAAATTCCTCTTAAATTGCGTTGGCACAACGTATACATTCTGAAGTTAACAATCCATAACTTCAGACCTCGAAAATCATAAATAGTTTTTCAATGGCACAGGTCGCACTAATTTATCATAGAAGGCTGTCAATCATTGCAGTTATTAGATAGGAAGAGAATCTGAGTATGGATGAAAACCGGGACTTACTCTCCTTTCAAATTGATAAAGCATGGCGCTTTTAATCTCTGATACCTGTTTTTTGTCTTCTATCTTTTGCCCCTCAAAATCACGTACGTAAAAAACATCCGCTATCTGGTCGCCTTTGGTACCGATCTTGGTAATTCGGATGTCAAGCTTCAGATTATAGAGCATACGGGTAATCAGATAAAGCATCTTTAATCGCTTTTCATCTCCTACTGTACGGGCGCAGAAGACAACTACCTTTTCATCATTCAGATCCCTGCGTGTGGCAGTCTCAGCCAAAAAGAGATGATGGCCTGCAAGAAAAAGAATATCCTCCATTGCCTTATTATCAAAACCGAAACGCTCCAGTATTTTTTGGGTAATTTTTGCCCCTCTTTGAGATTGGGCTCAAGCAGGTATCTTGCATCTCCGAACTTGGCCATCCGTATCTTGTCCTGTCCCTGCAGCCACCTCCCAAATGTTGCGGCCTTTCTGGATACAACCTTTTTTTGAAGGGTTTCTGTCATAGAAAGAAAGAGAGGCGAGTTTCCGCAAATAAAACGGGCATCCATTAAAGAGGTCAAGACCTCAAAGTCTTCTTTTGAAAGGGAGATGCAATCTTTTATGGTACGTATACCATAACCCAGATCAAGTCCCAGATCCCAGAGAGGTAAAAAGATTTCATCCGAAAGATTTTTCGCCCTTACAGGCATCTTTGAACCGAACAGGATCAGAATGTCTATGTCCGAATGAATGCAAAGTTCCATACGTCCATATCCACCCACAGCCATAAGAACACAAGGTATTTTTTTCTTTAAATAACTGCTGTCCGGTCTTGCTTAACTGGAGGCTTCTCCTGAAATATTGATCCATGATGTCCGTATAGTTCTCCTGGAAATGATCGGAAATCGCTCCAGTGGAAAACAATGATATGAGATGCTCTCGGGACTCTTTAAGTTCTGCAAAGGCAGAAATCATTTTCATTGCCTCCTCAGCTCAATACACGGACGATTGGTAACCGTTCAGCAGGTTCAGGGTTAATTTCTGCTCTTTAAAATCTCCCGAAAAAGACCTGAATCCGTGCGCCTGCCCGGGGATGTTATTTCGTCCTCGTCCCCAAGGGTTCACCAGCGCCCCGGATGTGTGTGATCAAGGTAAGTCATCAAAGAGCCAATATGTTCTTATATCGCTTGACCTGAACGCATGAGGATGGAGTGCTGGTGAATGCTTGCGGCGATTGCAGGTTACCTAAAAATTATATCCGGCTTCATTATGCAAACTGATGTCCAGACCCTTTTCTTCTTCTTCCTCAGTCACTCTTAAGCCTGTGGTCAGGTCAATTGCCTTGAGAATTATTAGTGTCATTATAAAAGCATAGGCCATTGTTGCAATAACAGAAATAAACTGGTTCCGGAGCAGGCCCGGATTGCCGAAGAAGAGCCCGTCAGCGCCATTCGGATTGATCGTAATGCTGGCAAAAAGGCCTGTGGCCAAGGACCCCCATATACCACCGAACCCATGTATTCCTACTACGTCCAGTGCGTCATCATACCCCAATTTAGATTTGAATAACACGCCGCCACAGCATATTATACTTGCCATTCCCTGATGATGGAAATTAAAATTTGGATATAAATACCGCAATGATTATGCCATTTATGTAAAAGCTTTATTTTTCTTAAATATCAGTTAATTACTTACACGCTGACAGGCTTGCTATGCTTTCCAAAAAAAAACAAATTTGTAGCAATTGAAAATAATAAAAACAAATTTGTTCATAATGCTTATGATTTTGCAAAATACCCAAAAGGTTCGAGCTGCGCGTGAGCGCTTATAGATTTACTGTAAGGGACGAGGAAGAAATAACATCCCCAGGCAGGCGCACGGATTCAGGGAAGTTAATTTGTCCTCGTTCCTGACTATCTTAGCCGCATACCTATGCCGATTATCACTGATATTATTTCTTGACATGCAGATGATAAATTTATAAAATTACATGCTACATGGTATGATTTTGAGACGATATTCCGAGTAGTTAGCTCAGAATAAGAGTCATTTTTAAAAGGTCTCAGCTTGTTCAAGGCAAACAAAACCGAGAATTTTAACAACTGGGATAGTTTAAGTGATTTGAGCCTGACGTGGAAATTGGGAAAATTTTCCGATTTTCGTTCATGATAAATATATTTTAAGGAGAAAATATGCTGGATACATCAACAATTACTTTGCCGAAGTCAATGTCTCTAAGTGATCGGATCATTGAAGTCAGCAAGCAAATTTCTGTGTGGCTTGATTCCCTCGAAACCCCTTTCAACGTAAATACTGACGCGTTGGAATTAACGAATTATAAGCAAAACGATCAATCTTACAGTTATCAATACAGCGTTGATCGTGATGTGAGAAATCCAAAGGGACGGTCTCCATACCAATCCCTTATATAAAAAGATGTGAAAAAATTAATTTACCCATCTCACATCCCATTTTCAGGCCACCTTCGATCATCACAATTGAGAAAAATCCTCAAAGCAGCTTAGCTGTGCCTGCGGTTTTTATCAATCGAGATGACCGAATTTGACCTTAAGCTGAGCGAGATATTAGGAGGCTGTCCGGGAATGCCCTTTTTTCCAAACTCTGCGTTATACTCAAAAAATTATCCTCGAAATATCAACTATATGTCTGCGGTAATTTTTTGAGCAAGCCTTGATTTTGAAAAAAATTGCTATTCTCGGACAGCCTCCTGCTTTCTCACCTGTTCACTTTCACGCCTGCTCACCTGCCCCGCCACCCCACGCCGCGAAGGCAAAGCCTTTGCTCTTCATCTTTCTACAACCCGTCGCCGTCGTCATAAAGCCGCCAGAATTTTACATCCTCCTGCCTGCCGTGACCCGTGGCATTCACGATGTCGAACTGGGATGCGGTCATCTCTTTCAACCGGATCCTTTTTATCTGGCCCGAAGCTGTGTCATCCCTGTCTATAACGTCAAAGTCCCGATAACCGTCGCCGTCATCATCATCAAAAGTCAATGACCCGAACCGGTCAAGGGTCGCGGAAAGTCTCGGCAGAACAATGCTGTAGTAGTTATAATAATACTTTCTGTTGTCAAGCCCGGCAGGGCAGAGGGGCGCGGCCTCGATATAGTATTCGATGACCATACCGCAGTCCGGCCCGATGCCCAGGACAATCCTGTACAGCCACTCCGGGTTGCCGATATCTTCGCCGAGCCCGTCAAATCCGGGATCAGGCGTTATATCTGCTGTCGCGTCCGCAGCGCCTCCGCCGATCATCAGAACCACAACGCCGGCCGCAACATCCACTCGGTCAAAACGGTTGAAATGGGTTGCGGGATCATAATCCGGATCATCAGGATGATTCCATGACAAAACCTCGTTTATTCCCATTGCCTGCAGTTCATTTGCCTCGTCCCCGTTTAAGGTATGTTCTGTCAGAAGACAGCGGATATTAAAATCATATGAGATACTCTCCATTACATCGTTCGTTACATCTTCCACTTTAGGTTTGACACAGTCGCCGGCAGCGCCCGCTATTCCATCATCATCGGCCAGCATCAGGTTGATCAGTCTGTCCGGTAAATCCCCTGAAAAATCCTGCTGAAAGGTTTCCACGCATTTTTTTGTGTCTTTCAGGTTCGCCTCGTTTACCTTGGCCTCGGCCTTTTCCGACACCCCGCCGAGCCTTGGAGCAATCATGGCGGTCAGAAAGCCTATGATTACTATGACCCAGAGAAGCTCCAGCATGGTAAAGCCTTTTTTGTTTGATACAGTCTTTAATATATTCATTTTTGTTTCTCCTTTTTCTACCTTCATAACGGGCAGGCACGGGGGTTTGTTTCTATATGCAGGGCAACCACAAGGTTTGTTCCTGCACCCGCATAAGCGCTAAGTTATTTTACGCTAAGTTATTTTATAAACGTTCACGGGTTTCGCATGAAAAGATGAACGTCCAGCATCGAATGAAACGCCGAACATCCAGCTACTATTTCAGTTTCTTTTCAGCCGTTTTAATACTCGTAACGAAAATCTTAATTAATTCTTCTGTTTCCTGTAAAATATCATTGAGCAGTTCAGGTTTATTAATCGGCGGAATACGCTGAACAAGTTTTTTGGTGGATTCGCTTCGCTTAATCCACCCTGCGTCGGATTCATCTTTTCCCATTCAACGTTCGATGTTCGATGTTCATCTTTTCAGTACTTACCGGGCAAACACAAGGGTTGCCCCTGCTTTCCCACCCGCCTGTTTGTTACCCGCTCAATAGCCTTGGCAAGGCGCTTTGAGAGCTTTTCATCCAGGGCCTTCAAAACTTCATACTCGGCCTCGGCAGCCTTGATGTTCTCCATTGCGAGATATGCAATTGCCAGGTTGTAGTGGATTTTGGGATTTTTCGGGGCAAGCTTTACTGCCTTCCGGTATGCCCCGGCAGCCTCCTGATAGCGGTCAAGCATGGCATAGGCAATTCCCAGGTCATATTGGGACAGGCCATTATCGGGTTTGAGTTCGGCGGATTTCTTATAGGCATTCAGGGCTTTCTGATATTTGCCAAGCTTGCTGCAGCAGTAACCTTTTTTGGCATAGGCTTCAGCGTCTTCAGGCATCTTTTTAATGAGCTTATCAAGTGTAGAGACTGCATTTTCGTATCTGCCGAGAGAGATCAGATGAAAGACGGAATAACGAAGAAGCTCCGGGGTTTCAGTGCGGTCTTTATTCCTCTTTTCCTGCCATTCGAGGAGGGTCATAAACCTGCTGCTCTCAGGCGCTGTTTCCTCTGAAAGGGACACGGCATAAAACTCCCCGGCCCCTTTTCTCAGGGAGTTTACAACTCCAACGACATCTCCTTTCAGATTAAAGACCGGGCTTCCGATCAGTTCTCCGGGGAGCGGCGCATCAACAACAACCTTGAACATCCTGCCGAGGGGTTCAAGCCGTCCTCTTAAATACCGGTCTGTCTCAGACCAGGGGTTTTTTATCACCACCTCTTCACCGGCGGCCGCTCTTTTTTTCGCAAGAGAGACTGCGGGGACGGACTCATCTTTTGAATTCAGAACAATCTTCACGATTCCCTTTTTCCTGTTTTCACCAAGCGCCCCTTTTACTGAAAAGGTCCTGCCTGACGGGGTCTTAATTAGTGCGGAATGTGAGCCGGCAAAACGGGATGAGGCGCTGAGGATTTCGCCTTTATCCGAAATAACAAATCCGCCTGCCTGTCTTATCAGAGCTCCTTTGCCGTTATAGATATCTATAGTTACTACGGAACCATCTATCCTGCCGATACATTCAGGACAGCCTTTTTCCTCTGCCGATGAGGCCACGGGGACCGCAAGGAAAAGGAACAGACAGGATAGACAGGATAGAATTGATACGCGGAAAAATGAGGATATTTGATGTTTCATTAATTTACCTTTGAATAGAGCGGATGTAAGGGTCTGCATCGTTCCATGGCAGAGACAGGGAACGTATTTTGAAACTCCATGACGTGTCTTGCAACATACAGGGGTGTCGGTATATATAATACAGCATTATAAAACTGCATTACCACGCCGGGGCGTGGTAATGCCGGAATTGTTATAATAGTGAATAATAAGGAGGCAGGAGGTTTTTTGCCCCCTGCCTTTTGGGTAACGGGTTTTCAGCTAACCTGTTGAGTTAGAATAATGTGGGAGCAGCAGTTATACTCCACATTTCTGTTTCATTATCAGGCCATTTGTGGCCTTCCGGGCATGTTGCCTCGAACATATAGGCAGGCTCTGCGGAACGGAAGTCCCAGGTCTTTTCTTCACCTGTATCGGTTGCTTTGACGTCAATTACAGCCGGCAGACCACTGCCGGTCAGGGACCCACCTACGGAATTGCCGTCCTGGTCAAACCCAACCGTCGCTTCGAGTCTTGGCAGAACCATGCAGTAGAGGTTATATGTTACATTGTCGGAATTCTGGAGTCCGCCCGGGCATCCCGCAGCGTTCATGACAATACCTTCGGTAACGAGCTGGCAGTCAGGACCGACGCCCGCCAGAATACGGTACATCCAGTAGGGATTGCCGTGATCGCCGTTAAGTCCCGAAGGCGCTGCTACCAGACCGGTCATATTGGCAACATCAGCTTCATAGGCAGCATAATTGGCAGCCATGTCGCAATCGTTTGGTACCTCCCAGGTGCCGTTGCCATCCGTGTCGCCAGCGCCGACCATCAGCACGCCGAGACCGTTCATAACATTATGCAGTTCCATAGGGGTACCAGTAAAACCCTGCGCATCACTGCCATCGGCATCATTAAGCACCATCAACTGGGAGATACCCATGTTTATCAGTTCATCTGCTTCATCTGCGGTCAGGATATGCAGGTAAGGTTTGTTCCGGTAGACAAACTCGTGGCACAGTGTCTCAGCGCCGTCGGAGGGAATCCTGTTATCCACTTCCGGCATGACTATGCCTCCAGGCAACACATCTGGATCTGCGGTATTGGCATTGACCATAGTAACCAGCCTGTCAGGAAGGCGCTCTTCGCTGCCGCTTCCCTGATTAAGCTGCCATTCCCTGACAAACTCACGGATACCTTTGTTATTGGTGTCGCATACCGTATCTATTGCGTCGCCCATCAGCCCGCCGAGCCGCGGGGCAAGCATTGCTATGAGAAATCCCATGATGACCAGTACAATCATCAGTTCCATAAGCGTAAAACCCTCGCTGTTTCTTATCTTGCTCATATTCTTTTCTCCATTTTTTTTGCGATACATCTCACCCCCTGAGACTGGCCGCATTTTTTTAATTTTTCATCCATGATTTTTTGTTCGCCTTCGCCCCCAAAGCGACAGACAGCCTTAAATGTTTTCTTCCCACCACCTCCTTTTTTATGAAGGCGCCCATAAAAAAAGCCGGGCTGCCTCCATTATTAATAATTAATAATTAGTAATTAAGGCAGTCCGGCCATCTGAATTTTAAACCTCTGTTTCAGACCCGCAACTTTCCGTCCCCGGATTGCTCCGGGGTTGGCTTTTTCTTAATTTGCCATAAGCATATCAAAACATAATTTGGTTTGTCTAACGTCTGAGGCTATATTTTTGACGGTTAAAGACAAAAGTTGGGATTTATTTTTCTGCGGCCGTTCATGGCTTCACAGGTTCGCCTCATTCCCCTGCTGGAGCGCGGGAACGAGAGCAGGCATGTGTTGCCCGGCAGGGGCATACCCTCATCCCCGATTGAGTTCAATTATCTTCAGGATCTCCTGCGGATTTTCCGGCCGTTTATAAATCTCCGGTGAAATCATGCGCATAATCAGCTCATCAAGCCAGAACGGGATTTCCGGTCTGTACCTGCCGGGATGTTCCCTGAAAGAGTTGCAGATAGTCTTCCTTATTATCTGAGAGTCTAATATATCATCCCTGAAAAAAAGCCTGCCCGTTATCATTTTATAAAGCGTCATGCCGAGAGAATATATATCGCTTTTGATATTAAGACGATTTCCGTTTAACTGTTCCGGCGGCATATACGCCAGGGTTCCCATGGTCCCGGAATTACGGTTATGGACTGTCGAACCGTGATGCTTTGCTGAAAAATATGCGAGACCGAAATCACCAAGTTTCGGGGTTTCACAGCCGTCGTCGGCAAACAGGATGTTCGATGGTTTGATGTCCTTGTGAACGATCCCTAACCGGTTTGAATGGTTTAATACCTTTAACATCTTAACGACCACTGAAATCGCCGCGTCTATGTTAAGAACGCCTCTGCCGCGGATCCTTTGTGAAAGCGGGCCGCCGGCAAGATATTCCATAACAATCAGATACCGGCCGGTGTCTGAAATCAGGTTAAGGGGCCGGATGGTGTTTTCATCAGGCAATTGTTTAAGGAGATTAAATTCATTTTTAAAGCATTCGATCATGCGGGAAGATTTCAGCCATCGATGTCTCAGGCTTTTGACAGCCACATACCCGCCGTTTTCATTGTCAGCCGCCTTCCATACCGTTCCGAACCCTCCATAACCAATCTGTTCCCTGATAATATATCTGTTGTCAATCAATTCGCCTGCATCCAAGTTTATTGCTCCATCATGCAGTATTATTCATTGTTCACACGCTCTGCGTGGAAACACACCCCGAGCGTGCGTCAACAGCCACTGCCCTTGTATACCGGCACAATGGCTGCAACACACCATCCTGCATCTGTGGCCTGAATTAAAGGCAAGAGTTCAGACAGGGGAGGAAATCACGGGAATCCAGAATACGTTCCAACGCAGGGCATTGGAACAAGGGCGTGAACAGTCACGAAAAATCCATGCTATGCATCCGGCTTTGGGTTTTCGTCATTGTCGTACTCCACTACAAAGCGGTACTCCTTGCCGCAGTGGATGATAACCTCTTTACGGTTGTGGCGAATAAACCGCATCACAACCTTCATCTCTCCGTAACCATCATGCCGGAAAAGATCATCATATAATTGAAGCATCATTTCCTTGACATCCTGATTGCTATGACCTTTCTTTTGACTCTTTTTTTTATCCGGTAACAAATTTGATGATTTCATAAAAAGACCTGCATTCCATCCGCATATTCGATGCATAGTTTTTCACATATTAAATTTCACAATCGCGACCTGTTAATCTATTGAAATGACAGGCATCTTATCACAGGATTTTGAAATTATTCGGTGCCCATCCATAAATGGCTGTTTTGCCCGATATCTGCGTTGCGCTGAAATTTTTCGTCCTCGTCCCTAACCATCAGATAATTTACTGATCCGGGGCAGATTGCGGGCTTCCGACGGTTTCATCCCAAAGCATTTTGTGAACACATTGGAAAAGTGGCTCAAACTGCTGTATCCTACATCGTATGCTGTTTCAGTGACATTCATCTTTTCATTATTAAGAAGATGCATGGCCTTTTCCATACGAAGTTTACGAAGGTAGCAGTAGGGAGGCATGCCGCATATTTTTGGAAATATCTGTTTCAGTTTGGCCGGACTTACACCAATCATGCCTGCAAGATCATTGACGGATGGCGGATCTTCCAAACTGGTTTTCAGGATAGCCTGGGCCTTTTTAATATGCTCCAGGTCAAATTGGTTGACAGGTTGCTCTACTTCTTTATGCTCCGTATTTAATATGCAGTTGATTAGATCAAGTATTTTGGCTGTAAAGAAAAAATAACATGTGTCACCATATAGAGAAGGTTCTTGTATCTGATGGATAATCAAATGCATAATCGGGGTAATTGGACGAATTCGATTCAGAATTTCATGGTCTTTTAAAAACTGTTGCGGTTTTGAGGAAATGTTATTTTGATTCAGGAGATACAGTAAAAATTTAGAAGGGAATATAATCTGCAGGATTTGAGTCCGTTTGCCGTGCGGATATTTGAGACTGTATTGACCCTGTCGGCTGTAATATATGCCATAGGTATGAGAAAGCATGCGATATTCGCTGGAAAGGCCGTTTTCCCGGACTTTCATTTTTAACTCTCCTAATGTGCAAAATATCATCATAATCATTTTTTTTTCACAAGGACTTCTGCGCCAGGAACAATCTTTTTCGTGTGTGCAAAAATCCCCGCAGTTTATTTTCATATTGCTGTTTGCCCAGATGCAATTGAACCTGTTGCAATTTTTGAAATTTCCAGGACAGTTGTTCCATTTGCAACGCGTTGTTCTATCCATATATGCCTACACCTGTTAGGAGTTACAAAGGGAATTCAAATGTCCTAATATCATTAGCATCATTCATTGTCAAGAGCTATGTCAAAGTTATTCGATAAAAGTCGCTGCCCCGGAGTGTGCGGAAGGCAACAGTCCTGAATATTCCATGGGCAAGCATTCAGGACAGACACCACCGGGGTCTTCGTTCCTTGCCCGCGAGGATAATTTTTTTGCATAATACAGAGTTTGGGTAAAAGGGCATTCCCGGACAGCCTCCCGGCGCATCAATATGTAAAGGAAAAGGTAATGGAGCCAAAAACCTGGCAACTGTCCTGATGGTTAAATTCTTTTGTCCGCAGGATATGCGCGTATGAAAGTTTATAGCGACGATAAACCACTCCTGTCCCGGCTCCTATTTCGCCGACAAAATATTTTTTATCCACACTGTGGCTGTCGGTAAAGGTGTTTCCGTCCAGGAAAATATTGCGGAGCATAACATACCCGTTTATCATGGTAAACATGTAGAGGCTGAAATCATTGGCGCATGTAATGCGAGGATCCCGGGCATTAATCGGGGCATTGGACTCTCCGGCGGGACGGATCAGGGATGTGCCGAAATCTGAAGGAATATTTAAGCCGTAACGAATTTCCATCCCTGTGTCCGCAAAGGTATAAACATTGCCGATTGACCCTCCCGCATGAGCGATTGCATCAATGCCAATGCCCCGGCTGTTTGCGGAAAGAATGCGAGTCTTGCGATCATATATTACGGCCAGGCCGGGTTCATTTTTAAGCTGATGTTTCCAGCCATCAGCCCGCTTGCTATCCAGCATCCGGTGCGCAGATTTTTGGGTCTGTTCGGCAAATGATTCGGGCCCGACAATACCCATCTGTATTTCCAGCGAATTCAGAAAAGAGTAGTTTTTACTGTGAAATGCCACGCCAAAATATGTCCAGCCTGCGTATGGACGGTCATCTTTAATCAGCTCCTTACATTCAATACCCTCCGGGGTATACATGCTCTGACCCAGTGAAAGAGTAATATTTCGCTGCAATTCCGGTTGATTGATAAAAGGGATCTTCCTCACATACGGCAGGCTCCATTTCGGGAGACTGCCGCTTTTTGCATATTCGGCCAGATCTTCTGAAACCCAGGATAATTTTATGCCGTTGGTGTAACTTTTGTCTGTATTGCCGAAAAGATCATTTTCAAAGTACAGGCTGAAGGTTTTACTTTTTTTTTACATCATTGGAACATTCCGCTCCAAAGAGAGCCGTCGGAAAAAGGAGTATAAGCATTAATAGATATTTCCTGATTATAACGGATTTTGGGGAGGCCGCAATTTGGTCATCTTTCATATGCCGGGCCTTATATGCGAGGCTTAGCGCTGATAATAATTGGAAACTTACACCGCGGCTGCCAACTTAAAGCGGGACACTTTCCGCTTTTTGGTGGATTCGCTTCGCTTAATCCACCCTGCAAAGTTCAGTTGGCAGCCGACGCAGGGTGGTTTCAGGAGCATAAGCAATAAATCCGCCAAAGCAACTGTCCCGTCTTACGTTGGTTGCCTGCCCGCAGGAAAATGAAACCTTTGAACGTTTACGTGATTTCATTGTATTTAAACCTTTAAAGTGGATCCCAAGTCAAGGACAGATTTTAAAGAGCAAAAACCTTGAAACAGCCCACTATTACTGCGCCTTTTGTGCTTTTAGATCGAACAAACCCGACCTGAATCCGTGCGCCTGCCTGGGGATGTTATTTCGTCCTCGTCCCCAACTTAAACCTGAGCGCCAATTCTGTAAGGTTATTTTTGCGCGAACCCCTACGGCAAATCTTCCTTTCCCAGTTCTTCCTGGAGAAAATCTATCATGATTTGGGCAAGATTGACTGTCCAGAATTCCCCGGCCGTTGTAAGATAAATGCAGCCATCCGATAAATTTATCAATCCCGCCTTTTCCCATTGGGAAAGAACCGGCTCTAAAACACCCAAAAGATCAAGATGAGAGAGAGAAGAAATTTTTTTAAGATCACAATAGCCTGATTCCATCTCGTAGGAGATATCTCTGTAAAGCAGATCTTTCCCGGGCCTTTTCATACCAAAAGAAAAGGGTTTCTGGCCGGCTTCAATGGCCTTGAAATACACATTCAGGTCTCCTTCAACGAAGAAAAAACAATCCTTGATCCAGCCTCCGGCTCCTGAGCCCAGGGGAATGCACTCGCTTCTGCCCCTGGAAAAGAGATTATAAAGACTCCTTTCTCTTGTGGTCCTGGCCCAGTGTGACGTAGAAAGACGACGATAATGCGCCGCATCCATAAGTTCGACTCCACGGACGTAATAGTCAGCCTGCTCCTTTAACGTTGCAGGTTTTGGCAAAGACCCTTTAGAAACGGCTTTTTCAAGCGGGCCACCCCTGAAAACATTCAACTGGTAGAAATCGCAGCCATCAAGTTCAAGAGAGAGAAAGGTTTTTATGTCTTCTTCCCAGATTTCAAGTGTCTGGCCAGGCAGACCATAAATCAGGTCAATGATAACCACTGCCCGGCCTGAATCTTTAAGACAGCGCAGCCTTTCAATCACCTTTTCTTTTGTTTCTTTACGGCCAAGCGACTTCCTGATACCGGTGTCAAAACTCTGAACTCCGATGGAAATGCGATTGATCCCTGCAGACATTGCGGCTTCAATTTTCTCGTGTGTAAAGTTATAGGTTCGCCCTTCAAGGGTAATTTCACAATCGTTTGAAAGGGGAAAAAGATTCTCCACGGAAGAAACAAGCCGCGCAAGTGATGTTGATGAAAGCGCTGTCGGAGTGCCGCCGCCAAAGTACACCGACTGAAAGGGCAGGCGCCTTGCAAATGTTTTTTTTGCTGTAAGTTCCATTTCCTGAATTAGTGCGTCTATATATTTCTCTGCCGAATCCGAACGGTACGGGTTCTGGTAAAAACCGCAGAACCGGCAATGAGTCTCACAGAATGGGATATGGATGTAAAGGTTCCGGACAGGAAGCCCCTCTTTGCTGTTCATGATTTTGTCCCAGCTTTTTTGCAATGCCTCTTGTTTAATCGGTTTACCTTTGGGCATTGCATGAACGGTCATCTTGTGATCAAAGGCATCATGAAGGGGGTCTTCCGTGTCATTTGCAAAAAAGCTTTTTACATCAGTTAGTTGCATGGTGTGTCGCCGGTTGACCCCCACATTCAGGCCGGATGTTTTGTCTTTCCCGTTCACGTGACCTCCCATCAAGGTGGATCCGGCTTCTTCCAGCGCCTCAATGTCTATGACGCCAAGTCCTTTATCACGGGCGTATGACTCAATCCCTGTTTTGGCCATCGCTTGAACCGCGGGCGGCACCTGCTTAAAGGCCTCTTTGGCCTCCGGTGTCCATTCCATTCTTTCAAACCTCCTTTGATATTAGTGAGCAAGCTTTGTTTTCAGTTGCAGCGGCCTGTCATCTTCTCAATCTCTACGCAGAAAAGAGGAGATTGTTCGGGATTGGAACTGAATTTTTCAGCGGTTTCTCCATAATCGGTTTTCATAACTCTGCCAAGGAGTTTCCAGCCACGACGGATATCTTCTGCGTCTCTGACAAAGAAGCCCTCCCCAAAACAGGACACCCCGAACCATTTGGAAAGGTCAGGTTTTGTCTGAGTAAATTTCGGCAAGACATCGGTGTTCTTTTGAATATTCCGCGCTGTAGAGCCGCGCGGGTTAATCATGAAGCAGATTGTTTCACCATCAAAAAAAAGGAGTCGCTTCAATGGCATAGGGTTTGCCTTTGTGTGTTACCGTGCATATAGTGGCGCACATGCGCGATCTAACGGTTTTATCGATTTCAGATGCCGCCATGCCTCGTATACGTTCCCCCCGGCCTGAATCTGAGCGCCAATTCTGTAAAGTTATTTGTAACCGTTCAAAGGTTGAAGATAGAAGGTTGATATGACACCTAAATCCTGCATAAACTATTTTCAAAAAGGAAGTTAGGCTTTTAATATCAGCAAGTTATGGGAATGTTGTGCTTGCATGATACGTATCAATTTGAATGAGGCCATAAAGGCTGGGATTTTTGAAAATAGTTTACCCTCCGGGAGCGCCGATTTTACCGAATCTGCGGCGTTGGCAAGGACTTGAAGTATCGTAGTACGTC
>JAGGXA010000024.1 GCA_021163285.1 Deltaproteobacteria bacterium | reverse complement strand
TCCCCAGGTCATGGGAGAATCTTTTACATGATGGAGATAGGCCAGCTCGGGTAAAAGTGCAAAGCTGTCCGTACCTGTGGTGGTATATCTTTCTCCATTAGTGCCCGTGTATCTGAAATGAAAGTCAGTCTCTGCAAACATGTAGTATGCTTCAAGAGAATCGTCCAGACCGTTCATATTTTGTGTGATAAAAGATCCGAGAGCCGGATTGAAGGTCGTGTCAGTCGGCTGCTCTCCAATCGCAATAACGGTGTTTCCTCTGCTGGTTTGTGCGGCGTTCTGGCTTATCCGCTTGATAAAATCAAGAAATGCCCATGATTTTTGCGGAATGCTTATTGTAATAAATAAAGCGCAGCATATTATAATTAAAATGTGTTTAAAGGATATGTCATGAATACCCTTATCTCGATTTTTACAACAAAATTCTTTCCTCAACATAACAAACTCCTTTGACATAGGTTTTAAATTAAAAAGTGAAAATAAAGATAAGTGTAAACAAATCTTTTCCGACTTTACTTATTATTATCGTGCTTCACTCTCTTGCAATCTGCATTTATATTTTTCACACATCATAAATAAACTCAACATACCTCATTATGAAATAAGGGAATTTACAGAAAATAATCTCAGCATCCTGCCTGCCCTTTTGTCCGTCTTCTACGTTGCGGTAACAGGGGTTTGGCAGATACGGGTTTGAAACCCCTATCTACTATGCAACTGTTACCACGGCTTGAAGACAAGCAAAAATTCTGCGTGATATGCGTAGATTATTTCCTTCCAATTCCCTGAATTGTACTACGAAGCGCCCTGATTTCCCGGCAGGAATCATACCGAACCAAGGGAGTTGTTTATGATCACAAATCGTATCAAGATGTTAAGCAATACTTGTACCATAATAAAAGTTTTTCAAGAGCAATAGTGAAAACATGGTAAAACTCGCTTCCTGACAGTGAAAGGTCCATCTTACCGGATCATTTATTTAATAATACAACGCAAAATTGAAATTAGTTCATATAATAAATAAATTGTATTTGTCAAACCTTTTTTGTAATTAATTTGACTTTAAATAAAGTTGGGATGGTACCCATTTTTACTCATCAGCCATTTCAGGTTTTTTGAACTTTTCAAAAGGTTTCCGGTTGGCAAGCTGATCAAGACAGGAATAAATTACAGGGACAACCGCGAGGGTCAAAAAGGGACAGTCCCTACAAAGCAATGCAGGTTTGAAAATACCTACCTTATTTGCTTTGCAAGCGCCTGTTTTTTCACCATGTACTGCCGGAAACCATGGCATGTGACCTGTTGATTTTATTGACCCGCACTGTTTTGTATGGACTGCCCATGAGATGTATCCTTGTAACTGTTTACAGGTTCAGGTTGGAGATTGAAGGTTCAGGGTTCGCTGAAACCCCTTTCTGCAAAAAGAGACATGGCTGCCTTTAACTGACCTGAATCTGTGCGCCTGCCTGGGAAGCTGTCCGAGAATGCCCTTTTTCCCAAACTCTGCGTTATTTTTTCGTTCCCATGCTCCAGCGTGGCAACGTATACCATACGGGTTTCCACGCTGAAGCATGGGATTCAGGCAAAACAATTGAAAATTTCAAATGATTTATATAAAATAAAAGACATGCTGCTTCTTGCGCTACTCAGAAATTTCATAATCCCCACCCTGATATCTGATCGGAGTCCATTATAATGGTAGATAAACGGCACAGTATACTTGATGAGATTGGCGGAACACCACTTGTCCCGATAAACAGGCTCAACCCCAACAAAAACGTGCAGATTTTTGCCAAGCTCGAATTTTTTAATCCCGGCGGTTCTATAAAGGACAGGACAGCGCTCTTTATGATAGAAGAGGCTGAAAAGAGCGGAGAGCTTACAAGAGACAAGATCATACTTGAAGCCACGAGCGGAAATACCGGCATAGGGCTCGCTCTTGTTGCGGCAGTCAAGGGATACCGGATTCTTCTTACCATGTCCGAGGCTGCCAGTGAGGAACGGGTTAAAATCCTTCATGCTTTTAACGCCGGGATAAAATTTACACCCGCACATCATGGAACTGATGGGGCCATAGAGTATGTGTACAGCCTGGTAAGAGAAGCGCCTGATAAATACTGGCTCGCGGATCAGTATAATAATGAGGCAAACTGGATGGCCCATTATCATGGAACAGCCATGGAGATATGGGAACAGACTAATGGCTGCTTAGATGTGATTGTTGCTGCTATGGGCACCACCGGCACCTTGATGGGGCTTAGCAGGCGTTTCAGGGAACTCAAGCCCGAGGTGCAAATAGTGGGAGTTGAACCCTATATGGGCCATAAGATCCAGGGTCTCAAAAACATGAAGGAGTCATACCAGCCAGGCATTTTTGAAAAAAAGCGTTTAAACAGGATTATCAATATTGAGGACGAAGAGGCTTATCAGGCAGCCCGGAGGCTTGCAAAAGAAGAAGGTATCTTTGCCGGAATGAGTTCAGGGGCTGCTGTTGCCGCGGCCCTCAGGATTGCAGACGAAATGGAAAAAGGCGTGATCGTAACCATCCTGCCGGACGGCGGCGAGAGATACCTGAGCACACCTCTGTTTGTCTCTAAAAAGAAATCGGGCCTGCATGTCTATAACACCCTGACCCGTAAAAAAGAAGAATTTATACCTAATGAAGAAAACATGGTAACCGTGTATTCATGCGGCCCTACCCTTAGCGGGTTGATACCTCTGGCTCAATTAAGGCGATTCATCTTCTCCGACCTTATCACTCGGTATATGGAGTTTAAGGATTACGAAGTAATACTTATCATGAACGTCACAGACCTGGATGACCGTACAATTGAAGGGGCTTTTAATGCCGGAGAATCCCTGAACGATTTTACGGAAAAATATTACCAGGCTTTCATGGAAGATATTGACCTTTTGAACTGTAAGCATGCCTTTAAATACCCGAGGGCGAGCGAGCATGTAGACGATATGATAGACATTACACAAAAACTGCTCGAAAAGGGGTATGCATATGAAAAATTTCATTCCATTTATTACGATATTTCACGCCTGAAGGACTATGGCAGGCTGTCCGGGATTGATCTCAACAAGATCAAGCTGGGCAAGACAGTCGATCTAGACCAGTATGAGAAAGAAAACCCCAGGGACTTTACTCTGCTCAAGAGATCAACTCTGAATGAATTAAAAAGAGGGATATTTTATAATACGAGGTGGGGGAACGTCCGGCCGGGCTGGCACCTGGAGTGCGCTGCCATGGCCATGAAATACCTTGAACCTGCTTATGATATACACACAAGCGGTGTTGAATTGATATTTCCCCATCATGAAAACGTAAGGGCCATCAGCAAGGCTATGTCAGGCAGACCGCTTGCCAATTACTGGCTCCATAACGAGCAGGTAATGATCAATGAAAAAGATGGGTTAAATGAAGCCACAGGCAATACGGTGACCTTGAAAGACGTCATAAACCGGGGCTTTAGCGGCAGGGATGTCAGGTACTGGATGATCAGCCACCACTACAGGAAACCGCTCTATTTTTCATGGCCAAAGCTTGAGACTGCGAGAAAGACCATCTCCCACCTCGATCATTTTATACACAGGCTCAATTTCTGCCGACCGGGAACTGCAGGCCCGGAAATAGACCAGGAGGTCTATAATCTGAGGCACAGCTTCGTAAAATCAATGAATGACGATTTTCATACATCCGTCGCATTGGCAGCCCTTTTCCGTTTCATCCGTAATGTCAACAGGTCAATGGACAGGACAGGGCTTTCCCCATCCGACAGAGATAAGATTCTGAATATCATTACTCGTATCAATTCAGTGCTCGCTGTCATGAAAATTGAAGCGCGGGTGCCGGAAATGGATAAATATATTGAGGCGCTTATCAAAAAAAGGGAAGAAGCGAGGAAAAACAAGGATTGGGATATGGCTGACAAATTACGGCAGGAATTGAAGGCGAGGGGGATAGAATTAACAGACACCAAAAAAGGGACGACATGGCGTAAGAACAAGTAGGGAACGGGGGTAATAGCGTCCCTGGAATTTTTTACCGGCACACGCTAAAACATAACGATAATTCCTGTGTCGTAATTGTTTTTCTGCCTGTCTGTGTGTAACTCTGTCATGGCCCTATCATATTTCACAAGATATGCCTTTTCAATCATTATTTGCACCCTTCACTTCTCGCCAATCAGCAATCCTAATTATGGAAATTTTCATGATCTTTCATGAGAATATTGGCTGTTTTTAACATTATTATTGCCGGTTTTGCCCGTTTTTTGGGAAAATAATGCTCAAAGGCAGCCATAATTTGAATTGGTAACTACTCAGGTGTTTAAGCAGTTTATTTACCTGAGTAGTTACTCTTATTATTGTTTCAGGAACATAAAGCAATAAAAGCGCTAAGGAACGAGGATAAATTAACATCCCTATAAACTGTCAGATAGTTTCTGAACCAACTCAACCATGTCCCATTACTTCAAGGGCCTTCTTTCCAATTGAACACAGATCTTGCGCCACAGTGATCCCCGCGTCCTGAAGGGTTTTGATCTTGTCTTCAGCCTTTCCCATACCGCGTGAGATAATAGCCCCTGCATGTCCCATCCTTTTGTTGGTTGGGGCAGTGCGGCCTGCAATAAAAGCAAGAACAGGCTTGTTAAATTCTTCCTTTATGTATTTCGCAGCATATTCTTCCTCTTTGCCGCCAATTTCACCGATAAGAAGTATCCCTCTTGTTTCATTGTCCTCTTTAAACATTGCAAGAACGTCGATAAAAGAAATGCCGATGATGGGATCCCCTCCGATACCGATGCAGGTGGATTGACCCAGGCCAACTTCCGTCAACTGATACACCACCTCATACGTCAAGGTTCCGCTCCTCGAGATAACTCCGATATCTCCCTGCCGATGCATCCTTCTCGGCATAATCCCTACCATGGTTTTACCGGGGGATATAATACCGGGACAATTTGGTCCGATTAAAATAGCACCGCGGCTCCTGACAAAACTAACAACATTAACCATATCTAAAACAGGGATACCTTCCGTTATACATATAATTAATTTTACGCCTGCTGAGGCTGCTTCCATAATAGAATCGGCCGCAAATGGAGGTGGAACAAAAATACATGACACATTAACGCCTTCCTCTTGAACAGCCTCCACCATCGTATTAAAAACCGGCACACCTTCAACCCTTTGCCCGCCCTTCCCAGGCCTGACCCCGGCGGCTATATTCGTATTATATCCAAGCATCTGCTTTGTATGAAAGCTGCCTCTCCGACCGGAAATGCCCTGTATTACAACCCTGCTGTTTTCATCTACTAATATGCTCATAACTTACCGCTTAAGAAACCTGCTCTGCAACCAGTTTGGCGGCTTCCGCCAGATCTTTTGCCACAAGAAATTTGAGATCCGAATTTTTGAGAATTTCTCTCCCCTCCTCCACCCTGGTTCCCTGAAGCCTGATTACCAAGGGGACATGTATCTCCATTCTTTTCAGTGCCGCAAGAACTCCTTTTGCCAGCTCATCACATCTCAGTATCCCTCCGAAGATATTGATGAGTATCGCTTTTACATGGCGATCTTTTAAAATTATTTCAAATCCCCTGGAGATCGTCTCTTCATTTGCGCCTCCACCAACATCCAGGAAATTAGCCGGCCTTGCGCCTGTCTGCTTAATTATGTCCATGGTTGCCATCGCAAGACCTGCTCCATTTACAAGGACTCCAACATTACCGTCAAGGTGAATATAGTTAATACCATATTCCTCTGCCTGCAGTTCCAACGGGTCTTTTCCAGCCTTGTCATCAAGCTGAAAAATCTTCTCCTGCCTGAAAGAGGCATTATCATCGATACTTATCTTGACATCCAGGGCAATTACCTTCCCCTCCCTTGTAATTACCAATGGGTTTATCTCAATAAGGGAACAATCATACCTTAAGAATATCTCAAAAACTTGTGCTGCAATAAATGTTATGTTATCAATGGCTTCAGGACTCGGCAGAGGATCAAGCCTGTAGAGCAGGTTTCTTGCCTGGAAAGGCATCCAGCCGGTAACAGGGTCAGGTCGTTCTATTAAAATAAGATCCGGATATTCTAACATAACCTCTTCTATCTCGACGCCGCCGACAGGACTGAATATCATGGTAGGTCTCGCGTTCCGCCTGTTAATCGCCATACTTAGATAAAACTCCCGCTCTATCTCTACTCCCTCCTCGACAAGAACCTGATTTACCATGACACCGGCAGGGCCTGTCTGGTTGGTAATAATCCTTTGGCCTATCATTGATTGCGCGGCTTGTTCCACCACATCAAGGTCGTTTACTATTTTTACCCCGCCTGCTTTACCCCTTGCACCTGCATGAACCTGTGCCTTAACCACCCATGGAGGGCCCTTTATAGACCGCGCCGCCTGAAACGCACGGCCGGGCTCATTTACGAGCAAACCATGAGGGACAGGTATTCCAAACTGCCTGAAGATATTCTTGGCCTGATATTCATGTAAATTCAACTTATTAACACTCCGAAAAAATGAAAGCGCCTGACTCGACATCAGGTTTCCACTTAAAATTAGGTGTACGCACAAACAATATAGTATTTTTTGTAACCGTTCACGGAACGTTGAAAATAGAAATTAGAAACTGGAAATTCTGCCCAATGTATCCGGCAATATCCCGCAGGGGCGAATCCTGTATTCGCCCCTATGCTCGCACAAAATCAATATATTATATTAACCTTCTACCTTTAAAACCGTGAACGGTTACAATAATTTATATGAAAAACCGGGCATCCTTCATTTTGAGGTAAAAATAGTTGACACTTTTATTGGAACTAAAAATTGTAAATTGCAGAAGAGGCTTATAGCCTCTTAAATCAGCGGCAGGACGCCGCTGCCACTTTTATGCCAGGTGTAAAGTAAAAATGAAGGATACCAAAAACTGATATGAGGATGATGTGACCATACCGACTCAAAAGTATCTTAGAGACAATTTTTCCAAAGAAAAAAACATCTGCTATCTTAAGTTAAGTCATTGATATTGGCGGAGAGAATGGGATTCGAACCCATGATAGAGGTTTCCCCCCATACTCGCTTAGCAGGCGAGCGCCTTCAGCCGACTCGGCCATCTCTCCTTACAGAAAAAATTTGCAGTTTAAAATGATAAACAAGGATTATTTTTGGCGGAGGGAGTAGGATTCGAACCCACGGTCCCTCTCGGGACAACGGTTTTCAAGACCGCCTCCTTAAACCACTCGGACATCCCTCCCGGATTTAATATTTAAATATATCACTATTTTATTTAATAGTCAAAATATTTTCAACATGTATAATAGGAAATTATGCCTGTGCCGCAGGGTTCGATGTTCATATAAGCAGGGATTCGGGATTCAGGATATTTCATCCGTAATTAATAATTAATAATTCATAATTAATAATTAATAATTCATAATTCATAATAATGGCATCATATAAAGGTCATACATTAGTTGGAATAATAGCGGTAGTCCTCTTTTTTGGGGTTCTTACCTATATTTTTTCATACCATCTCGACTGGAGAGACATCCCGGTATTTGTAATTATCGGCATACTTGGCGCCCTGTTCCCTGACGTTGATACCAACAGCCGGGGACAGGATATTTTTTATACGATTTTTTTCGGCCTTGATATTGTGCTTATCACATTAAAAAGATATGATTATGCGGCCTTCCTGGGTCTCCTTGCAATTCTACCTGTCCTGGGAAAGCATCGCGGCTGGACGCACACCTGGTGGGCAATGATTATTGTGCCGTTACCGATCATCATATTACCTGTCTTTTTTTTCAGGGCTGAACCTGCCCATCTTGTCCCTTATTATGCCTGTGCGGTTACAGGTTATTTTTCCCATCTATTACTGGATTGGAAATTCAGGTAAGGGCCAGGAGGCTGTCCGAGAATGCCCTTTTTCCCAAACTCTGCGTTATGCTCAAAAAATTATCCTCGAAATATCAACTATATGTCTGCGGTAATTTTTTGAGCAAGCCTTGATTTTGAAAAAAATTGCT
>JAGGXA010000039.1 GCA_021163285.1 Deltaproteobacteria bacterium | reverse complement strand
TATTAAAAGCATAATTTTCTTTCTGAAAATAGTTTATGCAGGTTTTAGGTTATAATATTGTTGAAATAGAACGAGCAAAACCCATTCCTGAACGAATGAAACCGGAATCGGAGAACTGTTACCTCTTGTCATAAGTGAACAGCAATATTTATGCCATTGACAGGAGAAGGAAAAATCAATAAAATAACATGGTTAAGACGATAACCTATCGAAATTTAGATGGGAATGTTAATATTTTGACGCAAAATTAAGCTGTAGCCCTTCATTGGTTCACGTGTTCAAACGTTCAGGGTTCCATTTTTACAGTCTGTACAAAAACTATCGAGTGTTCATCCATAAACACGATAGTTTGTTCGAGATCAAGGCGCTCTAAAATTTTTATTGCAGGAATACATTGAGTATTTCGAGGATTAAAATTTTAGTGCAACGCAGATATCGGGCAGGTAAGCGAGCCCGCGAGACTCTGAAATAGCCACTTATGGATGGGCACTATCTATTTTCTTGTCAGGGAATGGAATAAGTTTTATGATGCTTTTCCAGAGTTGGAGGTAAAATAATGACGCAGATGAAGGACTCAAAGACTATCAAAGAAATTAATCGCAGGATAAAAGAGGGTAAGGCCGTTGTGGTCACTGCGGATCAGATGGTAGATATTGTTAAACAGCAGGGACCAAAAAAAGCTGCTCAAGATATTGATGTTGTAACCACAGGCACTTTTTCTCCAATGTGCTCATCAGGGGCCTTTATAAATTTTGGTCATTCCAAACCCGGTATCAAGGCTTCTCGTGTATGGTTGAATGGTGTGCAGGCCTGTGCGGGACTTGCCGCTGTTGACGTGTATCTTGGCGCAACAGAAGTTCATAAGGATGATCCCTTGAATAAAGTACACCCAGGACGATTTAAATATGGCGGCGGTCATGTTATTCATGACCTCCTTAATGGAAAGACAGTAAGTTTACTTGCTACTTCGTATGGCACTGACTGTTACCCAAATCGCGAGGTCAAAAAAACAATCACATTAAAAGACCTTCCTTATGCAATGCTGCTTAACCCAAGAAATGCATACCAAAATTATAATTGTGCTGTAAATTTGACAAAAAAAACTATTTATACTTACATGGGTGTCTTAAAACCTGATGCAGCTAATGTCAACTATGCCACATCCGGACAATTAAGCCCCCTTTTAAACGATCCTTATTACCGTAGCTTAGGTCTTGGAACTCGAATATTTTTAGGGGGAACTCAAGGTTATGTCATTGGCCCCGGAACGCAGCACAATCCCAAAGTCGAAAGAAGCCTGAACGGTGTTCCCACCGAACCTGCAGGGAACTTGATGCTTATGGGCAACCTGAAAGAGATGAATCCCAAATGGGTTGTAGGCGTAAGCATGCTCGGTTACGGATGTTCCATCGCAATAGGAGTAGGAGTCCCTATTCCAATCCTGAATGAAGAAATGGCGCGTTTTACGGCTATTTCCGATGAAGATATAATGACTCAGATCCTTGATTATGGTAAAGATTATCCACAAGGAAAGGCAAGCAGCCTGAAACAGGTAAGCTATGCAGAATTAAAGAGCGGTATGATCATGTTTCAAGGCCAGAAAGTGCCGACAGTACCGATGTCTTCATATGTGAAGGCCATGGAAATAGCCAACATTCTGAAGAGCTGGATTGAAAAGGGAGAGTTCTTGCTCTCGGAACCGCAAGAAATGCTTTCAACTTCATATTAGGAGGCTGTCCGGGAATAGCAATTTTTTCTAAAATCAAGGCTTGCGAAAAAAATTACCGCAGGCATATGGTTAATATCGGAGTCTTGCAAGCTCGTTTACCTCCGATGATAATTTTTTTCGCTTAACGCAGAGTTGGAGAAATTGATCCTTCCTCGTTCCTAAGTTCCATCAGGGAGTAATGCCTTCTTCCTCCTTAACCTTGAACGTTAAACCCTGAACCTGTGAACGGCGACCAAAAACAAAAGCATGATATGCAAACGATTCGAAAGCAGATAATTGACCTCTTGAAAAATGAAGAGTGGAGTGCTATCGAACTTTCACAAGAGTTGGGAATCCGAGAAAAGGAGGTATATGAGCACCTGCCTCATATTGATAGTTCTTTAAAGGCGCAAGGGAAAAAACTTATCATCCAACCTTGCAAATGTGTTAAATGTGGATATGTTTTTATAGAGAGGAAGCGTTTTACACGGCCGGGCAAATGCCCAAAGTGCAAAGCTACGTATATTTTAAGGCCTAAATTCAGTATTCATTAAATTTTTCGACCTTTGTGGTTTATTGTTGTCTGGATGAAAAGATTGCTCAGACACAATTTTGAATGTTTAATTTCGTAACAGTTCGCAAGGAGTGCGAAATGTAAGCTCTAAAGGAGGAAATATGCCTATTTATGAATTTAAATGTCAGGAATGTGGAAAGACCTTTGAATCTTTATGCTTTCAAAGTGATAAAAAAGATATAATATCATGTCCTTCATGTGGAGGGAAAAAGGTTGAAAAGTTGTTGTCAACGTTTTCATATTCCGGTTCAGGACAGGGAATTGGAACAGCGTCGGCTTCATCTTCCTGCGCTTCCACTAATGGTTTTTCCTGATCCTGACACGTGCAGCCGGGTGGCTGCATAATGAGTGCCTTGTTGGATGCTTTTCTTTCAAACAGGTAACGAGCCAACTTCAAATTCTGTAATGGTCGAAAGCCCTGAATAATAAAGCTTTGGGCTTTTCTATTCATTCTATAATTTCAAATGCTGTCTATGCGTGATGTATTTTGATTAGGAACGGGGAGCAAAAAGGAGTAATAGTGTGCGTATCTGGATTTTTATCCTGGTAATTGTGGCCTGGTTTCTTTTGCAGGTTTATATATTGCCAAAATTCGGGATTTCCACCTGACTCAGGAAAAGTTGCCAGGCAGGCAACTCTAAAAACCATGCGGCATTACCTGCAAAAAAAGATATGAAGTAATCATATCCAATTACGGTTTGAAATAAGAAATTCGGAAGACCTGTATGCGGATGCGCACAGGCGCAGGGATGAAACAGAATTATTTAATAGCTTGTAAGGGCGTTATCAAGATAGATTCCGCCACGACTTTGATATAGAACAAGTGCGAATTAACTTCCTCAACTATGCATATCAGCTTCAGGTCATCTTTGCTCAATCTAAAAATACAAAAAACCAGGGCATCCTTCATTTTGTGGTAAAAGTACTTGAAACTTTTATTGGAACTAAAAATTGTAAATCGTAGAAGAGGCTTACAGCCTCTTAAACCTGCGGCAGGATGCCGCTGCCATTTTTTTTGCCAAGTGTAAAATAAAAATGAAGGATGCCAAATCTTGAAATAATTCGCGATTCCTGCAACTTTTGATTTTTTATATCGAACAAACATGACCTAAATCTGTGCGCCTGCTTGGGGATGTTATTTCGTCCTCGTTTCTGAAAAGAACAATCAAAAGAAAAATTTTATATGAGTCAATAGTGACGGAATACAACACAATAGCTAAAAACCTGGTCAGGATTGAATACGTTCTTTAAACATTTAGATGAATTGTCCTTTTGTTTTTTCCAGTTCCATTATAAACTGGTCAATCAATTTTTCATCATCTTTTGTTGAAAACGCTTTAATTAACCTGTCCGGAACAAGATTAAAGGTCATGTCCATCAACTCGTCAGCTAATGCCTTTCTGGCATTAACTAATTTATAATGAGCCTCATATTCAGCTTTTTTTAATATCTGGTGCGATCTAATCCTGGCTTCCTCAATTATTCTTTCTTTTTCTTTTCTTCCAAGCTCAAAACCGGTCTGTCTTATGTCCTCTATTAATTTTGCAATATTCCGAAGGTTATCTTCTTCTTTGCTCATTTTGGCGCACGCACCGGCAAGCATGGAATCAAGAGAGTTTAATTCTTCTTTGATCTTATCCCGTTCCCCATATAAAAAATCGAGAAAAGGCTTTTTAGCGTATTTGAGAAAAAGAAAGACAAGTATGCTAAAATTAATAATTAAAAGGGTATTATCCCATATCCTGCGTCCGGATGATATCCCTTCTCCTGCAAATACATCTGAGGCAAAAATTAGTACGCCGAATATGATGCAAGACATTAATAATATTTTTCTGCTCATTTGACTCAAACCGCCACGCTCCTCCCGATAATTTTTTCTGTAATCTGATCCACCAGTTTTTCTGCCTCAGCTTTGAATGACACACGAACCTTAGTCATCTCATCAGCGATTTCCGAGTCAATTTTCTGTCTCGTGGATATCATGCTGTTTTCGGCCACGCTTACAAGTTTATCAGCCTCTTTCATCGCTTCATTTTTAAGCTCAGTTCTCTCATGACTTGCTTTGATCTTTGCTAATTTTTCCTGTTCCAGGATTTCATTTATCAAATTTTGCGTTTTAGCTTCTATATCTTCTATTTCCTTTTTTCCCCTGGCAAGATGATCATTTCTTTTTTGAATGATATTCAATAACGGCTTAAACAACAAATAATTCAAGATAACCGTAATAATCAAAAAATTTAAGGTTTGAATCAGGATAGTTCCATTTATGTTTATCATAATATGCTATCACCTTGATCTGTCTAAACCACGAAAAGGAGCAGTAATGCCACTACCAGTGCGTAAATACCTGTAGATTCTGAAACAGCCTGGCCAACCAGCATGGTTCTTGTTAAAAGACCTGCCTCTTCAGGTTTTCGACCAACCGCCTCACAAGCCTTGCCTGCTGCAAAACCTTCACCCACTCCCGGACCTATAGCGCCTAAACCCATGGCGAGACCAGCGCCCAAAAAAGCCAAACCTTTGATGAAATCAGGACCTGAAATTTCCATTTTATCCTCCTAACAAAAAATAAATAAAATAATACTAATTAACTAAACGACCATAATTAATAATAACGCTACAATTAAAGCATAAATTCCTGTTGATTCAGCTATTGCCTGACCAACCAGCATGGTTCTTGTAACTTTAGATACCTGTTCAGGATTCCTCGCTACTGCAGTTACTGCTAAACTGCCTGTCAAACCTTCGCCGATACCAGGACCAATACCTCCAAATCCCGTAGAAAGACCGGCACCTAATAGTGCAAATGACCTCGAAATATCCGCGCTTTCAGGAAAACCTATGAAAAGCAGCATAAGACTGACAAGAAAACCATAAATAGCAGTAGATTGAGTAATAGATGCACCAATCAGCATTAGTGAATTAATAGCGCTTTTTGCGGCCGGCTGACGTCCGATTCCTTCGCATGCAGTCGCAGATACAAAGCCGGAACCGATACCGGAACCAATGGCTGAAAGACCCATTCCAAGGCCTGAGCCCAAAAATGCCCACGCTGCCAAAAGAGGCTTGCCGACCGGATTTGTAAAAAACATCAACATCGCCACTACCAAAGCAAAGATGGCAGCAGATTCAGCAACAGCCTGGCCAACCAGCATTGTTTTTAAGATTTCACCTGCCAACTCCGGCCTGTAGGAAAGTGTTTCGTTGGCCTTGCCTGCGGTAAGTCCTTCTCCAATAGCCGAACCTATTGCCCCCAAACCAATGGCCAAACCTGCTCCGACTAACGAACACGCTTTAACATATGAAAAAACATCCAACATTTACTTATTTAACCTGCAATGAAATATAGACTAGGGTTAGCATTGTAAAAACAAAGGCTTGTATACTTCCTACAAAAATTCCAAAAAACATGATCAAAAAGGGAGGAAGAATTAAACTGTAAATGAGATGAGAAACTACTATTATAATAATAGCACCTCCCATTATATTACCGTATAACCTGAATGAAATAGAAACAACTTTTGCTAATTCACCGATAATATTCAGGGGAGCCATAAAGAAAATAGGATCACAATACTCTTTGGCATATTTTATAAAACCTTTTGTCTTGATCCCCGAGTAATGGGCAATTAAAAAGCCAAGTATTCCGAGGGAAAGCGGCGTATTCAAGTCTTTAGTAGGTTCCGAAAGCTTAGGGATAATACCAAGCCAGTTACATAAAAGCAAAAACATAAAAAGACTGCAGATGATGGGAAAATACTTTTTTGTCATATCTTCATCAAGCGTATCCTTAGTAAGATTATAAAAAGCAGAGACCAATAACTCACCGACTACCTGGAACGGATTAGGAATAAAGCTGACTTTTCTTGTGGCTAAAAAACCAAAAACAATTAATAAACCCATGACGATCCATGTCATAATTATTGTTTCAGTATTAAAATCCACGTTAAAATCAAATAAACGTAATGTAAGTTGAGGGATATTGCTAAAATCTTCCATGTTCAGGAACCTGTCTAAACCTTTCGTGTCGAGGGAATGCGATTGATAACTAATTGATTAAAAATGATAATAAACTGGACAGTAAAAAGACCGGCTGCAGTAGCATAAAAATTTAACGAATCATTTTTTAATGAAATAACTAAGGGTATTGCAAGTAAAGCATATCTAATGGTTATCGATAAAAATGCAAATGTGCCGGTTTTAAATCGAGTTCTGCCTAATATAAAGGGATTCAAAAAAGCAATCAAGCTAAAATTGATAACGCTGAAAATGGAAGCAAGCAAAAAGCCCTTTCCAACAGGCTTAAAACCAAAAGCAATGAAGATTACAGCTACAGTAATCGCAACGAACATGGCCTGTGATGAATATTTTTTTAGTATCTGCCTGTCGTTATCCATTTCATTCTTGTTCACAATTACATGCCGAGGGCTCTATCCAAAAATGTTCTGGCATCAAACCCCCAAAAAAATCCGGGTTTATTTTTAAAACCAATTTTTTCAGACGGTTATTAACTCTTCAGATGTTTGAGAGAGATATTTGAACCTGAGAACGGTTATGCAGTTACAAATCCCTTTTGTTTATATCCTTTTTGTTTTTTATATCAACAACATTTCCTATTTGCCGGTAAACTGTGATACTGCCTCCAACTATTCCCAACAGAATAAAAATTATTGAAAATAATCCACGAAAACCGAGCCATTTATCCAGCAAAAGGCCAATAGCGAGGCAAAAAAGAATTGACCCCGCCATGGTTAAACCCACCTGGGTTACAATGGCTATATCATCCAGCCATCTTTTATCTTTCTTTAAATTTATAAATGTTAACTTGAATTTCAATTTATATACTTAACTGGCAGGTATCTATAAATCAAGAGATACCATCTGTCAATGGTAAAAAATAATTTTTATTAATATTACAATAAAGAAAAATCTTAATCATTCAGCCACCGATTCATACAGATAAACGCAGACAGGTTTAAATACAAAGAAATCACGTAACCGTTCGGGGGTTAAAGGTTGAAGGTTGAACGATTATGAAATCACAGATATTATTCTTGGAATTTTTTATGAAGCATATAGTGAGCCTGGTGATGCATTTCCGGAATCTGTCTATGGAAAATGCCTTATATAATTGTCATGACTGGATATGAAGGATGAAACATATAGAGAACTAAATCAACAGGTTCTCTTGCCGCAGGAATAGGTTGATATCGGAGTCCCGCAAGCTATTTTACCTCCGGGGATAATTTTTTGAGCATAACCAGAGTTTGGGAAAAAGGGCATTTCCGGACAGCCTCCTGGTAAATTTACAGAATTATCCTTGAATTCAAATGAAAATGCAACCATACTGTTTCACTCCTCGTTAATTTCTTTGAAAATGCGCCAGTTCTTTGGCATTCTTCATAAGATAGCCAAAAGTATAAGAACGTAGTCTTTGGGGTTAGTTTTTAACTTCAGCCAATTTTCAAAATAAAGATAAACGTCCAACATTGAACACTCAGCGTTGAACCCCTGAACCCTGTGAACCCCTAAACGGTTACAAATTATCTTTACAGGTAATTCACATAATGATTTATGAAGCTCAGTAAATATAGCAGGATCAAGTGGGAAAGAGCCTTAAACCTCAAAAAAAGCGGGGCTTATCAGGAAGCTGAAAAGGAATTAAAGGAAGCCCTTGAGGAAGATCCTGATAATTTTCTTCTCAATGCGAGCCTTGCTGAACTCTACCTGAGACAAGGAAAGTCAACGGAAGCAAAGATCCTGGCTGAATCCATACTTACCCTCTCCCCCTCTTATTCTCAGGCCCTGTATGTCATAGGTGAAATTTTATTCAAGGAAAAGAAGTTTGAGGAGGCCCTTCAGTATTTCCGGCAGGCATCCCAAAAAGATCACAGGCCCTATCCGGTACTGAGAACGGCAATAACACTCAGGAAAATGAATCGTCTTCAGGATGCTCTTGATACCGTAAACTCCGTTCTCGCAGATGAGAGAGAGAACTTGCGTTTTTTAAAAGAAAAGGCCTTGATTCTTAACAGGATGAAACGTTTTGACAAGGCCCTCGGCATCTATGAAAATGTCAGGCAACTTGATCCGAAAGACAATTTTGTACGCAAAGAGATCATCAGATTAAAAGGAAGAAAACAACCGGATCTAAAAGTAATAAATGAACTAAAAAAAGTGGTAACAATATCTTCGGGAAAAGATGATCCTCAGTTACATGGGCTTTTAGGGGAAAAACTTAAGAAGGCCGGCAAATTTAATGAGGCTGCATCTGAATTTCGCAACGCATCCCGTCTTGATCCTGATAATCAATACTTTTTGAGACATGAAGGTTTTTGTTATTATAAGCTTGGCAAGGATGAAGAAGCCATGCAGACTCTCGGCAGGGTATACAAAAATGACCCTGATGATTATATCGTCAAATCAACTCTTAAAAAAATTTATACCACAAAGAAAGATATTGATGGTTTTATTAAATTTCTTGAGGAAGTACTTAAGTCTCATCCAAATAACGTAAAACTTATAGGAAGCTTGAAAAAATTAAAAAAAGATCAGAGCATTGCCAACCAATAAAAAACAGGACAAACCGTCCACGGTTATCGGTTCGCAGTTAACGTCTGCTTGGGGATGTTATTTCGTCCTCGTCTCTAATCCACCCTGCAAACTTACATTACTATCTTGAACCGCAGGGTGGATTAAGGAGCGTAAGCGACGAATCCACCAAAATAACTTTATTGTAAGGCATGTTCCCCGAGCGCAGCTTGTAACCGTGAACGGGTGCAAACACGGAAAGATCAACAAAGACTGTGGAGCGAAAAGAGCATACGCATTGAATAAGACCTCAATCCGAAAGGTACCTGACAAGACCCAGGGCAAAAATATGGCGTCATTTCGATCACAGTTAGGGCCTCTCCTTTTTTTGACTGTGATATTTTTCCTGAATTTCAGCGCCAGGATCACCATGGCCCCCCTGATGCCTGCCATAGAAAAAGATCTTGGGCTTAGTCATGGAGAGGCAGGCTCCCTCTTTCTCCTGATATCTTCAGGTTACTTTATTACTCTCATAGGATCAGGGTTTTTATCCTCCCGCCTGACGCATAAAAAGACCATCGTTATCTCTGCAGCCACTGTTGGAGCGGCCTTATTATATATCGCCATGAGCAATAGTCTGTGGGGTATTCGTTCGGGCCTTCTCATGCTTGGAATGGCTGCAGGACTCTACCTGCCTTCCGGTATTGCCACTCTCACATCCCTAATCAGCCCAAGACACTGGGGAAAAGCGATTGCAATACATGAACTGGCTCCGAATTTAGGTTTTGTGGCATCCCCTCTAATAGCCGAAGCCTTTTTAACCCGGTTTCCTTGGAAGGTTGTTCTTGCATTTATAGGCATGCTTTCCATAATTACAGCGATTGCCTTTAGCCGTTTCGGTAAAGGTGGTGAATTTCAGGGAGTGGCGTTATCGTTTAAATCTACAAAAAAACTTTTTGCCGAACCGGGCTTTTTAATTATAATGATATTATTCAGCCTGGGAATCGGTGCATCTCTTGGACTATATACCATGCTCCCCCTTTATCTGATCACTGAACGGGGGCTGAACCGAAGTTTTGCAAATATTCTGATTGCACTTTCAAGAATCCCCGGACCGGCACTGGCTTTCCTGGCAGGGTGGGCCAGTGATCGTTTCGGACCAATAAAAATCACAGGAATTATCTTCATTTTTACTGCCTTATCAACAGCCATGCTGGGTATCATGCCAGGTGCGTGGATAATAGTTTTTATATTCCTGCAGCCGACAATTGCAGTCTGCTTTTTCCCGGCAGGTTTTGCGGTGCTCTCCTCTATCGGACCGTCAAATGCACGTAATGTAGCTATCTCCGTTACCATCCCTGTCGCGTTTATGTTCGGAGGGGGCGCTCTCCCTTTAGGGTTAGGAATTATGGGAGATAAAGGCTCTTTTGCCCTTGGTATCGTCATTCTAAGTGTATTGATATTTTTCGGCTTTATTTTATCTTTGTTTTTGAAGATACACGTTGGTCAAAATTAATCAATCAATAGCTGGCGGTACGATTCCCCATTCTTCAAGAGGACATCGCAGGCACTGGGGCTTCCTGCGGCAAAAATTTTTACCTGCCTGCACTATCAGGGCATGAAACTCATTGAAAAGAGCGACATCTTCAGAAAGGTGGTTTACAAACAGAGACTGCAATTCATAATATGTTGTCTGATCTTCCGACATACCATGTCGCTTAAGTATACGGTGGGTATAAGTATCAATTACAAATACAGGACGACCTGCCGCATAAAGCAGGATACTGTCTGCTGTTTCAGGACCTATACCATTAATTGAAAGAAGTTCCTTTCTGAGGGTCCGTGTCTCAATCCTGAAAAGAAGTGACAGATTTCCCTCATAATGTTCAACAATAAATTCTATCAGGTTTTTTAATCGTTGGGCCTTAACGTTATAATAACCCGCAGGCCTAATCTCCTGGGCCAGGCTGGAAACAGGGAGAGAAAAAAGGCTGTCAATGGAGAGTAAATTCCTGTTCTTCAGGTTCAAAATTGCCTTTTCCACATTCTTCCAGTTTGTGTTTTGCGTAAGAATCGTCCCAATCATCACCTCAAGTTCCGTATCCGCCGGCCACCAGTTTTGAGGTCCGAAGTAATTCAAAAGGAGATTGTACATTTCAATAAGATTTTTCCCTGTCATATTTTGACTCCCAGGCTTAAACTGCTCTGTTTTTGTCTATCTCATCAATAGGGATATTAATTAACTATAACCAAATCCTGCCTTAAAAAACAATCAGTTTTTAAGTATTCGTAACTTTGAACTCTGAACCATTGAACATGTAAACCCTCACAGAATGAATTATTTTTTACTGCCGTTTATGGAAGCGGGAATCCATTGTTCTTCAGCAATTCTAATTATGGAAATTTTTATGAGCTTTCATGAAAATATTGGCTGTTTTTAACATTATATTTACCGGTTTTGCCCGTTTTTTGGGAAGATAATGCTCAAAGGTAGCCATAATTAGAATTGCCGATTGCTCTTATATTGCCTTGACAGGCAAATAAAGATACCTTAAATTCAAATTTTATTAATGAGCTAATATTTATTCTCGCATAAACAGTTATGGACAAGATCCTGATGCCTCATTCACAAAAACTCTTAAAAACAAGAAATATCGGGATCATTGCCCATATAGACGCCGGCAAAACCACGGTAACGGAACGGATCCTGTTTTATTCAGGCAGGGTTCACAAGATGGGCGAAGTCCATAACGGTGAGGCAACCATGGACTGGATGGAGGAAGAAAGGGAGAGGGGAATTACCATTACCTCTGCAGTAACCTCCTGTGAGTGGGCCGGGCATCATATCAATATTATCGACACGCCCGGCCATGTAGATTTCACTATTGAAGTGGAAAGGTCTTTAAGGGTTCTTGACGGAGCAATCGGGATATTTTGCGCTGTTGGGGGAGTTGAACCGCAGTCTGAAACGGTCTGGCACCAGGCAGCCGATTACAAGGTCCCAAAAATAGCTTTTGTCAACAAACTGGACCGTCTTGGTGCAAATTTTGTGAACGTCGTAGAAATGATTAAAGACCGGCTTGGAACCGTTCCTCTTATCCTGCAACTACCCTGGGGAATGGAACATAGTTTCAAAGGTGTGATTGATCTTGTCAGGATGAAAGGTATTATATGGGATGAGGATACACTCGGCGCCGGGTTCAGATATGTGTCCATTCCCCCCGAACTTGTGGAGGAAGCGCAAAGTTACAGGGAGCAGCTCCTGGAAACAGTGGCGGACAAGAATGATCTGATAATGGAAAAATATCTTTCCGATGAAGAGATCGAAATCCCGGAACTGAGAAAAGCGATCAGGGAGGCCACTATCAAACTGGAATTAGTGCCGGTCTTATGTGGCGCGGCATTAAAAAACAAAGGTATTCAACCCCTTTTGGATGGAATTATCGATTATCTCCCATCACCTGTGGATATTCCGCCTATTATCGGAAGTATCCCTTCCACAGATAAAGAAGAGGCTCGTCCGGCAAACATAAAAGGTCCTTTCTCAGCATTAGCCTTCAAGGTAATGTTGGATAAAGGGAGAAAAATGACCTATCTGAGAGTATATTCCGGCACTGTAAAAACAGGCGGCCATGTTTATAATCCCGGAAAAGGAATAAATGAAAAAATCGCCCGTCTGTTGAAAATGCATTCCAACAAGAGGGAACGGATCGAAAGCGCCTCAGCAGGAGATATTATTGCTGCAATGGGTCTTAAGATTACTTCAACAGGTGATACGCTCTGTTCTGAAGAAAGGCCCATTTTGCTTGAACCTATTCAGGCCAAGGATCCTGTTATCAACATTGCTGTGGAACCTAAAAGGGTACAGGATCATGACAAGCTTCTTGATGCCCTGAACAAACTGACAGTTGAAGATCCCACGTTTAAGTTCATAATCGACGATGAAAGTGGACAGACACTCATCTCCGGGATGGGTGAGCTGCATCTCGAAATAATTATTGACCGGCTTAAGCGTGAATTCATGGTGGAAACGAACCAGGGAAAACCCCAGGTCGTATACAGGGAAACGATAACAAAGCCTGTTAAACACGAAGAAATATTTCAGCGTGAGATTGGAGGACAGCAGTATTTTGCAGGCGTTATTATAGAAGTTTCTCCTTTAAAGAGAGGTATTGGGAACCGCTTTGTCGTACAGTGCGAACACCCTGAACTTACGGAAAAATCTATTGACGCCATCAGACAGGGCATATCAGAAGCCGAAAGCGGAGGTGTGCTTATGGGGTATCCTGTAATTGATGTGCAAACAACCCTCTTGGATATCAGAACAAAGGAGTCATTTTCAGACGAAATGGCCTTTAAGATAGCTGCAAGCATGGGTTTTAAATATGCATGCCATGAAGCGCAACCCCTTCTTCTTGAACCAATTATAAAAGCAGAGATCCTGGTTCCTGAAGAGTTTATGGGTGAAGTGATAAGTGATTTAAATGCCAGGCATGGAAAAATTGAGCATATTACCAGCAAAGGAGCTGTCCAGGTCATCACGGCAAGAATTCCTCTTTCCAAAATGTTCGGTTATTCTACATCCCTCAGATCCGTATCTCAGGGACGGAGTACTTTCAGCATGCAATTCAGCCACTATGATAAGGCTTAAGGAACGAGGGAGAATTAACTTCCCCAACTATGCATCACAGATTCAGGCCATCTTTGCCCGATCTAAAAGTACAAAAATTTTGAAATAGTTCACTATTCCCGCAACTTTTGTGCCTTTAGATCGAACAAACCTGACCTGAATCTGTGCGCCTGCCTCGGGATGTTATTTCGTCCTCGTCCCTGAAATAAACCGTTCATCCGTTCGATTTTTCTTTCGCTCGTTTTCTTTTAATATAATTGGTCACCCATGACTCCCTATAAAAATATAGCGACTGCAGGTGCTTCCAGTAGAACTGCAAAAATCTTCCGTAGTCTGATTTTGCTGTGTTTTGTTATTTTAATCGGTACATCAGGGTATATGATTATTGAAAAATGGGGATTTACAGATGCCTTTTACATGACTATTATTACTATTACTACCGTTGGTTTTGGAGAAATTCATCAGGTTTCGGAAATCGGGAGGCTTTTTACTGTTATTCTCATTTTTATGGGTATGGGGATAATTGCATATACACTTGGCATAGTGGCCCAGGCTATGGTGGAACTTCAGGTGATGTCTATTGTCGGAAGGAAGAAATTGGGATTGAAAATCAAGTCGATAAAGGATCATTATATAATTTGCGGTTATGGCCGTATCGGGAGAATTATAGCCCGAGAGTTGAAATTGCAGGGGATTCCCATCCTGGTTATTGATAATAATCCCGACTCTCAGCAGGAGCTTGAACATAATGAAATAGCCTATTTTATTAATGATGCTACCAACGAAGACGTTTTGATAGAAGGGGGTGTTGAAAGGGCGAAGGGATTGGTTGCTGTAGTCTCTTCAGATTCCGATAACCTTTTCATTACAATGACGGCAAGAGGCATTTCCCCCGCTCTTTTCATCCTTGCAAGGGCAGATGAAGAACGTACTCAGAAAAAACTGGTGCGGGCAGGCGCTAACCGGGTTGTTATGCCCTATCTTATAGGCGGCAGGAAGATGGCGCACACAATTGTTAAGCCGGCGGTAACCGATTTTCTTGAGCTCTCTGCCTATGATAAAAATGTTGATCTTATGCTGGAGGAATTGCCGGTTAGAGATAACTCAGAGCTAAAAGGCGTCTCTCTCGTTGATTCACAGATAAGAAAGGAGCTGGACGTTATTATTGTCGCCATAAGAAAAAAGGAAGGGACAATGACATTTAATCCTTCCGCCGGGACAATTATTGAAACAGGCGATACCTTGATAGCTCTCGGTCAGAGCAAGGATATTAAAAAACTTCATTCACTGTTAGGAAGATGATTGATTAGCGCTTAAACGGAAACCCTGGATTTCAACTTTTGCCGGCTATAATTCTTCAATTTTTTTAATTTTGCTGTTCAATATTATTAACAGATAGAACTAATGATTGACCAGGAGGCTGTCCGAGAATAGCAATTTTTTCAAAATCAAGGCTTGCTCAAAAAATTATCGCAGGCATATAGTTGATATCGGAGTCTTGCAAGCTCGCTTGCCTGGTAGATTTTAAAGAGCAAAAGGCGCAGCAATAATGGGCTGTTTCAAGGTTTTTGCTCTTTGAAATTTCCATTAAATGGCGTTATTTCCGGATTCACCGGTACGTATGCGTATAATATCCTCCATGGGTAAGACAAATATCTTACCATCTCCAATTTCCCCTGTACGTGCCTTTTCCTGAATAATTGCAATCGCTTCCGGCACCACTGAGGATTCCATAACTATTTCAATCTTTATCTTGGGTACAAAGTCTACTTGGTATTCAGCTCCACGGTAAACCTCCTTATGTCCCCGCTGACGCCCAAAACCTTTTACTTCACTCACAGTAAGCCCCTTAACCCCAAGGCGAGTCAATCCCTCTTTAACATCATCCAGTTTAAATGGTTTAATAATCGCTTCCACTTTTTTCATAATTTTAACTCCTCCTTATATCAATAGAATTTTCAGCGCTAAAATGTAAATTATCAGTAACCGTTCACAGGTTCATGGTTCAACCTTTCAGGGTTAAGGACAGAGAAGAAATTGAAGACCGAAGTCCTTGTTACTAATGTTTGTTTTTCCAAACAATTACCAATTTGGCTCCAAATTTCGGCATCCTTTATTTTTATTTTACACTTGGCAGAAAAAGGGCAGCGGCATCCTGCCGCTGATTTAAGAGGCTATAAGCCTCTTCTGCAATTTACAATTTTTAGTTCCAATAAAAGTGTCAACTACTTTTACCTTAAAATGAAGGATGCCAAATTTCGTATCGGATCTGCCAAAGATGACCCTCTTCCCGTAAACACACATTCTAAATACAGACCAGGGATAAAAAATGAAACCTTGAACTTTTACCCGTGACCAATTTTATTAATGTAACAAAAATAATAGCAGAAAACAAGTGCGATTCCGAGAGTTACTAATCGCTACGTGGTTTGCAGACGTAAGGAGGATTAGTCCGGCCATGCGCCAACTGCAAGGGCAGTGGTGTTGAGGCAGGTTCGGTATGCATTTCCACTCAGATCGTGGGAACGAGCTTTTCTAAATTGTTCCGGCTTGTGTTTATGCCCGCCGATGGCCAATTACCGGCCGCACAGGTCGAAAACCTTTGACAAAGATATTGATTATAGTATTAGATTAGATATAGCCGTTCACGTCTTGAAACTGGAAATGAGAAATTTGGGAGATCTGACTGCGTGCGGACATGCACAGGCAGGGATGAAACAAGTCTATGAGTTGGATGTTTATAAGGATGATTTTATGGGAAATACTGATTGCCGGGTCTATTTTATAGGTGCGGGACCCGGGGACCCGGATCTGATTACCGTTAAAGGCAGGAGATATATTGAACAGGCTGATTTGGTGCTCTATGCCGGTTCCCTTGTGCCGGTTGAATTAGTCGCATGTGCAGGCAAAGACGCAAAGGTCACAGACTCTTCCTCCATGACACTTGATGAGACCCACTCCCTGATAATCGAGACAGTAAAAGCCGGCGGGATTGCGGTACGTGTGCACACAGGTGATCCATCCCTTTATGGCGCGATCAGGGAGCAGATGGCCCTGCTCGACCGGGATGGTTTAAACTATGAGATTGTCCCCGGTGTAACAACGGCATTTGCCGCGGCGGCAGCAGCAAAAATATCTTTTACGCTTCCTGAAAAGACACAGACACTTATCTTCACACGCCTTGAGGGCCGTACACCCGTGCCCGACAAGGAACGGCTCAGGGAACTTGCCCGACACCAGGCATCACTTGCCATCTACCTGTCAGGAGGTGATCCCGCCGGAGTTGTTAAAGAACTTGTTGGCGGGGGCTATCCGGAAGACACGCCTGTTGTTGTGGCATACAGGGTCGGCTGGCCGGATGAAAAGATCATTACTGCCAGGATTTGCGCGATTACGGATATTGTAAAAAGTGAGGGAATTACCAGACAGGTTGTCTTTCTTGTCCTCCCGGGCCAGGAAGATGACCCTGTATTTTCAAAACTCTACAGCCCCTCTTTTTCACACGGTTTCAGAAAATGAAAAAAACCGTAGTATATGCGCTTACACAGACAGGGGCCTGGTTAGGAAAGTCTCTGGCCGATCAAACAGAAGGGGAGCTCTTTCTTCCAGCCTATCTTGCAGATAATTTTGGAGCTGAACCCTTTGATAGCTTATCAGATGCAGTCTCCATGAACTTTTCTTTATATCCCTGCCAGATCTTTATAGCGGCTGCCGGAATAGTCGTAAGAGTTATAGCACCGCATCTAAAATCCAAAGACAAAGACCCTGCCGTAGTCTTCCTTGATCAGGAGGGAAAACATGTTGTGAGTCTCCTTTCAGGGCATTTAGGCGGCGCAAATGACCTTGCGCACAAAGTCGCCCTCCTGACGGGAGGGGATGCAATTATCACAACCGCCACAGATACCGCGGGACTACCGGCCATTGATATGCTGGCAAAGAAAAAAGACCTGACCATCTGTAACCTTAATGCAGTAAAATCAATAAATATGGCTATTCTGAATGGAGATCCTGTTCAGGTTTATGATCCTGAGGACAGACTTGGTCTCCAGGGGCAGGAAGACGCCGGTTTTAGTGTTCAGCGGGTAACCGAAGAAAATAAATGGATAAAGAGGATAGCCGGCGTATGGGTAACATGGAAATCAAAGGTTCCTGAATGCGGGATAAACCAGCTTATCCTCTGTCCCAGGTGCCTTATTGCAGGAGTAGGATGTAACAGGGGCACGGAAGCGAGGGAGATACTGGAGCTTATTTCGACCACTTTCAAAGATAACGACCTTAGCGTTAAAAGCATTAAATATATTTCCACGATAGAGGACAAAAGAGATGAACAGGGCATTCTGGATGCCGCCTGCATGCTCGGTGTGCCCATTTTTTTCGCGAGCCCTTTGGAAATAAATACTATTAAAGCGCCTAATCCATCATCAATAGTTAAAAAACATATGGGAGTTTCAAGCGTATGCGAAGCAACAGCTCTACTGAAATCAACGAAAAAGAAGCTTTTGGTTCCCAAAACAAAAGGATTAAACGTAACCCTCGCTGTAGCCCTGGAAGACTGACGGTAATAAGTCTTGGCCCGGGTAACCCCATGTATATGGCTCCAAGGGCAATGACGGCCATTGAGCAGGCGGATGTAATCGTGGGCTATAAGACTTATATGGATATGATCGAACCTGTTCGTCTTAAAGGAAAAGAGACTGTTACAACAGGAATGAAGGGAGAGATAAGGCGCTGCAAACTTGCAATTGAAAAGGCTTTAGAAGGATTCAATACAGCGGTTGTAAGCGGCGGTGATGCCGGCATTTACGGCATGGCAGGTCTTGTGATAGAGCTTCTTGCGGAACAGGATCTCCTTAACGATATTCATTTGGAAGTGGTTCCCGGTATCCCGGCCCTGGCTGCCGGCGCAGCGCTTTTGGGCGCGCCGCTTATGCACGACTTTGCAGTTATCAGCCTCAGCGATCTTATGACACCGTGGGAGCAGATAAAAGAGAGGATAAAATCAGCGGCCGGATCAGACTTTGTCCTTGTGATCTACAACCCAAGATCAATAAAACGCGACTGGCAACTCGGAGAGGCACGGGATCTGATAATGAAGTGCCGCGATCCGGACACGCCTGTAGGGATCGTAAAAAACGCGGCAAGAGAGGAAGAGTCAGCGCATATTACCACCCTTTCCGCTCTTAATGAATCACAGGTTGATATGCTCTCTATCTTAATAATAGGAAATTCCGGGACAAAGGTCATAGAGAATAAAATGGTAACCCCAAGAGGGTACATAGAAAAATATGGAGAGAGGAGTCAATAGTTATGAAAGTTTATACAAAAACCGGAGATAAAGGCTCAACAAGCCTGTGTGGCCCTGAAAGGGCGCTCAAAGATGATATCAGAATCAGGTCTTATGGAACGGTGGATGAACTAAGCAGTATATTAGGCTGGTGTCGCGCTGTTATCAAGGATGAAATCCTTGATAAGCTGATTGGGGATATCCAGAGGCAACTCTTTGTGCTTGGAACAGATCTCGCGACACCGGAGACGGGAAAAAAAAGAAGAGCTTCGCGTATTTCGGCCGCTGACGTGGAGCGCCTTGAAAAAGAGATAGATCATTATCAGGAACAGATACCCCCTCTTAAACATTTCCTCCTTCCTTCAGGGTGTGAGCTTGCCTGCCGGTTTCATATGTCCCGTGTCGTATGTCGTCGGGCAGAGCGCAGAGTGGTAAGTCTGTCACAGGGATCGGAGATCAATCCCGTAGCAATGCGCTATTTAAACCGTCTGTCTGACCTCATGTTTGTCCTGGCCCGTTATGCCAACTTGAAAATTGCATCCGTTAGTGAAGAAGTCTTATAGGTTAAAGGTTAGAGGGCAGCCATTTCAAGGTGGCAACGGGTTGATATTGTATGTTCAGATCTCGGAAAGAATGGCATTTTGGTCGTATTTTTTTGGACACTTTTCTTTTAAACAGGTGACGAACCAACTTCGCACCTCGTTCCCACGCGGGAGCGTGGGAACGAGTGAAAAAATAGATACTATTTCGGTTTGTTAAACATTATTCAAGAAACGAAGATTTTCGAAAAGCTGTTAGCCATTATCTGTTAACTCAAGGAACTATCTAAATTCGAGCGGCAATTCTGTAAAGTTATTTTTGCGCGAACCCTTAAATCGTTTGGAGATGACTTATTTTTGATGTTTTGTTGATAGTTGTGACATTTTTGACCTCTTTGTTCGGTACTGCAATTATGTGCAGGTACGCTGCTTATATGGGTCTGGTGAGCTCCCCAAATAAGCGCAGCTCTCATAAATTACCCACGCCTGTAGGTGGTGGAGTTCCCTTGGTATGCGCATTTTTATTCTCTGTTTTATTGCTGTTTATCCATAGGGACCTCGCTGATAAAGAGTTTATAATATTGATCGGAGGCGGTTTAATAATCGCTTCCGTCAGTTTTTTAGACGACCTGCGCTCTGTTCCTGTATTATGGAGGTTATTATTACATTTTTTTTCAGTGACAGCCGGTGTTTTATTGACAGGCGGATTGCCTCCCGTTCAAACAGGTTATTTATTCCTTGATTTGAGTTGGTACGGTAGTGTGATTATAATCTTTTTCCTGGTTTGGTGGCTGAATCTCTTTAATTTTATGGACGGCATTGACGGAATAGCCGGAGTTGAAACGGTGTCTGTAGTTTTGAGTGCTGTATTTATTATACATTTCTGCAAACAAAAAACAGATACGGATGTATTACTCTTGATTTTGCTTATGGCAAGTGTGCTTGGATTTTTATGGTACAACTGGCCTCCGGCAAGGATCTTTATGGGTGATACTGGAAGCACGTTTACAGGTTATTCCTTAGGAATGATTGCATTAATAACAAATGAAAAGGGCTTATTATCTCTGTGGGTATGGTTTATCTTATTCAGCGTGTTTCTCGTGGATGCAACAATGACATTGCTTATAAGGATTGTGCGTGGAGAAAATTTTTTTAAAGCGCATAGAAACCATGCATACCAGTACATTGCATTGTTATTAGCAAAAAACAGAGGCATATCCGGAGAAAAAACACGTGCGCGAGCGCATCTGACAGTGATTACGGGTGTGGCTGCAATTAATCTGTTTTGGCTTCTGCCCTGTGCTTTCTTTGCCGCACTTCGTCCCGAATGGGGCGGGGTGATATTTGGAATCGCGATTTTACCTTTAGTCTGTTGCAGAGTAGGACTATCTATTATTTCTCATAAGCAATTTATATAATATCAGCAATACCCATCTGACCCTGAACCCTGAACCCTGAACCTGTAAACCTGTGATTCGGAATTATCAGGTAGGGAGAAATCAAAATGCAATTTGTTATTATTGGCGGAGATGCGGCCGGGATGAGTGCGGCAAGTCGTGCAAAGAGAAATCTGCCCGGCCTGGATGTAATAGTATTGGAGCAGACATCTGATGTCTCTTACAGTGCCTGTGGTATGCCCTATAATATAGCCGTTCCCAACAGTGCAATAGAGGATCTTGTGGTTCGTCATGCGCATGTATTCAGAGAAAAACAGGGTATTGATTTAAGGACCGGGCATCGGGTAGAGATTATTGACCGTGCGGGAAAAACTGTTATGGGAAAAGATGCGGAAGGCCGGGAATTTATAATTCCTTATGACAAACTTTTGATCGCTACAGGCGCTTCTCCCAGGATCCCTGACTTGCCCGGTTTTGATCTTGAAGGCGTTATGACTTTAAAAAGGTTAAAAGACGGTCGGAAGATTAAAGATTTTATTCGATCTCATAATGTCAAAAAGGCAGTTATTATTGGTATGGGATATATAGCATTAGAAATGTGCGAGGCCCTCCGTGCCAGGGATATCAATGTTGATTTAGTAAAACCACGGTCCGAATTTATCCCATGGATGAACCCGGATATGGCATCTATGATCCGGGAAGAAGTTGAGAAAAATGATGTGAACATGTACCCCGGACATGAAATCAGGGGCATTGAAAGAAGAAATAATGCATTAGAGGTTGTCTGTTCTGATCTAAGGCTTGAATGCCGGATGGTCATTGTGGCTGTGGGCGTAAAACCGAACAGTGAACTTGCTGAAGGTGCAGGTCTTGTCCTTGGCCCATCCAATACCGTTGCGGTAGGAAAAGACCTTGGGACTTCTGACGGGGATATATATGCCGCGGGTGATTGCGCCGATACCTTTCATGTTGTCACAGGACAAAAGGCATGGATACCCCTGGCCCTGAGAGCCAACAGGGCAGGGTGGGCAGTGGCTGATAATGTGACTGGAAAAAATGTTGAGCTCGAAGGGGTGGCAGGTACTTCCGTATTCAAGGTGTTTGACATGCAGGTTGCCAGAACCGGCCTGAGTATGGCTGAAGCGGCAAAATATGGGTTTGAGCCTGTAGAAGTGGTAATAAAAAGCAGGTCCAGGGCACATGCCCACCCGGGTTCATCAACGATAGCCGTACAGATGGTCGGGGACAAAAAAACGGGCCGGCTTCTTGGATGTCAGCTCGTGGGAAAAGAGGGCGCCGCCCACAGGATAAATGCCCCTGCAGTCGCCCTGCACCAGAAAATGACCGTTGAAGATTTCAGCTATTGCGATCTGGCCTACGCTCCTCCTTTCGGACCGACCTGGGACCCGATGCTGACATCCGCCAACCAGCTTATTAAGCAAATGTAATCGTTTGCGGGTTTAAGGGTTCAGGGGTTAAATAGTGATATGGCTCAAAACGGGGTATCCGGTTGTCTCTCGTTGATATGGCCTAATTTATTGAATTATCAGTAGATTTTGTGTATGGACGACGTAAACCGGATATTGTTCGGTAGGCCCTGTTTTTTCAATCATAAGACCATGCGTCAAAGGCTTTTCTATGTAATTTGCAATATCAAGTCACTTTGAATGTCGAATATCGAACAGGGAATTATGAATATCGAAGGAACAGGACAAATTTGATCTTGAGAAACGGCTAATCGGGTTTGTCGTACGTGTTATTCTAACGGCAGAGTTGTTGTCAAAAAAAAAGGACAAGACTTCATAATTCGCAATTCCTCGTTCGACATTCGACATTAAATCAGCATGTTAAACGAAAAGCATCCTTTGTATGAAAAATCTCCTTTTTTTGTATTGCACCCGAATTTGATCAATAGGTCAAAAAGCTGACCGCTAATTTGCTTCATTTGAATATTGCCGACCCTTTTGACGGTATACTTTAAAACGTGCGAATAATCAAAGGGCGAACACAAGGTTCGCCCCTACGCTTGCACAAAATCAATATATGTCATATCAACCTTCAACCCCGTGAGCGGTTACCGGAAGAGAAACGAATTTTTCTATGGTCATCATTTAACCTTTAAGAGGCTTTTGCGGGAATTCGGCAGCTCTGACGCCTGCAAGCGCTGCTCCCCATAGCCCGCTTTCTTCATTTCGGTTAAGGAATACAGGTATTTTTGTTAACATTCGGGCCATAGCCTCTGATCGATGAAATTCTTTTGCAAACTCCTTGTGAGTTACAAGTTCCGGAAGTTTCGCTGCAACACCTCCTGAAATATATACCCCGCCCATAGCAAGAAACTGGAGCGCAAAATTGCGGCATATTCTGCCGTAAAAACGTGCCATATTGATGAGAACTTCGGATTCCTCATTCAGGCATTTTGTTACTTCTGCCGGTTCAAGTTTTTCGCCGGTGAAAAATTGATGTAAAAGACTCAAGCCCTTGCCGGATACAACGGTATTGGCGGTAATATATGTTGTTCCGAGTTCTTTAAGCAGAAATTTCATGTACTTAAATTCCGGTTCCGATTCAAAGGGAAAGGATGCGTGGCCACCTTCGGAGGGTATTGCAATATAACCGCCGTTAATCAGCGGGACAAGAGCTGATATCCCGAGCGCAGTTCCTGCTCCTGTCACGATAAGCGGGGCGTTCGGATCAATTTTGCCGGGCACCACATCTTGTGCCGATTCTATCATTGGAGAACGGCAGGCATAGGCCTGGGCTACAAAATCGTTTATCAGGGTGCACCGCCTCAGGCCGAAATCTTTATTTGCATTTGATATATCTATGTCCCAGGGTATATAAGGGGGGGCGCTATAGCAACCCTGTTCAACGGGGCCTGCAACAGCAAAAACGGCCATGCCCGCCTCCTCTAAGGCCAATGAGAAATCGCTTTTTTTGAGCTTGCTTATCAGGTCTGCAAAAGATACGGCTTCACCGGATTTTAACCAGATAGTTTCGATTAATCCAAGTTTCTTGTTCTCATCATACCGGAAATAGGCAAACCGGCTGTTGGTGCCGCCGATATCCGCGGAGAGTATTTTTATCATGAACGACTCCTTTATGGAATTACAAGGGTTCGCGCAACGTTGAAATCAGAGGTTACCAACTTAAAGCGGGACACTTCCCGCTTTTTGATGGATTCGGTGTGTTTAATCCACCCTGCAAAGTTACGTTGGCAGCCGATGTAGGGTGTGGATTAAGGAGCGTAAGCGACAAATCCACCAAAGCAAATGTCCCGCTTTACGTTGGTAGCCAAAACAGAAAACAGGTTACAAAAATTGAAATTGGAAATTTGGCCTTCATGTTTTTGTACTGTTGATGAACTCATTCAATTTATGGCCGGGTTTTTCAACTATTGCTTTGTATTCCTACTTCTGATTCCCGACCTGTGTCATTTTGTAAGTATTGACATGATCTCTAATTAAGAGTAATGAAAGTATTTATTTATCTGTAATTACAGATATCGGTAAAAATAGCATTTTAAGCGTAATTTTTTGGTCATTTTTCTTTTAAACAAGTGACGAACCAATTTCAATCGGTAATGTTTTCCCAATGCACGGTAAAAATAATCTGTTTTTGAAAGCGTTCACGAATGGCTACCATTCCCTTCAGTCTTCAACCTTTATATTACGGTAAAATTTTTGGTTTGTTTTATGAATTATAGAGATTTTAACATCTTCATATGTAATACAGGAGTTTAAAATGATCAGGGTTAAGTGCTTTATTATGATATCCTTCTCTTTTATGTTGACAGGCTGTGCGGCTCTTATTTTTTTTGGTGTCGGCACTGCTGCCGGAATTACCGGTTACAAATATTATCAGGGGGTTTTGACTGTTATTTATCAGGCTCCATATATGGAGACGTGGGATGCTACCTTAAAAGCGATTCATGAGATGAAATTTAAATTGGTAAGTTCGGATCATGATATTACCGAAGGTAAGATTGTTGCCCGACGTTCCAATGATAAGAAGGTTGCCATTTCTGTTAAATATAAATCATCCCAGGAGACGGAGGTAACTATCAGGGTTGGTGTTCTCGGAGATAAAGAGGCTTCGGAGGCCATCAAGGAGAAGCTCAGGCAAGTGCTTTTTCATAAATAGCGGGTTCTTTTTCAGGTAATAATCCCTAACCTGTCGATTGTATTATGCGCGAAATCAAGGATATAATTCCTCTGAGCTTCAGTGCAATAACCTGTGCATGAGCATCGCATTGTTGACAGGCTTCGAACAAGAAATTCCAGTTTAATCCATTCTGCGCCTAATTCCACGGTAAAGACATGGGGCTGGCAGTTTGTATGCTCTAACTGTATATTGCTGAGAAGATTTTCAGGAATTTTAACCCAAAATATATCATCTAAGTGGGAAGAAATAGCATTTTTTTTGAGGAAGTCATTAATCTTTTCCATTTGGGAAGGGTGAATTTCATCGATTAAATAGGCTCTCATAAGCGATCTCTCTCTTTATTCTGATCCAGTTTCTTTCCAGTAAGGTAGGCATCCACCACTGAATAAAGCCAGATTACAGCGAGCGCTGCAAGCAGGCACCATATTAAAGAAAAGTCTTCCGACTTAAACTTGTCTATGATTACCCCGGTTCTCGTTTCGTATGGTCCAATGCCTATCATGACATGCTTTATAATATGATATAATATAGTTATACCACAACTAAAAAGTATGAAAACAGCAATGAGAATTGCTCCGCCTTTTTTGAGCTGGTGGTTGATAACTTGTCCGAGCCCGGGAATAACGACACCTGAACATAATGGTGAAAGAACAGCTTTTTTCATGAAATCATAAACCTCATATTATTTTTGCAATATCGATAGGTTTTACAAAATCGTGATCCGGAAGGTTTCCAGTCACGCAATAAATATTACATTAACGGATGTCTGTTGTCAAACCCGCTACCAAAATTATAATTATGACGTGGTTAGCAAAAAAGATTCAGGTCAATATTCCTTTTTCCATGCTTACAGATGCAAATAAATCAGGAGGAACATGAATGCAATTAGATGACATATCTATCTCAAGAGCGATTATAGAGGCCTATAATGCAAAGTTACTTTCCAGTTTAGAGGTGGAGGTAGCCCTTGTAGGGGCAGGTCCCGCCTGTATGGTGGCGGGATATTACCTTGGTAAAGCCGGTCTGAAAGCAGTTATTTTTGAATCCAAGGTTGCTCCCGGTGGGGGCATGTGGGCAGGCGGCATGATGTTTAACGAGATCGTTATCCAGGATGATGCCATTGATATCGTGAAAGAATTTGGAATTAATCATTCTTCAAGAGGCGATGGATATTACACAATGGACAGTGTGGAAGCCACTTCTACTATTATTTCCAGGTGCATTAAGGCTGGGACGGTTATTTTTAACATGATAAAAGTAGAGGACGTCCTGTTCAGGGAAGCAGAAGGGGGACCAAAGGTTTCAGGTCTTGTCATTAACTGGTCGCCGGTGGAAAAACTTGGACTTTATGTAGATCCCTTGAGTATAAAGTCATCTTACGTTGTAGACGGAACAGGCCATCCAGCGGAGATATGCGAGACCGTAAAACGAAAGATGGGCATAAAATTAAATACAAAAACAGGTGGTGTAGTAGGTGAGATGTCCCTCTGGGCTGAAAAGGGAGAGCAATTTACGGTTATAAACACAGCAGAGGTATTTCCGGGTCTTTACGTTACGGGTATGGCCGCAAATAATGTTTTTGGGGGCCCTCGGATGGGACCCATTTTCGGTGGAATGATACGTTCCGGGAAAAAAGTGGCTGAAATTATTACAGGAAAGTTATCTGCTTCATAAACGAAACCCTGGATCATGATTTAATAAATTTGTAGCTATTCATGGGTTGAAGGTTGAAATAAATTGAAGACTTTTGAGGATGTCAAGCTCTATTGTTTTTCTCCGGGCAGGTTTTTGAGGAACAGAGATCCTGTTCAGGTGGTTTCTGCCGAGATAAAGGGTGGAGCGGATGTTATCCAGTTCAGGGAAAAACAAATGAGCAGGAGAGAAAGTCTGGAACTCGGGTTTAAGCTCAGGGATTTAACAAGACGCGAGGGCGTCCTCTTTATTGTAAACGATGACATCGACCTTGCCCTGATACTGGATGCAGACGGGGTTCATCTTGGACAGGATGATATCCCGATCCGGTTTGCCCGGCCTTTATTGAAACGGAAGATCATCGGCATTTCAACTCACACCATAGCCCAGGTTAATGAGGCCGTGGCATCAGGAGCGGATTATATCGGGTTCGGGCCAGTCTTTGAAACCGATACTAAAGAGGACAAAGAAGATCTGGTCGGGCTTGAACTTATTTCGATGGTAACGCAAATTTGCCCAATACCATTCGTGGCAATTGGGGGAATAGGGAAAGATAATATAAGGTCTCTTGTGGAGGCCGGGTGCTGCAGAGCTGCCATAATTTCGGATATCATGCTTGCCCCCGACATTGAAGAGCGATGTACAATTTTAAGGAGAATTCTTTCATGAATGCCATTATGGAGCACCCGTTTCCTAAATCCACTGCCTTGATTGAAAAATGTAAGAGGTTGCTGCAGGTGGTAAACCCTGATGACATTTTGGGCATTATGATAGACGCTGATCCGGATGCCATGGCAAGCGCCCTTGCTTTAAAGCGGTTTTTATGGCGTAAAGTCCGCAAGACGGAAATATATCACTTAAATGTCATTCAGCGTACCGATAACCTGGCCTTTATCAAACTTCTCAAGATTGATCAGCAGCATATAAAATCTATTAAGAGAAAAGAAATAACCAAGTGGGCGATCGTAGATTCCCAGCCTGAACATCATGAGCAGTTTAAAGATCAACAATTTGATATTATTATAGATCATCATCCTGTTAATCCATTATCCAGGGCGTCTTTTGTCGATATCAAAGAGGATTACGGCGCTAATTCGACTATTATGACTGAATATTTAAGGGCTGCCGGGATTAAACCCTCCCCCAAACTCGCAACGGCCCTTTTTTACGGTATCAAGTCCGATACTGATAATTTCCTGAGGGCCTCGCTCCTAAACGACTTAAATGCGTTCAGGTACCTTTACAAGTTTACAAACATGAACATTATCAAAAAGATTGAATTTTCAGAGATAACAAAAAAGACGCTTTTCAGTTATCAGTTTGCCATAGACAGGTTGACCTTTATAAAAGATATCGCTTTTGTGCATATGGAAGAGGTGCGTAATCCCGATGAGCTGGTTCTTATCGCTGACTTTTTTATGAAACTTGCTGAAGCAACATGGAGTATAGTCTCCGGGATATATGACAAAAAGTTGATCATAATCTTGAGAAATGCGGGTTTTCAGGCCAATGCAGGAAAGATCGCCCAGAAATTATTTGGTAACCTGGGCGGGTCGGCAGGAGGCCACAGAAGCGCCGCCAGGGCTGAAATCCCTCTTGAAAACATTATTCAGGAAACAAAAGGAAAGACTGAGCCGGGCCGGTTTGTATCAGCAAAATTAAAGGGAATGAAGTAAGGAACGAGGATAAATTAACTTCCCCAACTATGTATCACAACTTCAGGCCATCTTTGCCCGATCCAAAAGCACAAAAATATTGAAACAGCTAACTATTCCTGCAACTTTTGTGCTTTTAGATAGAACAAACCTGATCTAAATCTGTGCGCCTGCTTGGGGATGTTATTTCGTCCTCGTCCCTGATTCGATCTATGCGGTTCCCCAGGAGGCTGATCATGGCGCCATTTGTAGTTAGAACTGTTGATAAAACACTGGTCAAAAGGGTTAAAGATTATATTGAACAGGGGGACAGCAAGGCCTTAATAAAAGTTATAGACCATATCAAGGCGGCAGACCTCGCTGACCTTATTGAATACCTGCAACCAGATGAACGTCTCTTGATTTTTAAATTGTTGGAACCTGAGGGAGTGGGAGATGTATTTGTTGAGATCGAGCCCCCGGTTCAGGAACGGATTTTACGGGATCTTGATAATCAGGCTATCTCTGAAATCGTCAAGAAGCTGGATTCGGATGATGCAGCAGATCTCATGGGTGACCTGCCCGGCGAACGGGCAAAAGAGATTATTAAAACCGTTGGCGATGATGTCTCGGAAGATTTGGAAAAACTCTTGCCATACCCTGAAGATACGGCTGGGGGTATTATGGCCCTGGAGCTTGTTTCCGTTAACGCAGACATAACTCTAAGGGATGCCGTCGAATCGATCAGGGAAAAGAGAGAGGAGGTTGAGAATCTCTATCACGTCTGGGCAGTAGATGACTTCGAAAGACTGGTTGGAGTGGTTTCCCTGAAAGATTTCATACTGGAGCCACCGGAACGAAAAGTTAGCGATATAATGAATCCGGAAATCATTTCAATCAATGCTTATTCTGATCAGGAAGAAGCTATCCAGCTCACCAGGAAATACGATCTGGTTAATATTCCCGTGGTCGATGAACAAAACAGACTGATAGGGCGGATCACACACGATGATATCATTGATACCTAAATCCTGCAAGCGTCGAGTTTGCCGAAGACCTGCCTGCAGCAGGCAGGTGCAAGGCGGCAAGGGCGCAGACGTACTACGATAC
>JAGGXA010000036.1 GCA_021163285.1 Deltaproteobacteria bacterium | reverse complement strand
TCCTGTGAGAACCATAAAACCATAATGCAACAGTGTCAAAACAAAAGAATAGATCGAAAATCAAGACCCGTCTAAAATTTGAATGCCACTGTCTTTAAAGGGATTCAACGAAAATCGTTCAGTTGATTTGTTTAAAATATCAATATCATGTAATCGTATGTTTTTCAACATATCTGTACAGTGAAAAAGCAACCCTCTTTATCTGCCATATTTGACTTCTTTTCTTATTGTCAGAAACACTTCAATAATAAATATAACTGCTTGATTATAAAATGAAAACTTCTGATTTTCATGATTTTGGCCGGCCTTGTGCGAGATCTGAAAAAAGTATAGTTTTCCTTAAAAAAGTCAAATAATATTTTGCAATTCAGTGATTTTCTGCATACTATTTTCATTATACACTTAGTTGTGAAATTTATTCAAAACGAATACTTTTTATGGTATACAGATACTACGGTTTTAACGGATTCAACATGGAAATATTTTACCCAAATTCCATTCAGAGTCAGAGCAGCCTTGGCCCATTCCCAATCCTCCGTGCCGTTTGAATATGAGGATGAGGCTTTTTTCAAGTCATTATGATACGCTTTGTCATGTTTGGGTCGCCCGCAAGCCCCGGCGGGCGGTTGCTGATTCTCACGGTATAAGCAGGCAAACCCTGAAAAAACGGGAGGCTGCATTTGCAGATTATGGGACTGTGGGACTTCTGCCGAAACTTTTTTTTGGACATTGATCCACGGCTGGAACAGCTCATTATTTTGATCAAATCATCCCGTCCGCATGAACGGGCCGGCTATGCATTACGTCTTGCAAGCCGTGATTTTATCCTGCCTGAAACCGGCAAGGGCTTTCGTTTTATAGTGAAGCAAAACAAAGAAACTCAGGAGACACACTGCTTTGGCAGCGCACACACCGATTACAGTCCTGTGCAAATTCTGAATTCTTGCCACATCCGGTGGCCGGTGGAAACGGGCATTAAAGACCTGATGGAAAACTATTTCCCGAACAAGCCCACCGGGACATCACCTGAAAAAGTAGAAGCCCATTATTATTGCGTCATGCTTGCCAGGCTTACAATTGATTATTTTCGATCTGTCCTGTGTTGTCGCAAATGGCAAAACCCTGAAGACTGGAAATGTGTCCTGTCAACCATCAGAACAACAATGTTCAGCAATCAGAACTGTGAATTGAGCCTTCATGACCCAGGAGATCTGTTATTGACCTTTTTAGATGGTGATCTATTATGGTATAAAAACAGAGCTTGCGAAACGGATGGAGCAGAGAAAAAAGCCGGATTAAACAAAGTTTCATGGTGGGGGGATATCGGTGTTCGGATTGTTATCAAAAATCAATATGAGGTCTAAAAGTGGTCCTGAAATGTCCCTGTCTTTCTGGCGTTGAAATCACCCCGGAAAAGCCTGAAATCTATGCGCCTGCCTGGAGATATTATTTCGTCCTCGTCCCTAACAGAATGTAATGTTATAAAATCAGACCTCAAAATCGACTTTTATCTTAAAAGTCTTTAGAGCTGGAAGATTTAGAATCTCTTTTATTCCGGTTTTCCCGGAAATATCTTTTAATGCATCCTCTATAAAAGCCATATCCTGAGCGATAAAGGTAAACCAGATATTGTATTCATGATCTCTCAGGTAGTTATGAGTAACGCCGGGGTAACTGTTTACTGTTTCAACAAAATGCCCTATGTCTTTCTTCGGCACCTTTGCTGCGCAGAGCGTACTCGTAAAATTCAGCCGGTTCGAGTGGAAATTGCCGCCGATTCGCCTGATAATTCCCTCCCCCTTCAGCCTTTTCACCCTTTTTATAACAATATCTTCAGGAAGATTAAGCCGTTTTCCCAATTCGAAGTAGGGTCTCTGTGTAATAGGAAAATCGGTCTGGATCTCGTTTATTATGCTCCTGTCTATCTCATCCATGGGTGTTTTTTCCGGACGGCTGGTAGATACAGAGAGGTTCCTCTGCCATAAAATCGCCCGTGGCTTCATAGGCTCTTGCCCTGCAACCCCCGCAAAACCTGAGATACTCGCAACGCCCACACTTCCCTTTATATGCAGTGAAATCTCTAAGTTGATTAAAGATAAGTGAATCTCTCCAGACAACATCAAAAGGACTCTCTTTCAGATCCCCGCTGTTGAGTTCAAGATAACCACATGGCTGAACAATACCCTGGTTTGAGATAAAGCAAAAAGCCGTCCCTGCCAGACAACCGCGTGTTACAGCATCAAGGCCGTAGGTCTCAAAAGTAATCTTTTCACCCTTGATGTCAGCTTCCTGGCGCAAAATCCTGTAATAATGAGGCGCACACGTCGCCTTCAGGTGAAGAGGCACCTTGTCTCGCATGTGATAAAACCAGCGCAATAATTTTTCGTATTCCAGTGCATCAATCTCCTGGTTAACCATTTCTCTGGCTCTTCCTGTCGGAACCAGCAAAAAAAGGTGGTGTGCTACAGCGCCAAGACGAACTACCATATCAAGTATATCCGCGACCTCAGAGACATTGTGCATGGTGACTGTTGTATTAATTTGAAACTCGAACCCTGCTTCATTAAGATACTTAATGCCCTTAAGGGCCGCATTAAACGCACCCGGTACCTTTCTGAAATTATCATGCCGGCTTTCACTTGCTCCATCAAGAGAGATGCTGACCCTCTTTATGCCGGAATCCTTCATCTTTTTTATGATATCAGGGGTCAAAAAAGTACCGTTTGTAGCGAGCACCATACGAAGGCCCAGTCCGGTGCCATATTCGGCCAGTTCAAAGACATCATCCCTTAAAAGGGGCTCTCCCCCTGTAAGAATAACAATAGGCTTTCCCACCCGGCGGATCTGATCGAGTATTTCAAAACACTTGGCAGTAGCAAGCTCTCCGGGATAAGGCCCCCTTTCAGACCCGGCCCTGCAATGGATGCAGTTAAGGTTGCATTTCCTCGTAACCTCCCATGCCACAAGTCTTAGCTGATTTTTATGTTCAGGTTTTTTCAGATTCACAAGCTTAACCTTCCTTGCCTGACAAAACCTGGGCAGCCTCTTTTGCAAAATACGTCAAGATGAGATCGGCTCCAGCCCTTTTGACAGAAAGAAGCATCTCCATCATGACCTTTTTTCCATCTATCCAGCCTTTTTGTTCCGCTGCCTTTACCATTGCATATTCGCCGCTTACATTATATGCGGCCAGGGGAAGCATACTGATTTCACGGACCCGCCGGATAATGTCGAGGTAAGGCAAGGCAGGTTTTACCATGATCATGTCAGCACCCTCATCCATATCGAGTTGGGCCTCTTTCAGGGCTTCAAGGGCATTTGACGGGTCCATTTGATAGCTTTTGCGGTCGCCAAACAGTGGAGTTGACTCAGCCGCATCTCGAAAAGGCCCGTAAAATGCGGATGCATACTTTACTGCATAGGAAAGGATACCTACATTTGTAAAATCTTCAGAATCAAGGGCCTTCCTGACAGCGGCTATCCGCCCATCCATCATATCGGAAGGCGCAACAATATCGGCGCCCGCCCTTGAATGGGAGATTGCCTGCCGGACAAGAAGTTCCAGGGTGGCATCATTATCCACTTCCCCGTTTACGATCACCCCGCAATGTCCATGGTCAGTGTATTCGCACAAACAAACATCCGTGATTACCGCCATCTCAGGCAGATTCTCTTTGATCGCGGAAACAGCCCTCTGCACAATACCGTCATCGGCCCATGACCTGCTTCCGGTTGCATCTTTTTTGTCGGGCAGACCAAAGAGAATAACAGCCGGAATGCCAAGCGCCCATAATTCTTTTGCCTCATTTACAATAGCATCCACTGAAAACCGATACTGGCCCGGCATAGAAGAGACAGGTTCCTTCTCTTTAAGACCGTATTTAACAAAAAGCGGCGCTATCAAATCCTTTTGACTAAGAGATGTCTCTCTTACCATCTCCCTGATTGCAGCAGTTCTTCTGAGCCTTCGCGGGCGTATAATCATTATCTTTTCTTTTCTATGGCAGGTGGTTTCTAAAATGGATATTTATAACCGCTTAAGTGTTTTAATAAAGTGAGGAGACTACTTTTCACAGGGTATTTCCCGGAATGTATCCCTGAGCCCGTAAACGGTTGGATAAAATGACAACCGTTTACGGAACATTGAAATCAGAAAAACGGGCATCCTTATAAACCTGATTTACGCTTTGTAGACGCTGCTTTTCGTCTGATTCCCATTCTACAGCGTGAAACCCGTATGGTATGTATTCCCGCGCCGGAGCGCGGGAACGGGAAACGTTCAAACTGTAAACCATTTTTTAAACTTATTGAAGAATGCCCGGAAATCCATAAGTTATTACCCTGAATATTGAGCTATTAACCTTCAACCTTCAAACCCGTAAACGGTTACATAAAATGAAACCTAAATCCTGCAAGCGTCGAGTTTGCCGAAGACCTGCCTGCTGCAGGCAGGTGCAAGGCGGCAAGGGCGCAGACGTAATACGATACTTCAAGTC
>JAGGXA010000232.1 GCA_021163285.1 Deltaproteobacteria bacterium | reverse complement strand
CTTTATGGCCGCATCAAAATAATGCGTGTTATACAAGCACAACATTTCTGTAATTCGTTGATATTAAAAGTATAATTTTCTTGAAAATAGTTTATGCAGGTTTTAGGTAATATTATGATCAATAATTCTCGAACAAAAATAAGATAACATATTTAGATTATTGCTATTTTCGGATTAGAGGTCGCAAAAGATTTTTTAGATAAATGCAATAATATCAAGCAGTTATGGTCTAACGGAAATTGCTGTATTTTGATAACCGTTCCCGTAAAGTTGAAATTAGAAAAACGGGCATCCTTTAAACCTGATATACCTTTTGCAGATGTCGCTTTTCGTCTGTGAGGCTGTCCGGAAATACCCTTTTTACCAAACTCTGCGTTATGCTTAAGAAATTATCCGCAGAGGCAAGCGAGCTTGCGAGACTCCGATATCAAATATGTCTGCGGTAATTTTTTGAGCAAGCCCTGATTTTGGAAAAAAGCTGCTATTCCCGGACAGTCTGTTATTTTCCATTCTACAGCGTAGAAAACAGTATGGCGCGCGTTCCCGCGCTGGAGCGTGGAAACGGAGAGACAATAATACTTTTTGTCGGGAATTGCCGTATGAGGAACCATGAGATTGCTTCGTTTGTAATAATATGCAAAGGAACGCCCCGTAACGGTTACAGCTTTTCAAATCGGATAGTACCCATGAGATCCAGTGAAACCGCTTGTTCTGTCGCGGCAGTCAAGATGATTAAATATGAGCGGCCTGTTCTAAAGTATCTACAATCCATTGATTTAAGCTTTTCCCTTCGGCCATAGCAGCGGTGGCAATATTTGCATGAAGATTGGAAGGTACGCGCACATTAAATTTCCCTGAATATTTCTTTTTAGGTTCAATATTATGTTTTTTGCAAGCGTCAAGGTAAACTTTGAGAGAAATTGCGCCTTCTTTTTTTAAACTTTCAATGTCCTTGGCATAAAAATCCACACCTCCGTTTAGCTCGACGAATTCACCTCTAAACATTTCAATTTCAGGGTCATACTTAATTACAGCATTAATATTATTAATTTTCATTAAATTCATCATGGTAACACCTCATTTTCTTCTGCTTGGGAATGTTATTTCGTCCCCCTTCCTTATCAGTATCAGGGCGCAGGTGAGATCGGCGATAGACTCGGACCTCATTGAAAAGGAACACCCCAATCCGGGAATTTTCGCGTTCAATCAATTCAGCGCCAAGAGAATCAAACAAAGCTTCTATATCCGCCATTTGATATTTGCGCTTGCCGGGTGTGAGAATATTCGTTCAAAAGTTTTCCTGTGTTCGCTTTTTATAGATTAATAGTACTATGAATCGGTACCAGTGTCAAGAAATAATTTGAGTATGCTTTAGTAGTGATTGAAGGACATAACGCACGTATCACCTGCGCCCAAAGCCAATGATGACTTGGCTGAAGCGAAGTTTTATACTATAATGACAAAAGAGAAAAACACTTCGGCTTTGGGTGTCAGCAGTAGAATATGCAGAATAGGGGACGTCCATCAGTAAATAAACAAATTGACATTGCGTGTCTGATTTTATATATATATTCTTTCTTCAAATGATTGAAAAATTACTGGATTACAAATGGACGTTCCCATGTTGTTACGTGAAAAACTGACAGTGTTGCATGCGGCAACCGTTAACCAGCCGATCAGGCCGGACCTTGCCTATGGTCCCATAGAAACGATCATCCATAATATAGACAAAGGACTCTGTTCTTCAGGTTACAGGTCTATCGTTGCCTGTTCAGGTGATTCCAGAGTCTTCGGGGAACATTATGTGACTATTGATAAGAGCATTGGTGATTATTGGAGCCCTGACTCCCCTGAAAAGAGCAGGCTCATGAATATGCACCTTTCAAATACATTGCACAGGGCAAGCATGGGCGACATTGACATCATACATACTCATGATGCAAAGACGGTTGAGTTCATGTATGACAGTGTATTCAGAATGAATGTACCGATTGTAATGACCCTTCACATATCCGCAAAAGACAGCTCCCTGGGAAGGGTTTGCCGGCGTTGGCGTAATCCTCCTCTGTCATTGCCCATGGTATATTGTGTCGCGATAAGCGAATATCAAAAAAGGCAGTATAATGACATAGTTAACGTAGAGGATGTTGTTTACCACGGGATTGATGTTGAAGGCTTCCCTGTAAAAGAGAAGCCGGATAAAGGAAGCTATTTATTCACTATCGGCAGGATAACCCGTGATAAAGGACAGGACAAGGCCATAGCAATTGCGAAAAAAACAGGTTCTAAGCTTATCATTGCCGGCTGTGTACAGAATAAACCCGCTGACAGGGAGTTCTTTGCAGGTCTGAAAAATTCTATCGACCTTTCCGCTGAAGTCGGCAAGCGTCCGGTTGATAATGACTATTATGTAAGGGTAATAAAACCGTTACTGGACTGCGACAAACAGATTATTTACATCGGAAACATCAGCAGTGAGCATAACAAACATTGGTACCGGCATGCCCGGGCTACCTTATTCCCTATACAATGGGAAGAGCCTTTTGGTCTTGTCATGATCGAGTCAATGGCATGCGGTACGCCGGTTATAGCATCCAATAGAGGAGCTGTCCCGGAAATAATGGTGGACGGAAAAACAGGGTTCGTGGTAAACACTGTAAATGCTATGATTGAAGCAGTCGGTCGCATCGATAATATTGACCCTCGTGAATGCCGGAGATATGTGCAAAATCATTTCTCCATAACAATTATGGCCGATAAATATTCAGAGTTGTATCAACAGATAATCAACAATCATAAAATATCAGACAGCTGCAGCAGGCTGTCAACCGACTATCTTTCGAAACCTTCACCACCCTGGAAGGATAGTCATATAGGAAACCATGCCTAAAGACATTCCGGTAAGCAATGGCAATCTTCTCTTTAATTTTGACTTTGATTATCAGATCAGGGACGTGTATTTCCCCTTTATAGGACAGGAGAACCACTCAAAAGGAGCCCCTTTTCGGTTCGGCGTGTGGGTAGATGGATATTTCTCCTGGATAGGTCCGGAATGGGAAAAGGATTTGAGGTATCATGATGACAGCCTCGTTACTAATGTCTTTCTGAAAAATGAGTCTCTTGGTTTGGAGTTGCGATGCTCTGACGTGGTCGACATAGACTTGAACATATATATAAAAAAGATTGAGACAACAAATCTGAAGGGAGAGGAGCGTCAGGTTAGGCTCTTTCTCAATCACGACTTTCATCTTTATGGCAATGATATTGGAGATACGGCTTATTTTGATCCACAAACCCGTTCCATCATACATTACAAGGCCAATCGTTACTTTCTCATTAATTGCCGCGAGTCTGAAAAGTGTGGTGTAGATCACTATGCCTGCGGAGACAAGCAGGTGGAGGGGAGGGAAGGAATTTGGAAAGACGCCGAGGATGGAGATCTTAGCGGGAACCAGATTTCCTGGGGCTCTGCCGACTCCGCTATAGGAATATGGCTGAACCTGCATCCCTGGGGGAAGACTGTGGCTTATTACTGGATTGCAGCAGGAACGCGTTATAATGAGGTGGCTCAACTTAACCGGGATGTAATAGAGAAGACGCCGGATGAGCTGATTAAGCGTACATCGGATTACTGGAGAACGTGGGTTAATAAAACAGACAAATCCTTTGCAGACTTGCCAAATTCTATCACTGATATTTTCAACAGCAGTTTCCTTATTTTAAGAACCCAGATAGATAACAGGGGAGCAATCATTGCGGCAAATGATTCGGATATAGTCCGTTTTGGAAAGGATACATATTCTTACATGTGGGGACGCGACGGGGCTTTCGTAGCCGCTGCATTGGCAAAGGCCGGTTACTCGCATGTGTGTATGAATTTTTTCGACTTTTGCGTCCGTGTTCTGTCAGATGGAGGATATCTTTACCAGCATTACAATCCTGATGGATCACTGGCCAGCAACTGGCACCCCTGGCTGGTAGACGGAAAAGAAGTCCTCCCGATACAGGAGGACTCGACCGCTTTGATTCTATGGGCGCTGTGGATAAACTATGAAAGTTCGAAAGACATAGAATTTATCAGACCTCTCTATAATGAGCTCATAAAAAAGTCTGCTGATTTTTTGGTAACCTACCGGGATCCTGAGACTAAACTACCCTTCCCCTCCTATGACATCTGGGAAGAGCGTTTTGGAGTACACTCCTTTACTGTCGCAGCAGTAATTGCCGGTCTCAGGGCGGCGGCAAATTTTGCAAGACTCTTTCAAGATGCCTCCCTGGCTGAGAAATATGACAACGTGGCTGAACAAATGAAGGAAGGGCTTGCCAAACATCTGTACCACGCTGGTCTGAAGAGATATGCCCGTTCCGGCTACAGAAAAGATAAAGGCTATGAACTCGATGAAGTGATTGATGTCAGTCTGTTGGGGCTCACGATTCTGGGGGGATTGCCTCCGGGAGATCCCCGGATGGTCGAAACAATGGAGGCAATACGTCAACAATTATGGCTCAAAACCCCTATTGAAGGCTGTGCCCGATACCAGGATGATGATTATCAACGGCCGCATGATAGCCCATGTGATGTTCCGGGCAATCCCTGGTTTATCTCAACGCTCTGGTTAGGAGAGTATTTTATTGTCAGCGCCGAAAGTATTCAGGAACTTCACAAGGCAATTCCTTACCTTGAATGGTGCGGGAGGAATGCACTTCCTTCCGGTGTGTTTGCAGAGCAGATACACCCTGTTAACGGTTCCCCTCTCTCTGTTTCACCGCTCACATGGAGCCATTCCGCTTTCGTGTGGACAGTATTGCAATACACCGAAAAGTTCAATTCATTAAAATTAAACGGAGGGCTCTCGCAAAAATAATTTCAAATTCGAATAAATGGGGTCAAGCCTACGTTTGACCCATGTTGTTAATTAGTTATGATTCAAGAAGGCATAGAAGTTCAAGAATAAAGATAAAAATCATAAAAACTATTAAAATAAAAAAAAGGGGGCAGTCAATTAGCTCCTCCTGTCTGAATTTGCCGCCAATTGTAGCTGAATATAACATCATTTACGGTGACAGGTCCCGTAATCATATCTTGCTCCATAAGCCTACGGAAAGCGGGACCACGACTGCCGGAGGTGCGCCTGTTGAATCGGAAAGTATGTCTCCGCAAATATGACTGCAGGTGTGCAGGGACAAAATATGCCTGATGAGCGCCAAGTATCCAGAGTTTAGGGAGACTTGCAATTCGATGCATACCTGGCATAGCGATGTGAGCAGAATCATCCGATGAAGGTAACGCTGTTCTCTTATGCACGTGCTTTTTCTTCGACAAACCATTACAGCCTCTCCAGCCGTCTGTCATAACAACAGCACTCCGGTCTACAACATCACAGATGAAGGGGGTGTTGATTTTCAGCAGAAGCGTCAGAAATATGACGCATCCAAACTTGCCCCTACGCCCGTACATAAATTTTGCCGGTTACGACCTCGGAAATCAAGGTAGTGCGCTATTTCTGTAACGTAACCGCGAACGGTTACGACCGATTTATAGTTTCAATTCAGGCATCCTTCATTTTGAGGTAAAAGTAGTTGACACTTTTATTGGAATCTAAATCCTGCAAGCGTCGAGTTTGCCGAAGACCTGCCTGCTGCAGGCAGGTGCAAGGCGGCAAGGACGCAGACGTACTACGATACTTCAAGT